>DASTFE010000433.1:0-9900 GCA_035708905.1 Acidimicrobiales bacterium | reverse complement strand
TGACGCCGAGCCCCGTGCTGACCACCGCGTAGAGGTGCGCGCCGGTGGACGCCGCCAGCCGCACCGCCACCGTGGACACGGGCAGCTCGTGGTCGGCCAGCAGCACGAGCGCGGCGTCCAGCGCCTGAAGCTGCTGCCGATCGGGCGGCTGGTCGGTGAGCCGCGGCCACAGCCGCTCGGCGATCGACCCGTCGCCCGGCGGCTCGTCACCGAGCAGCGGCAGGGAGTCGACCATCGCCGCGATCAGCTGGCGCGCCCGTGCCAGGACGGAGTCCGCGCCACGGTCGAAGCGGAGCGGGTCGAGCGCGCTGGCGGCGGTCACCACCATGCGGGCGCGGTCGACCGGCAGCACGTGGGACGAGGACGCGGTGACCGCCCCCTGGACACGGGTGGCCATGTCGACGAGTGGCTGCGGGGCATGCCAGGGGCGGTCGTCCTCGAACGATCCACGCCACAGCCACGTGGCCACCTCCTCGAACGACCGCCGCCGCGCGTCTTGCCCGGGTCGCGGCCGGCCGCCGAGACTCGCCCGATGGCAGCCCATGGACCGGTGAGCCTGGTGGTGACCGACCTGGACGGCACCCTCTGGCACACAGACGACCACATCGACGACGGCGTGGTGGACGCCATGGGTGCGCTGGCCGACCGCGGCGTCCCGCTGCTGGTCGCCACCGGCCGGCGCCTGACCTCGACCCGGCTGCCGCTCGCCCGGGTGGGCGCCACGCCACCTGCCGTGGTACTCAACGGGGCGCTGGGCGTCGACCTCGCCACCGGCGAGCGCTTCCACCGCGCACCCTACCCACGGGCACAGGCGGTGGCCGTCCAGGCGGCGTTCGCGTCGGTCGGACTCGCGCCCGTCCTGTACGTCGACCACCCCCGCTACGACGTGTTCCTCGCCCCCATGCCCTCGACCCACCCGGACCACGCCCGCCGTCTGGCCGGCCTGGCGTGCGTCGACGACCTGGCCCGGGTGGCCGCGGAGGAGGCCGTGCTGGGCTTCGGCATGATCGGCGTGCCCCACGGCGACGGCGTGGCCGCCTGCGAGGCCGTCGGTGACCTGGCGGCCTGCCATCTGGACCGGTCGCTCGACTACCCGGGCCTGGCGTCGCTGATGGTCGCACCGTTCGGGTTGTCGAAGTGGGACGGGGTTCTCGCCTTCTGCACCGCCCACGGCCTCGACGCCGGCCGGGTGCTGGCGGTCGCGGACGGACCCAACGACGTCGAGCTGCTCGACCACGCGGCCCTGCGACTGGTGCCCGCCGTGGCACACCCGGCCGCGCTGGAGCGGGCCGACCACGTCATCCCGCCGGCCGCCGACGGTGGCTGGACCGCCGTCGTCGACCACGTCTCGTGATCGGATACGTCCACGGCGGTCGCCGGGGCCACCGTTAGGCTCTCTGCGACCCCCTCCAGGAGCCCAACCGACATGCCCCTCGGCAGCTTCGACCGCAGCGAGAACATCGACCAGCTCGGCGCCGGCACCCACGACCTGCTCGTCGTCGGCGGCGGCATCACCGGCGCGGGCGTCGCCCTCGACGCCGCCGCCCGCGGCCTGCGCACCGCGCTCGTCGAGCGCGACGACTTCGCCTCGGGCACGTCGTCCAAGTCGTCCAAGCTGGTACACGGCGGCCTGCGCTACCTGCAGAACGGCGACGTCCGGCTGGTGTACGAGGCGCTCCGCGAGCGCCAGCGCCTGCTGCGCAACGCCCCCCACCTGGTCAAGGTGCTGCCCTTCCTCATCCCCATCTTCACGGGCAAGGGCGGCCTCATCCCCCGCCAGCTCGCCCGGGCCCTCGGCTCGGCCATGTGGATGTACGACCTCACCGGCGGCCTGCGCATCGGCAAGCGGCACCGCCGGCTCGGCCGCGAGGCGGCGCGGGCCCACATGCCGACGCTGAGCGACCGCATGGCCTGGGCCTACCTGTACTACGACGCCCAGACCGACGACGCCCGCCTGACGCTCGCCCTGGCCCGCACCGCGGCGCTCGACTTCGGCGCCACCGTCGTCAACCACGCCGCGGTCACGGCCCTGCGCAAGGACGGCGAGCGGGTGACGGGCGCGCTCGTCGACACCAGCGACCGCCAGGTCGAGGTGCGGGCCCGGGTGGTGATAAACGCCACGGGCGTGTGGGCCGACGACGTGCGGGCGCTCGACGAGGGCAGCGACCCCGGCAGCATCCGGCCCGCCAAGGGCATCCACATCACGGTCCCGTGGGACAAGGTGCGCAACGACATCGCGGCGGTGGTGCCGGTGCCCAAGGACCGGCG
Source organism: Acidimicrobiales bacterium (assembly GCA_035708905.1). GTDB lineage: Bacteria > Actinomycetota > Acidimicrobiia > Acidimicrobiales > VFJN01 > ZC4RG19. The sequence continues at coordinate 7,632 of DASTFE010000433.1, read as the reverse complement.
CTCGGTGTTCGTCGTGCCCTGGCCGGGCGAGGACGGCACGGTCGGCGGGCCCGGCTCGGTCACCTACATCGGCACCACCGACACCGACTACGACGGCGACGTCGACGATCCCCAGTGCACGGCCGACGACGTCGACTACCTGCTCGGGGCCATCAACAGCTCGATCACCGAGCCGCTCGACGAGTCCGACGTGCTGGGCACGTGGGCGGGCCTGCGGCCGCTGGTGCGTGACGCCGGCAGCACCCGCACCGCCGACATGTCCCGCCGCCACCAGGTGCTCACCTCGGCCAGCGGCCTGGTCACGGTCACAGGCGGCAAGCTCACGACCTACCGCGAGATGGCCGAGGACGCGGTCGACGCCGCCCTCGCGGTGGCCGGCGAGCCCCTCCCCCGCGGCACCCGCCGCAGCCGCACCCGCGCACTGCGCCTGCGGGGCGCGGACGGCTGGCAGCAGGCGGCCGCGGCCGACCTGCACCTCGGCGGGCGCTACGGCGGCGAGGCCGGCGTGCTGGCCGCGATGATCGACGCCGACCCGGCCCTGGGCCAGCCGCTGGTGCCGGGCCTCCCCTACCGCCGGGCCGAGGCCGTCTACGCGGCCCGCTACGAGATGGCCGTCACCCTCGACGACGTGCTGTCCCGCCGCACCCGCGCCCGCCTGCGCAACCGCGACGCCACGGCCGCCGCTGCCGACGAGGCCGCCGTGCTGGTCGGCGCCGAGCTGGGGTGGTCCGAGGCCGAACGGGCGGCGCAGGTGGCCGCCTACCGCGAGGCGGCAGCGCACGAGCGCGAGGCTCCCGGCCTGCCCGAGATCGCCACCCTCGTCCGTGGCGCCTGACCGGGCGCCCGACCCACCCGCACCCCGCCGAGGACCGACGATGACGATGAGCTCTCCGCACCCCCTGCCCGACGCCGGGCCCGGGGCCCCCACGCCCCCGATCGCGATCGCCGGCGGCGCCGCGGCGGCCACGCCCCGGCTGGCCGCCGAGCGGGTCGAGCTGGGCGACGACCTGCTGCGGCGGCTGGGCGACGCCTGCGCCGACGTGACGGTCGAGCCTGCCGCCGTCGCCGAGGCGAGCCGCGACTGGTGGCCGCTCGCCATGGCCTGGGCGACGGGCGGCCAGGTGGCCGGGCTGGCCGCGGCCGTGGCCCGCCCGACCGCCGCCGACCAGGTGGCCGCCGTCCTCGCCCTGTGCCACGAGGCCCGCGTGCCGGTCACGGCCGCGGGAGGGCGCAGCGGCGTGTGCGGAGCGTCCGTGCCGCTGCACGGCGGGGTCGTGCTCGACCTCACGGCCCTGGCCGGCATCGTCGCCGTCGACGCCACGTCGCTGGTGCTCGACGTGCTGCCGGGCACGTTCGGCGACGTGCTCGAGCACGACCTGCGCGCCCACCACGGCGCCACACTCGGCCACTGGCCCCAGTCGGTCGCGCTCTCGACGGTGGGCGGGTGGCTGGCGTGCCGGTCGGCCGGCCAGCTCTCGGGACGCTACGGCAAGATCGAGGACATGGTGCTGGGCCTGGACGTGGCGCTGGCCGACGGCCGCCGCATCACCACCGGCGGCCCGCCCCGCGCCGCCGTCGGACCCGACCTCACCCAGCTCTTCGTGGGCAGCGAGGGCACGCTCGGCGTCATCACCGGTGCCCGCCTGCGCCTGCACCCCGCACCCATCTACGAACGGCGGGGCGCCTGGCTGCTCGGCGGGTTCGAGGACGGCCTCGACGCCCTGCGCCGCATCGTGCAGCGGGGCGCCACGCCCGCCGTGCTGCGCCTGTACGACGCGGCCGAGGCCGACCGCACCTACGGCACGGGCGACCGCGCCCTGCTGCTGGCGCTCGACGAGGGCGACGGGGCGCTGGTCGACGCCACCTTCGCCGTGATCGCAGACGTATGCGAGCGCGCCGGCGGGCAGGCGGGTGACGCCGCCCACGTCGAGCACTGGCTGGCGCACCGCAACGAGGTGGCCGCCCTCGAGGCGCTGACCGCCAAGGGCTACACGGTGGACACCATGGAGGTGGCGGCGCCGTGGACGGCGCTGCCCGCCATCTACCGGGCCACGCTCGACGCCCTGCTGGGCGTCGAGGGCACGCTGGCGGCGTCGGCCCACCAGTCGCACAGCTACCCGTCGGGCGGCTGCCTGTACTTCACGTTCGCCGGCCAGGTCGACGCCGACCGCCGCGACGCCTACTACCGCGCCCTGTGGGACGCCGGCCAGCGGGCCGTGCTCGCCCACGGCGGCGCGCTGAGCCACCACCACGGCGTGGGGCTCAACCGGGGCCGGTACATGGCCGAGGCCCTCGGCCCGGCGCTGGAGGTGCTGGCGGCCACCAAGGCGGCCCTCGACCCCCGGGGCATCCTCAACCCGGGCAAGCTCGGCCTCCCCTCCCCGTGGGCCGCACCAGCCGGATGGTGACCCCGCCGGCCCCCTCGCCGCGTGCGGCCGCCATCGGGCAGACTGCCGTCCCGTGAGCGATCCCACCCCCGGTCCGGTCCTGGTCGTCGACGTGGGCACCTCCGGCCTGCGGGCCGCGGTGGTGCGGCCCGACGCCACCGTCGCCGCGGTCCACCACCGCCCGCTGCCGCCCGACTCGCCGGCGCCCGGCCTGGTCGAGTTCGACGCGACGGCCATGGCGGCCACCGCGCTCGACCTCGCCCGGGCGGCGCTGGCCGAGGCGGGGCCGGTGGCCGCGGTCGGCATCACCAACCAGCGGGCCTCGACGATCGTGTGGGACCGCGCCACCGGCGAGCCGACGGGTCCCGGGCTGGGCTGGCAGGACCTGCGCACGGTCGGCGACTGCCTGGTCTGGCAGGGCGAGGGCCTGCGGTTCGCGCCCAACGAGTCGGCCACCAAGGCCGCGCACCTGCTCGACGCCGCCGATCCCGACCGGTCGCGCGACCTGTGCGTCGGCACGGTCGACACGTGGATCGCCTGGCACCTGTCGGGCGGCGACCTGCACGTCACCGACACCTCCAACGCGGCCGTGACGGGGCTGGTCGTCGGCGACGGCTCCGACTGGGACGACAAGCTGCTCGACGCCCTGCGCATCCCCCGCTCGGCGCTGCCCCGCATCGTCGACACCAGCGGCGTCGTCGGCAGCGCGTCCGCGCTCGCCGGCGCGCCGCCCATCGCCGCCCTGGCCGGCGATCAGCAGGCGTCGCTGGTCGGCCAGGGGTGCGTGCGGCCCGGGCTGGCCAAGGTCACGTTCGGCACGGGCGGCATGCTCGACGTGTGCGTCGGGCCCGAGCGACCCGCCTTCGCCCGCCAGGGCGGCCACGGCACGTTCCCCATCGTCGCCTGGCGCCGCGACGGCGCCACGACCTGGGGCGTCGAGGCGGTCATGTTGGCCGCCGGCGCCAACGTCGAGTGGCTGCGCGACGACCTCGGCGTCATCGACACGGTCGAGCGGTCCCACGAGGTCGCCGCCGCCTGCGACACGACCGACGGCGTGGTGTACGTGCCGGCGCTGCTGGGCCTGGGCACGCCCCGGTGGGACTACGGGGCACGGGGCACGCTGCTCGGCATCACCCGCGGCACCGGGCGCCCCCAGCTCGTGCGGGCCGTGCTCGAGGGCGTGGCGCAGCGGGCGGCCGACCTGGCCGAGGCCACCGAGGCCGACACCGGCCTGGCCATCCCCCGCCTGCGTGTCGACGGCGGCATGAGCGACAACCCCACCTTCGTCCAGGCCGTGGCCGACGCCACCCAGCGGCCCGTCGAGGTGTCGCCCGAGCGCGAAGCCACGACCCTCGGCGCCGGCTTCCTGGCCGGGCTGGCCGCCGGCACCTGGTCGGGCTGGGACGAGCTGGCCGCGACGTGGCGCCCCCGTGCGGTGGTCGAGCCGGCACGCGAGCTCGACCGCGACCGGTGGCGCGAGGCGGTCGAGCGGTCCGCGGGCTGGGAGCCCGACCTCAGCGCCATCACCTTCTGAGCAGCGCGACCAGGGAGTCGAGGTCGTAACGCTCGAACGCCTCGACGTAGCGCTGCAGCAGGACCTGCTGGCCGTCCTCCGGCGCGCCCGACCGGTCGGCCGAGCGGTGGGCGTCGGCGAGCGTCGCCCGGGCCCGCTGGAGCGCGCTGTTGACCGACGCCACGGTGGTGCCCAGCAGCTCCGCCACCTCGGTCGCCCGCCAGCGCAGCACATCGCGCAGGAGGAGCACCGACCGCTGCCGCGGTGGCAGGTGCAGCAGGGCGGCGCCGAGGGCGAGGCGGACCGACTCGCGGGCGACCGCCTGCTCGGCCGGATCGTCGGCCGATGGCGACGGGTGCCCGCAGGCCGGCGAGTCGGTCTCCCACGATGCCGGGTCGGCGGGGCGCGCACGTCGTTGCGCGGCACCCCGCATGTCGAGGCAGACGTTCGTGGCGATGCGGTGCAGCCACGTCCGCAGCGCCGAGCGTCCCTCGAAGCGGTCGAAGGAGCGCCACGCCCGCACGAAGGTCTCCTGCACCGCGTCGTCGGCCTCGGACGCGGAGCCCAGCATCCGCCTGCAGTGGGCGCGGAGCTCGCCGCGGTGCGCCTCGAACCGTCGCTCCAACGGAGGCGACGTGCGCGGCGACGCGATCGGGGCCGCGTCGGGGGCGGTCATCAGGTCGGTCATGCCGGGACGTCCCGGTGCGGCCCCGCCCCGGCGGGCGGTGCGTCGAGCGCGGGGCGCAGCGATCGGGCCACGTCCCGGGCGATCTGGTCTGCGCCGGCGCCGGCCTCGGCCCGGCCGCAGTGGTGCGGCGGGCCGTCGCAGCGCAGCTCGTCCACGTCGACCCCGGCGTGCCGGAGCAGGGCGGCGTAGCGCCGACCGTCGTCGACGCCGGGACCGTCCTCGCCGGCGACGACCACGGTGGCCGGCGCGACGCCGGCCAGCGACGGCGCGTCGGCGGGCAGGTCGAGGAGGTCCCGGCCGTAGGGCGGCGCGCGGTGCTCGCCCGTGCCCAGGTCGGGTCGGATCAGCAGCTGGCGGGTGATGACCGGCCAACCGTCGTCGCGAGCGTGCAGCGCGACGGCGGCAGCGAGCCGGCCCCCGAGCGCCTCGCCGCCGACGAGGAGCCGTCCCGGGTCCGCACCGAGCTCGGCGGCATGGTCCGCGGCCCAGGTCGTCGCGGTCACCGCGTCGTCGAGCGCCGAGGTCTGGAAGCATTTCCACCCGACCCGGCCGCTCACGGTGAGCACCACGACTCCGGCGTGCCGGCACAGCGCCCGGCACAGCGCATCCGCCTCGTCCAGCCCCTCGGTGCCCGAGCGGCCGCCGGGCAGGAGCACGAGCAGCGCAGGCCGCAGCCGCGCAAGTCCGGCCGGGGCCGGCCAGTGGACACGGGCCACCAGGGGCCCGGCGCGGGCCCGCAGCTGCACGTCGGCGACCAGGTGGACCGCGGGGTGCGGCCGGCGTCGGGGCGATCGGGTGGTCATGTCGGCACCGTCGCACCGGTGCCCCGGAGAAGGGAAAGGCCGAGTGTGCATCGCGGCGGTGCGCCAAACGCATGACCACATCCGGCCCGCCTGCATCAGAATGGGTCGCATGGACGACGACGGCCCCGCGTCACAGCACGGCAGGGTCCTGCCGCTGCCCCCGGCGCCGGAGGGGATCGAGCTGCGTCACCTGCGCGCGTTCGTCGCCGTGGCGGAGGAGCTCAACTTCGGTCGGGCCGCCTCCCGCCTCTACCTGTCCCAGCCGGCCCTCAGCCGGCAGATCCGCAGCCTCGAGCGGCACGTCGGGTGCGACCTGCTGCGGCGCTCGACCCACGGGGTCGAGCTCACCCTGGCCGGCGACGCGCTCCTCGACCGGGCGCGCGACCTGCTGCACGGGGTCGACGACGCCGTGTCGGCGACGCGGGCGGTCGGTGGCGAGCTCGCCGGGCGCCTGGCCCGGATCTGGGAGCCGGTCAGCGAGCTGACCGCCGCGGACGCCGACCTGCAGGAGCTGCGCAACGCCTGCGAGGCGCTGCACGCCCAGTTCCAGCCGCCGCCCGAGACGAGCGTGCAACCGGTCAACGCCGGTGGCGTCCCGTCGCTGCGGGTGACCGCCGACCCAGAGCGGTCCGCCACGGTGCTGCTGCTGCACGGGGGCGGCTACGTCTCGGGCTCGGCGTTCGGCTACCGGCACCTGGCGGGCGCCCTGGCGGTGGCGGCCGACACCGGCGTGGTGGTGCCGGAGTACCGGCTCGCGCCCGAGCACCCGTTCCCGGCCGCGCTCGAGGACGCGATGCGCGCCTACCTGTGGATGCTCGACAGCGGCACCCGGCCGGAGGAGGTGACGTTCGCCGGCGACTCGTCTGGCGGCGGCCTGGCCCTGTCGACGCTGATCAGGCTCAAGCAGGAGAAGCTGCCGCTGCCGGGCGGCGTGGTGCTGCTCTGCCCCGGCGTCGACCTGACGTTCGAGCAGCTGGACGAGCCGGGCGAGCCCCAGCCGGCGCTCTCGATCGACCAGTTGCGCAGCTTCGCCGCGTCGTACCTCAACGGCCATCCGGTGGACGACCCCGTCGTCAGCCCGCTGCGCGCCGACCTCAGCGGACTGCCGCCGATGCTCGTCCAGGGCGGCACCGGCGACGTCATCGTCGAGGACGCCCACCGGCTCGCCGCCCGTGCCCGCCAGCACGGCGTCGACGTCCGCCTCGAGCTGTACCCGGTGCCCACCCACGACTTCCAGGTCTTCTGGTCGTTCCTGCCCGAAGCCGCCGACGCCCTCAAGCAGGCCGGGCGCTTCGCCCGCGACGTGCTGACGTCCCGCCGGGTGCACCGGGCGTCGCAGTAGCCCCCTACGCTGGTCGAGCGCCGGTCGGGCGCGGCACAGCGGGCCGGGGAGATCCGAGGGCGTGGGCCGCCACGTACCTCATCGCAACGACGGTGCCGCGGCACTCCGACGGAGAGGTGAGGCGACATGGCAGGTGCGCGACGCAAGCTGGGGTTGATCGCGGTCGCGGTGGTCGCCGTGGTGGCGCTGGCCGGCTTCGCCGGTTGGTGGTTCCTCATCCGTGACGACGCCCCGCCCGAGGCCGACATCGCCACGGCCGGCGAGACGCTCGACGAGGCCGGCGGCGAGGCGAGCGGCGGCGCGGGCGGCGCCGGCGACGAGGGCGGCGACGCGGGCGGCGAGGGCGAGTGGACCGTCGACACGTCGCTCGGCTCGTTCGACGACTTCACCGGCACCTACGCCGGCTACCGCTTCGACGAGGAGCTGGCCGGGGTGGGCGCCAACACCGCCGTCGGGCGCACCCCCGACGTGTCGGGCACCATGACGGTCGCCGGCGACCAGGTGGCCGCCGCCGACATCGAGGTCGACCTCCGCACGCTCGAGAGCGACAACGGCACCCGCGACAGCGCGCTGCGGTCGCGGGGCCTCGAGACCGACCGGTTCCCGACCGCGACGTTCTCGCTGACCGGGCCGTTGACGCTGCCCGCCGGGGTGCTCGACGGCGAGCGGGCGTCGGTGGACGCCACCGGCGACCTGACCGTCCACGGCGTCACCCGCGAGGTGACGGTGGCGCTGGAGGTCGAGCTGTCGGGCACCGCCGCTGCGGTGGTGGGCCAGGCGGCGGTCGTGCTCGGCGACTTCGACATCGACCCGCCGACCGGGTTCTCGGTGCTGTCGATCGACGAGCAGGGCCTCTTCGAGTTCCAGATCTTCTTCACGCGCCGCTGACCGACGAGGCA
>DASTFE010000432.1:0-9322 GCA_035708905.1 Acidimicrobiales bacterium | reverse complement strand
ACCGGGTTGCTCTGGGGCGAGGCCAGCGCAGCGATCTGGCTGGCGCGGGGGCGGGTGCGCCAGTAGGCGTCGGATGCCGACTCGTCGAGCGGCGCGGCCGCGCCCTCGACGATCACCTGGCGACCCAGCGGGTGCCACGGGAACAGCAGCGCCGCCCGGGGGTTGGCGGCCAGCTCGCGGCCCTTGCGGCTGTCGCGGTTGCTGAAGAACACGAACCCCCGGGCGTCGAGCGCCCGCAGCAGCACCGTGCGCACCGACGGTCGCCCGTCGGGCGTGGCCGTCGTGACCACCATGGCGTTGGGGTCGCCCACGGCCACCTCGTGCCAGGCGACGAACCACCGGCGGAACTGCCCCACCGGGTCGGGCGCGAGGTCGGCCTCGTCGAGACCGGCGTAGGTGTACTCCTGGCGCAGCTCGGCCAGCTCGGACAGGTCCACGTGCAGGGTCTAGCGCCGGCGCGCCCGCGTCACGCAGTCGGCTGCCGCCGGTCGCCGCGCCGGGGCGGGACGGGCTCGTAGACCTCCAGCTCGTCGAGGAGCGCCTCCTCGACACCGAGCGCCGCCCTGGTGCTGCTGCCCCCGGCGGCGGCGACGGCGTTGGCGAGCGCCTGGGCGAGCGACGTGAAGGCGGTGAGCGAGCGCAGCACGGCCACACCGGCGGTCTCGACGTAGAAGGCGTCGGCGTGCTGCCCGGCGGGGCCTTCGGCGACGACCCGGCCGCCCTGCGCCTGCGGGCCACGGCCAGCCTGCTCTACGGGCGCACCGACGACGAGCGGTGGGCCGCCCTCCACAGCCCCGACCCGGTCGGCCTGCCGTGGATCGCGGCCGCCCTCGACCACGTCCGCGCCGCGCTGGCCTCCCTTGTGTCGTGAGGCAACGGCGGTCGCATGATGACGCCTGAGGCAATCGCGGTCGGCCCCCGACTGCTACCGCCTCGACGGCACCGGACCGACCGTCATTGCCTCGAGGCGCTGCCGGAGGGTGCTGCGTGGAGCCCCGACATCGGGGCCCCACGCGCCACCGCGGTCAGCCGGCGAAGCCGTGCTCGTCGAGCCAGTCGGCCGCGATGTCCTCGGCGTCCTCGCGCTCGACGTCGTAACGGCGGTTGAGCTCGATCAGGCCCTCGGTGTTGAGCTCGGACGAGATGTCCTCGAGCAGGCCGACGAGGTCGTCGCCGTAGGCGTCGACCACCTCCTGCGCCGCCACCGGGAACACGTTGTCGGCTGCCAGCATCTGCTGGTCGTCCTCGAGCAGCACCCAGCCCTCGGAGGCGATCCGGCCGTCGGTCGAGAACAGCAGCCCCACGTCGATGGCCCCCTCCTCGAGGGAGGTGGCGACCAGCCCGGCGTCCAACGGCGTGAAGTTCTCGGACATGTCGAGCCCGTAGACGGACTGCAGGCCCGGGATGCAGAAGGCGTTCGACTCGCAGTCCTGCGGGCCGCCCAGCGTGAGGTCGGCACCCTTCTCGGCGAGGTCGGACAGGGTGGTGATGCCCAACTCGTCGGACGTCTCCTGCGTGACCACGAACGCGTTGGTGTCGACGGCCTCGGAGGGCTCGAGTCCGACAAGACCCATCTCCTCGAGCCGCGGCTCGAGCAGCGCGAACGTCTCGTCGACGTCGCTGGTGGCCTCGCCGGCCTGCTCGTTGAGGAACTCGAGCTGCGAGGCGACGTAGTCGGGCGCCAGGTTGACCTCGCCCGACTCGAACGCGCCGAACAGCAGGTCGCGGAACCCGCCGACCTCGGCCACCGCCGCGTCGTAGCCCGCCTCGTCGAGGGCACCCTGGTAGATCTCGGCCAGGATCAGCGACTCGCCGAAGTCCTGGGCGCCGATCCTGATGGGGGGACCGTCGGGGACGTCGGCGGCCGGCGCGCCCTCGTCGGTCTCGGCGCTGTCGTCATCGTCGTCGCCGCAGGCGGCGCCCAGCAGTCCCACCGCCAGGACGGCGGCAGTCACCCGGAGCAGTCGTGTCATTGTCTCTGTTCCTTTCCCCACGCGGGGCTCGCTGTCGAATCGATCGGGGGTGCGAATCACCCCACGGCGGCCGGCGCCGCCTCCTCCGCCACCACCGTGGCGTCGTCGGTGCGGCGCACGGGACGGCGCCACGGCACCAGCGCCCGCTCGGCCAGGGCGAACAGGCCGTCGGTGGCGAGGGCCAGCACGGCCACCACCAGCGCGCCCGCCAGCATCGGTCCCTTGTTCGGGCTGGTGAAGCCCGACACGATGGGGGTGCCCAGGTTGCGGTAGCCGACCAGGGCACCCAGCGTGGCGGTGGCCACCACCTGCACGGCCGACACCCGCAGGCCGGTCACGATGAGCGGCACGGCGACCGGCAGCTCGACCTTGCGCACCAGCTCGCCGGCTCGCATGCCCATGCCCCGGGCCGCCTCGACGGCGTCGGCCGGCGCGTCGCGCACGCCGGTGTAGGTGTTGGTGAAGACCGGGGGGATGGCGAGCAGGACGAGGGCGACGATGGTGGGCCAGAACCCCAGGCCGAACCCGTAGCGCAGCGAGAACGGCAGCAGCAGGGCGAGGATGGCGAACGAGGGCACGGCCCGGCCGATGTTGACCACCGACACCGCGAGCAGGGCACCCCGGCGCACGTGCCCGAGCAGAACCCCGGACGGGATCGCCACAGCGGCGGCGATGACGACGGCGACGACGGAGATGCGGATGTGGGCCCAGGTGAGTGCCGGCAGGCCGTTGCGGCCCGACCAGGCCGCGTCGCTGGACAGGTACTCCCACATCTGGCGCAGCGAATCGCTCACGGCCGCCCCCCGACGAGGGCGCTCCACCGCCCGGCAGCGCGCGCCCGCGCCCGGACGAGCGCGTCGTCGGCCTGGGTGCCCGACGTGGACGGCACCCGGGCCCGTGCCCACGGCGTGAGCAGCCGCTCGATCACCACGAACCGCACGTCGAGGGCGATGGCGAGCGCCACCGACAGCACCGTGCCCACCCCGATCGGCGTGGGGAAGTTGCGAGACAGGCCGTCGTTGATCAACGAGCCGAAGCCGCCCTCGCCCACCAGCGCGGTGACCGTGACCAGCCCGACCGTCGTCACCGTGGCGATGCGCAGCCCGGCCACGATCGCCGGTGTGGCGAGCGGCAGGTCGACCCGCAGGATGCGGCGCCACCGCTCGTAGCCCATGCCGTCGGCCGCCTCGCGCGCCGCGGCCGGCACGCCGTCGAGCCCCGCCACGATGTTGCGGAGCAGGATGAGCAGCGTGTAGCTGACGAGCGCCGCCAGGGCGGTGCGGAACCCCAGCCCGAAGAACGAGATGGGCACCAGCACGCCGAACAGCGCCAGGCTGGGGATGGCGTAGAGCACGCTGCAGAACCCGGCGAGAGGCTCGTAGGCCCAGCGCCACCGCACCGCGGCGAGCGCCAGCACCATCGAGATGGCGAAGCCCATCCCGACCGCCGCCGCGGTGAGGCCCAGGTGCTCCCAGAGCTGCGCGGTGATGTCGTCGGTGTGGTCGCGGACCCAGTCCCACCGCACCAGCGGCTCGGCGGCCAGCACGGGCGCCGTCACCGGGTGATCCCCTCGGCCAGGTCGTCGACCGTGAGGATGCCCAGGTAGCGGGGCCCCCCGTCAGCCTCGTCGTCGACCGCGACCGCCACGCGCGTGCGCGACGTGACCACGACGTCGAGCGCCGCCTTGAGGGTGGTGTCGGGGCCGACCACGGCGGCGAACGGGCGCGCCCGCAGGTTGGCCACCGTGGCGCTGCCGTCGAGCTCGTCCGCGCCCACCCAGCCGTGCAGGCGCCCGCCGTCGCACACCGACACCCAGTCGGTGCCCTCGGCGGCCATCACCGCCCGGGCCTCGTCGGCGGTGGCCGACGGCGGCACCACGGGCCCGCGGCTGAGCGAGGCGTCGCCGACCCGCACCAGCGAGAGCCGCTTGATGCCCCGGTCGTCGCCGAGGAACCCCGCGGCGAAGTCGCTCGCTGGGGCCCGCAGCAGCTCCTCGGGTGGGCCCACCTGCTCGAGCACGCCGCCGACGTTGAGGATGGCGATGCGGTCGGCGAGCTTGATCGCCTCGTCGATGTCGTGGGTGACGAGCACGATGGTCTTCTGCACCCGGCGCTGGAGCGCGATCAGCTCGTCCTGGAGGCGGGCGCGCACGATGGGGTCGACAGCCGAGTACGGCTCGTCCATCAGCAGCACCGGCGGGTCGGCCGCCAGCGCGCGGGCCACGCCCACCCGCTGCTGCTGACCGCCCGACAGCGCGGACGGGTAGCGGTCGAGCAGCGCGGGGTCGAGGTCGAGCAGTTCGGCCAGGTCGCGGACGCGCTCGTCGATGCGGGACCGGCTCCACCGCTGGAGCTGGGGCACGGTGGCGATGTTGTCGCGCACCTTGCGGTGAGGGAACAACCCCGACTGCTGGATCACGTAGCCGATGCCGCGGCGCAGCTCGTGCACCGGCAGGGTGCGGATGTCGGTGCCCTCGAGCCAGACCGTGCCGTCCGAGGGCTCGACGAGGCGGTTGATCATCTTGAGCGTCGTCGTCTTGCCGCAGCCGGACGGGCCCACGAGCGCCACCAGCTCGCCGCGGGGGATGTCGAGGTCGAGGTCGGTGACCGCCGGCGTCGCCCCACCGGGGTAGGTCTTCGTCAGCGCGTCGAGTCGGATGGCGGTGTCGGCGGGGGCGGCCGCGGGTGCGGGCGCGTCGTCGGCCACCGCGTCGGCGGGTGTTGTCGTGCGCAAACGGTCCCCTCCCCGCAGGTGCGGCCCCGGGTCGGCCGTCGGGCCGTCGTGCGGCCCTGGGTCTTCGGTGTGGCGGCCACGCTACCGCCGGGGCCCGCGGGTTACTCACGGATTGCGCAGGGCGGCCTCCGGCGTGTCGGCCGCCGCAGGCACAGGCGCCGGGCGCGGCACACCCATGCCCCGGGTCACCCAGCCCCGCTCCTCGGCCCAGACCAGCATGGGCGGCAGGAAGACGAGAGCGGAGAGCAGGGCCACCGCCACGTTCATGGCGACGATCAGGCCGAAGTCGCGCAGCAGCGGCAGCGACGAGAACGCGATGACGGCCACGCCCGCCACGGTGGTCAGCGCCGACACGATGAACGCCCGGCCGGTGCGGGCCGCGGCGACGTCGGCGGCCTCCGCGGGCGAGAAGCCCCGGCGCCGCTCCTCGATGAACCGCAGCAGGATCAGCGACGTGAACTCGGTGCACAGCGCCACGACCAGCGGCCCACCGACCGCGGTCATCGGGCTGAGCTGCAGGTCGAACACCCAGGCGACCAGCGACGAGGCGCCCACCGCGATCAGCACGGGCACCAGCGACAGCAGCGCCCGCACGATGCTGCGGAGCCGGACGGCGAGGAACGCGAACACGAACGCGACCGCCAGGTAGGTGAGCAGGATGCGGTTGGCCTCGATGTTCTCGAGCAGGCCCACGCCCACCACCGCGAGCCCCGACGGCGTGGCCCGGGCGTCGGCCGGCACGACGACGCCCCCGGCGGTCTCGCCGGCCTCGAGCTCGTCGCGGATGTCGTTGGTGTAGACGGACCGCTCCTCGAGCGAGCCGGGGCCGGTGCGGAACACGAGGTTCAGCACGCCCGCGTCGGGCTCGACGAGCGCCGCCTGGATGTCGGGCGGCGCCACCTCGTACGCCCGCCGCACGTCGTCGCCGGTGGGCGCCAGCGTGGTCGTGCCCGGCACCTCGAGCAGGAAGGCGACCGTGGTGACGATCGACGAGGCCGTGAGCAGCTCGTCGGGTCGCCGGTCGAGCTGCTCGTTGGCGAAGTCGGTGACGAAGGCGGCCGTCTCGTCGCTGAACACGTCGCCGGTCTCGATGAAGATGCCCAGCTCGGCCGACGAGCCGGTCTCGGCCTTGAGGGTGTCGATGTCGCGGATCACGTCGGTGTCCTGGTTGACCCACTCCTCGACGTCGCTCTGGATGGCCAGGTCGCCCTCCACGAGGATGCCGCCGGCGAAGATCACGACGCTGACCACCGCCAGCGGGACCGCGGCCGCCGCGGGCAGCTTGCCCAGCCGGACCACGATCCGGGCCAGGAGGTCGTGGCTGAAGTCGCGCCCCTTGGTGGGCGAACGGAACTCGCGGATGCCCAGCGTGGCCAGCGGCAGCAGGATGCTGCACAGGCAGATCACCGCGATGCCCACGGCCAGCAGCAGGCCGAAGTCGCGGATCATCGGCACCTTGGCGAAGCGCAGGGCGAGGAAGGCGAAGATGGCGTCGAACATGACCACCAGCAGCGCCGGGCCCAGGTTGATGGCGGTCTCCTGGATCGGGTGGGCGGCCCGGTCGATCACCACCTCCTCCTCGACGCGCGAGTGCATCTGGATCGCGTAGTCGATGCCCACGCCCAGCAGCACCGGCAGACCGGCGATGGTGACGACCGACAGCGGGATGCCCAGGTAGCCGGCCAGGCCGAAGGCCCACGTGACGCCGACGAGGATCACGCCGAGCGGCAGCAGGCGCCACCGGACCTTGAACAGCAGCACGAGTATGACGATCATGATCGCCACCGCGATGGCGCCGAGCGTGAGCAGGCCGCCCCGCAGGTAGTCGTTCAGGTCCTTGAGCAGCACCGGGGCGCCCGTCGTCACGGTGGAGGCGTTCTCGAAAGGTTCGGCCTGAACCACGGCCATCACCCGGTCGGCCGCCGTGCCCTCGTCCTCGAGCGAGGCGTTGCCCTCCAGGCGCGCCAGGAGCTGGGCGTGCCCCTCGTCGGGGAAGAAGGGCCGCAGCGACTTGCGGATCTCGCCCCGGTTGTCGAACAGCAGGAAGTCGATCCACTGGGGGTTCTCGAACGTGCGCTCACCCGTCACCGCGCTGATGCGCTCGAGCGTCGCGACCGAGTCGTCGAGCCGCAGCGCCTGGGCCTCCGGGTCCGGGTCGCGCTCGCCGGCGCCGAGCAATGCCCGGCCGGCCACGCTCTCGGCGACGTCGCCCGACTCGCTCGACACCATGTTCTGCGTGAACTCGAGGGCGGTCAGCGGGCTGATCACCGTGACGACGCCGTCGGTGGCCCGCAGGTCCTCCTCGACCTGGCGCATGTGGGCGATGTTCGCCGGGGTGAAGAGGTCGGTGACCGTCGAGCCCTCGTCCATCGTGAACAGGCTGAGCATCGCCTGGCCACCGAACAGGCCCTGGTAGGCGACGCTGTCCTGGTACACCTGCTCGCCCTCGTTCAGGTACGAGTCCTGACCGGTGGCGAAGTCGAGCTTGGTGATCCCCAGGCCGAGCACGAGCGTGATCGCCAAGCCGATCACGCCGACGATCCCTGCGTGCTTGCCGGCGTTGATGGCCAGCGCTGCCCAGACGCGTCGCATGCGATGTGCCGCCTTCCCTCGTCCGACCCGCACCTCGCGGCGGGGGCTCGGGAGAGGCTAGCTGTGGTCGCCGGCCACCGGAGGTGGTGCCGCTACCCTCGCCCCGGTGACCGGCGGCCCACCGTCGACAGACGACATCCTGTCGTTGCTGCGCCGGCGCGGCGATCGTGTGACGGCGTCGCGCCGCGCCGTCGTCGAGGCGCTGCTGTCGGGGGCGCACCACGCCACGGCGGACGAGATCGCGGCCCGGGTGGCCGAGGCCCACCCCGAGGTGCACCGGGCGACCGTGTACCGCACCCTCGACCGGCTCGAGGAGCTGGGCGTCGTCACCCACGTGCACCTGGGGCACGGGCCGTCGACCTTCCACCTGAACGACCGGCCGCACCACCACGCCGTCTGCTCGTCGTGCGGGTCGGTGGTCGAGGTGCCGCTGGCGGCGCTGGACGACCTGGCGGCCCGGCTGCGGGCCGAGCACGGCTTCGACCTCTCGCCCCAGCACTTCGCCCTGTCGGGGCGGTGTCGGGACTGCCGGTGAGGCCGTGCGTCAGGCCGGTGGTGTGATGGCCTCGGCGCCGCCCAGGTAGGGGCGCAGCACGTCGACGACGGCCACCGAGCCGTCGGGCCGGCGGTGGGTCTCGAGGTAGGCGGCGACGGTGCGGGGCCAACCCATGGCCGACCCGTTCACCGTGTGGGCCACGAGGGTGCCCCTGCCCTTGCCCTCGTCGCCGGGCTCGGGCGCCGGCCGGTAGCGGATGTTGGCCCGCCGGGCCTGGTAGTCGCCGAACCACGACACCGACGACACCTCGAGCCACTGGTCGACGCCCGGCGCGTAGGCCTCGACGTCCCAGGTGCGGGCGGCCGAGTTGCCCAGGTCGCCCGTGCACAGGTCGACCACCCGGTACGCCAGGCCCAGGTCGCGCAGCAGGGCCTCGCTGCGGGCCAGCACGTCCTGCTGGCACGCGATGGCCTGCGCCTCGCCGGCCGCCACGGCCAGCAGCTCGACCTTGTCGAACTCGTGGGCCCGCAGCAGCCCCCGGGTGTCCTTGCCCGCGGCACCGGCCTCGCGCCGGAAGCACGACGTGTAGGCGGCGTAGCGCAGCGGCAGGTCGGCCGCGTCGAGGATCTCGTCGCGGTGCAGCGACGTCAGCGGCACCTCGGCGGTGGGGATCGCCCACAGGTCGTCGCGCTCGACGTGGTAGGCCTCGTCGGCGAACTTGGGCAGGTGGCCGGTCGAGACCATGGTCTCGCTGAGCACCAGCGTGGGCGGGCGCACCTCGACGTACGCGTCGGCGTTGCGGTCGAGGCCGAGCTGCACCATGGCCCGCAGCAGGCGGGCGCCCCAGCCGCGGTACATCACGAACATCGCACCCGAGATCTTGGTGGCCCGGGGGAAGTCGAACAGGCCGAGCTCGTCGCCGATCTGCCAGTGGGGCATCCGTTGGTGCTCGCGGTACGCGCCCGGGTCGTAGCCCTCGGTGCGCAGCACGACGTTGTCGGCCTCGCCGGCGCCGTCAGGCGCCTCGGCGCTGGGGGTGTTGGGCGCGGTGAGCAGCAGCGCCCGGATCTCGTCGCCGAGGCGGTCGGCGTCGGCGGCCAGCGCCTTCTCGCGCTCGCCCAGCGCGCGGCTCTCGGCCATCAACGCCTCGGCCTCGTCGGGCCGGCCCTGGCCGCGCAGCCGGCCGACCTGCTTGGAGATCGCCTTGACCTGGCTGCGCACCTCGTCGCGCTCGGCCGACACCCGCCGCTGGTCGCGGTCGAGCGCCACCAGGCGGGCGACGACGTCGGACGTGCCCGCACCCCGCCGGTCGAGCGCGGCCATGACCGCCTCGGGTTCGGTGCGGATGCGGCGCAGGTCGAGCATGGCTCGCGAGGCTACCGGCGGGCCGCGACACCCACGGAACGGGTTCGGGCCCCCGGCGCCGCGGGGTAGCGTCGCGGCCGCCATGGCCGCCGTCGAGGTCGAGTCGCTCACCATCACCTACGGCGACCACCAGCGGGTGCCCCACTGGGACATCGGCACCGCC
>DASTFE010000431.1:0-5909 GCA_035708905.1 Acidimicrobiales bacterium | reverse complement strand
GACGCCGCCGCGAAGCTCACGTCGAAGGGTCAGGTGACCGTGCCCAAGGCGGTACGGGAGGCCCTCGGTCTCAAGGAAGGTGACGACGTCATCTTCCACGTCGAAGGCAACCGGGCCGTCCTGGCGCGAACACCCGATTTCCTGTCGCTCGCGGGCTCGATTCCGGTGCCGGCAGCGAAGCGGAACGTCGCCTGGGATGAGGTCATCCGCAAGACCCGTTCCGCTCGCGTGGCCAAGCGCCGGTGAGCGCATTCGTCGACACCAACCTCCTCGTCCGGCACCTGACGGGAGATCCGCCGGTGATGGCGGCACGAGCGACCGCGTACCTCGCGTCGGCGGACGAGCTGTACCTGGCGGATCTCGTCGTCGCCGAGACCGTCTACGTGCTCGAGTCGTTCTACGAGGTACCTCGCCAGCAGATCGCAGAAGCGACGCGTTCGCTGGTCGCGTTCGACTCGATCGTCACGGTCGACCCAGCGTTGCTCCTGCGGGCGGTCGAGGTCTACGAGGTCGATCGGCTGGACTTCGCCGAGGCCTACCTTGTCGCCTGTGCCGAGAGCACGGGGGTCGGCTGCGTTGCATCGTTCGACAGGTCGATCGACCGGGTCACGACCGTCGAGCGGATCGAGCCGCCCGAGACATCGACGTGACCTGAGCAGCGTGGACCGGGTGACAATGGCGCGGGCGATGGAGCGGGTGACGGGAATCGAACCCGCATAGCCAGCTTGGAAGGCTGGAGCTCTGCCATTGAGCTACACCCGCGTGTCGCCTCGGCGGCAGGGCACCGGACGAGTCCACAGTCTGCGCAGACCTGGGGGCGGTCCGCCATCCGGGCCGCCCGTCCTGTCGGGGAGGGGGGACTTGAACCCCCGACCTCCTGCACCCAAAGCAGGTGCGCTTCCACTGCGCCACTCCCCGCCGGTACCGCGGTACCGACAGGCGAGCGTACCCGCAGCACCGGCCCGTGCTCACGGCGGTTCCCGCGCCGGCAAGGCGTTCCTGGGACGTGAGTGGTTGCCGGGCAACCGATCGCGTCCCAGGAACGGGGGTCGTCACCAGGTCGCGGGGCATTGTCGGGGCCGAGACATGCCCCCGTTACACTCACGCCTCTGTGAAGACCACCGTCGCACCCCTCGAGGGGAACAAGGTCAAGCTCTCCGTCGAGGTCGACGAGCACGAGTTCGACAAGGCCATCAACGCCGCCTACCGCAAGATCGCCCATGAGGTCCGCATCCCCGGCTTCCGGCCCGGCAAGGCGCCCCGCAAGGTGCTCGAGCGGCGGCTGGGGGCCCAGGTGGGGCGCGAGCTGGCCCTCCACGACGCCCTGCCCGAGTACTACGCCCAGGCCATCACCGACAACGACGTCGACGTCATCGACGCGCCCGACATCGACATCACCGCCGGCCAGGAGGACGGCCCGGTGGCGTTCGACGCGGTGGTCGAGGTGCGCCCGGTGGTGCAGGTGCCCGGCTACGGGGGGCTGCGGGTCGAGATCCCCCGGCCCGAGATGACCGACGACGAGGTCGAGGCCCAGGTCGACCGCATGCGCGAGGTGCAAGCCACCTTCGCCGACGTCGACCGGCCCGCCATCGAGGGCGACGCCGTGACGATCGACATCACCGGCACCCTCGACGGCGAGTCCCAGGACGGCCTGACCGCCGACGACTACAGCTACACGGTCGGCTCGGGTGCCATCACGCCCGAGGTCGACGACCAGCTCACCGGCGCCAAGGCCGGCGACATCCTCGAGTTCGGCGCCACCCATCCCGACCCGGACGAAGAGCGCGAGCTGCGGTTCCGCGTGCTGGTCAAGCAGGTGCGCGAGCGGGTGCTGCCCGACGCCGACGACGAGTGGGCGTCCGAGAACAGCGAGTTCGACACGATCGAGGCGCTGCGCGCGTCGATCCGCGAGCGGGGCACGCTGGTGCGCAAGGCCCAGGCCCAGAGCGCCCTGCGCGAGGCGACGGGCGCGGCCCTCGCCCGGCTGGTCGAGGACGAGGTGCCCGACGCGCTCGTCGGCCACGAGATGAACCACCGGGCGCAGGACCTGGCCATGCGGCTACAGGCCCAGGGGCTCACCCCCGAGCAGTGGCTGGCGATGACCGGCAAGACGTCCGAGCAGCTCACCGCCGAGCTGCGCGAGGCCGCCGAGACGTCCGCCAAGGTCGACCTGGCGCTGCGGGCCGTGGCCGACGCCGAGCAGCTCGAGTGCACCGACGACGACCTCGACGCGGAGCTGTCCCAGGTCGCCGAGCGGGTGGGCGAATCGGTCGCCAAGGTGCGGGCCGAGTTCGAGCGCGGGGGCAACCTGGCCGCTGTACGCTCGGACGTGCGCAAGCGCAAAGCGCTCGACTGGCTCCTCGAGCGGGTCGAGATCGTCGACGAGGACGGTCACGCCATCGACCGAGCGGACCTCGAGGTCAGCACGGCCAGCGCGCCACCCGAGCAGTCCGACGAGACCGACACCGAAGCCGAGAACGACGAGACGGAGAGCGACGCCAGGTGACCTTCCCCACCCACCGGCACACCGACACCATCCGCAACTACCTGGTGCCGACCGTCGTCGAGCAGACCAACCGGGGCGAGCGGGCGTACGACCTCTACAGCCGCCTGCTCAAGGAGAACATCATCTTCCTGGGCACGCCGATCGACGACGCCGTCGCCAACCTGATCTGCGCCCAGCTCATCCACCTCGAGTCCGACAACCCGGACAAGGACATCAACATCTACATCAACAGCCCGGGCGGCGACATCACCGCGCTGTTCGCCATCTACGACACGATGCGGTTCATCAAGCCCGACATCAGCACCATCTGCTTCGGGCAGGCGGCGTCGGCTGCTGCCGTGCTGCTGGCGGCGGGCGCCAAGGGCAAGCGCCTCGCGCTGCCGCACACCCGGGTGCTGCTGCACCAGCCGTGGGGCCAGGCCGGCGGCCAGGCCACCGACGTCGAGCTGGCGGCCAAGGAGATCCTGCGCATGCGCACCCTGCTCGACGAGATCCTGGCCCGCCACACCGGCCAGCCCGTCGAGCGGATCCACAAGGACACCGAGCGCGACTTCGTGCTCAGTGCAGACGAGGCCAAGGAGTACGGCATCATCGACGAGGTGATCTCGTCGCGGCAAGCAGCCGACCTCACCGGCCCGATCACACGGGCCAGCTAGCAGGCGACCGGGGGAGCGACCGACGTGGCCAAGTTCGGAGACGGTGGCGAGCTGCTCAAGTGCTCGTTCTGCGGCAAGTCCCAGAAGCAGGTCAAGAAGCTGATCGCCGGGCCCGGCGTCTACATCTGCGACGAGTGCATCGACCTCTGCAACGAGATCATCGAGGAAGAGCTCGCCGAGCCCAGCGAGCTGCGGTTCGACGAGCTCCCCAAGCCGCGTGAGATCTACGAGTTCCTGAACGACTACATCATCGGCCAGGACCACGCGAAGAAGATCCTGTCGGTCGCCGTCTACAACCACTACAAGCGGGTGCAGTACGGCGGCACGCCAGCGGGCGACGTCGAGCTGTCGAAGTCGAACATCATGCTCATCGGGCCCACGGGGTGCGGCAAGACGCTGCTGGCCCAGACGCTGGCCCGCATGCTCAACGTCCCGTTCGCCATCGCCGACGCCACGGCCCTCACCGAGGCCGGCTACGTGGGCGAGGACGTCGAGAACATCCTGCTCAAGCTCATCCAGGCCGCCGACTACGACGTCAAGAAGGCCGAGACCGGCATCATCTACATCGACGAGATCGACAAGATCGCCCGCAAGAGCGAGAACCCGTCGATCACCCGCGACGTGTCGGGCGAGGGCGTGCAGCAGGCGCTGCTCAAGATCCTCGAGGGCACCACCGCGTCGGTGCCGCCGCAGGGGGGCCGCAAGCACCCCCACCAGGAGTTCATCCAGATCGACACCACCAACATCCTGTTCATCTGCGGTGGTGCGTTCGCCGGCCTCGAGAAGATCATCGAGAGCCGCATCGGCCGCAACGGCGTCGGCTTCACCGCGGACGTCACCCGTTACGACGACAAGGACCTGGGCAAGCTGCTCGAGCAGGTGCAGCCCGAGGATCTGCTCAAGTTCGGGCTCATCCCCGAGTTCGTGGGGCGCCTGCCGGTCATCGGCGCGGTGTCGAGCCTCGACCACGAGGCCCTCATCCGCATCCTCGTCGAGCCGAAGAACGCCCTCATCAAGCAGTACCGCAAGATCTTCGAGTTCGAGGACGTCGAGCTCGAGTTCGGCGACGACGCCCTCGAGGCGATCGCCGACCAGGCGCTGCTTCGGGGCACGGGCGCCCGCGGCCTGCGGGCCATCCTCGAAGAGGTGCTGCTCAACCTCATGTACGAGCTGCCCAGCCGCAGCGACGTGGGCAAGTGCGTGGTCGACCGGGCCGTGGTGCTCGACCGGGTCAACCCCACGCTGGTGCCGCGCACCGAGACGCCGCGCCAGCAGCGCCCCCGCCGCGCCGCCTCCTGACCCGCCGCTTCTTGGACTTCGACGACGCCCAGGCGTACCTGAACGCCCACATCGACCTCGAGAAGACGACCGGCATCTCGGCCGGCCACGTCGGGGAGCTGTCGCTCGACCGCATGCGCCAGGTGGTGCACGTGCTGGGCGACCCCCAGCGCGACTACCCGGTGATCCACATCACGGGCACCAACGGCAAGGGCTCGACCGCCCGGATGATCACGGCGCTGCTGGCCGCCCACCAGCTCTCCGCCGGCACCTACGCCAGCCCCCACCTCGAGCACATCACCGAGCGGATCTCCCGCAACACCGAGCCGATCGAGCCGGCCGAGCTGGCCCGGGTGCTCGGAGAGATCGCCGCGCTCGAGGACCAGATGTTCTTCGACGAGCGCCCGTCGTTCTTCGAGCTGCTCACCGCCGCCGGGTTCGCCTGGTTCAGCCAGGTGGCGGTCGACGTGGCGGTCGTCGAGGTCGGGCTGCTCGGCCGGTACGACGCGACGAACGTGGCCGACGGGCAGGTGGCGGTGATCACCGGCATCGGCAAGGACCACACCGACGGCGTGGGCGACTGGCGGCGCCGGGTGGCCGAGGAGAAGGCCGGCATCGTCAAGCCGGGCGCCCACCTCGTGCTCGGCGAGACCGACCCGCGGCTGCGGTCGGCGTTCGCGGCGGAGGGGCCCGGTGCGGTGTGGGTGCGTGACGACGACTTCGGCGTGATCACCGACCGGGTGGCGCTGGGCGGCCACGTCGTCGACCTGCACACCCCCTTCGGCAAGCACGACGAGGTCTACCTGCCGGTCCACGGCGCCCACCAGGCCGACAACGCCGCGCTGGCGGTGGCCGCCGTCGAGGCGTTCTTCGACCGGGCGCTCGACGGCGAGGTGGTGGCCGAGGCGTTCGGCGGCCTGCGGCTGCCGGGCCGTTTCGAGGTGCTGCGCCGGGCGCCGCTGCTGGTGCTCGACGGCGCCCACAACCCCGACGGCGCCCGGGCCACGGCAGCGACGGTGGCCGACGAGTTCGACGTGGCGGGCACGCGGCACTGGGTGCTCGGCGTGCTGGCGGGGCGCGACCTCGACGAGCTGCTCGACGCGTTCGGCATCCGCCCCGGCGACCGGGTGGTGGCGACGACGCCGCCGTCACCCCGGGCGGTCCCCGCCCGCGACCTGGCCGAGGTCGTGGCCGCCCACGAGATCGACGTGGTGGCGGTGCCCGAGGTCGACCGGGCGGTCGAGCGGGCGTGGCGGGCCGCCAGCGACGCCGGCGATGCGGGGAAGGGCGACCTGGTGATGGTGACCGGATCGCTCTACACGGCCGGCGCCGCTCGCACGGCCTGCCGCCGCCTGGGCCTGCTCACCTGACCGCCCCGGCACCATGGCCTCGGGTAGACCGTCGCCCAGCAGGGATTTCGTGGCGGGCGTCGCTGCCCCTACGCTCGCGCCCTTGTGAAGAACCGGACC
>DASTFE010000430.1:0-7776 GCA_035708905.1 Acidimicrobiales bacterium | reverse complement strand
CTGTCGCTGGTCACCAACCTGGCGGCCGGCCTGGGCGCCACGCCGCTCGACCACGAAGAGGTGCTCGAGGCCGGGCGCCGGTCGGCGGTCCGCATGGGCAGCCTGCTCGCCGAGGTGGTCGAGCGCCTGTGACGAGCCGCGTCGGCTGGCGACGTGATGTAGCACAAATGTGCTACCCCGACGGTGCTGTCCGCGGCGGCCGCGCTGCAACCGCCCGGGTCGCGGACGCTCGACGCGGTGCACGTCGCCTCGGCGCTCGCCGTGGGGCCGGCCGTGCGGGCCTTCGTCACCTACGACGACCGCCTCGAGGTCGCGGCCCGGCAGCACGGGCTGGACGTGGAGCGTCCGTGCGGACCGCCGCCGGGACATGTCCGTACCATCGCCGGCCATGACACCCGACGAGCTGGTCGCCGCGGCCCGGGCCTGGCGTGCCGACGATCCCGACCCCGAGACCCGGGCCGAGGTCGATCGCCTGCTCGCCCCGGTCGAGCGGGGCGAGGCGCTCGGCGAGCCCGACCTGGCGGCGCTCGCCGACCGGTTCGGCGCCCGGCTCCAGTTCGGCACCGCCGGCCTGCGGGGCGAGATGGGCGCCGGCCCCAACCGCATGAACCGGGCCGTGGTGATCCGCGCCACCGCCGGCCTGGCGGCGTACCTGGCAGCCACCGGCCACGCCGGCGAGCCGGTGATCGTCGGCCACGACGCCCGCCACCGGTCCGGGCGCTTCGCGGCCGACGCCGCCGGCGTGCTGGCCGCCGCCGGGTTCCCCGTCCGCCTCGGCGACCGGCCGCTGCCGACCCCGGTGGTCGCCTTCGGCGTCACCCATCTGGGCTGCTGTGCCGGCATCCAGGTCACCGCCAGCCACAACCCGCCGGCCGACAACGGCTACAAGGTGTACCTGGGCGACGGGGCGCAGATCGTGCCCCCGGCCGACGCCGAGATCTCGGCGCGCATCGACCAGGTGGGCCCGCTGGCCGCCGTGCCGCTCGCCCCCGGCGACGACCCGCGGATCGAGCGGGTGGCCGACGCCCTGGTCGACGCCTACGTGGCCGGGGCGCTGGCGCAGGCGTCGTCGCGTGACCCCCGCGACGTGGGCATCGTGTACACGCCCCTGCACGGCGTGGGCCGCGACGTGCTGGTCGAGGTGCTGGTGCGGGCCGGGTTCGACGCGCCGCTCGTCGTGCCCCAGCAGGGCGACCCCGACCCCGACTTCCCGACGGTGTCGTTCCCCAACCCCGAGGAGCCGGGCGCGCTCGACCTGGCGCTGGCCCTGGCGTCGGGGCAGGGGGCCGACGTCGTGCTGGCCCACGATCCCGACGCCGACCGCCTGGCCGTGGCCCTGCCCACCGCCGGCGCGCCCGGCGGGTGGCGGGCGCTGACGGGCGACGAGATCGGCGTGGTGCTGGCCGACTGGCTGCTCGCACAGGGCAGCGGCGCCGACCGGCTGGTGGAGACCACGATCGTGTCGTCGTCGATGCTCGGCCGCCTCGCGGCCGCCCGCGGCGTGGCCTACGCCGAGACGCTGACCGGGTTCAAGTGGCTGGCGCGTGCCGCCCTCGACCAGCCCGACCTGCGCTTCGTGTACGGCTACGAGGAGGCGCTGGGGTCGTGCGTGGGCACGCTGGTGCGCGACAAGGACGGCATCACCGCGGCGCTGGCGTTCGCCGAGCTGGTGGCCGCCGAGAAGGCCCGGGTACGCAGCGTGCTCGACCGGCTCGACGACCTGGCCCGCGAGCTGGGGGTGCACGCCACCGGCCAGCGCTCGATCCGCTTCGAGGGCGTCGGTGGCCTCGATCGCATGCGGGCGGTGGTCGACGCGCTGGCGGCACGTCCGCCCGCCCTGCTGGCGGGCGTGCCGGTCGACGAGGTCGAGGACCTGCGCCTCGGCGGGCGCCTGCCGCCGACCGACGGGGTGGCGCTGCGGGGCGCGGGCGTGCGCCTGATCGTGCGCCCGTCGGGCACCGAGCCCAAGCTCAAGTGCTACGCCGAGGCGGTGGTGCCGGTGGCGGGCGGGGTCGACCTGGCGGCGGCGCGCGAGCGGGCCGCCGGGACGATGGGGGCCATCCTCGACGAGGCCGTCGCGCTGGCGGGATGAGGGGTGGCGGGCCCGCTGCCCGCCCGCCCTGTCATCTCATGCCGTGCCGAAGAGCCGGTCGCCGGCGTCGCCCAGGCCGGGGACGATGAACGCCCGCTCGTCGAGGCGCTCGTCGACCGCGGCGGTGACCACCCGGTCGACCAGCCCCGACTGCTCGATGTGGGCCAGACCCTCGGGTGCCGCCAGGACGCACACGCCGGTGAGCGCCCCAGCCCCGCGGTCGCGCAGGATGCGGCACGCGTGGGCCAGCGAGCCGCCGGTCGCCAGCATGGGGTCGAGCACGAGCACCGGGCGGCCCGCCAGGTCGGCGGGCACCGAGTTCATGTAGGGCTCGGGCTGCAACGTCTGCTCGTTGCGGGACACGCCGATGAAGGCCGTGTCGGTCTCGGGCAGCAGCCGCAGCACGGCGCCGTGCAGGCCGAGGCCGGCCCGCAGCACGGGCACGACCAGCGGCGGCCGGGGGATGCGGATGCCCTGTGCCGGCCCCATGGGGCTGGTGACGTCGACCGGCTCGGTCGGCAGGGTGCGGCACGCCTCGTAGACGAGCATGCCGGCCAGCTCGTCCATGGCGACGCGGAACGTGGCCCGGTCGGTGGTCTCGTCGCGGAGCCGGGTGAGCAGGCGGGCGGCGAGCGGGTGGTCGACGACGGTCAGGTCCATACGGCCCGCAGTCTTCCACCCGGTGGTCAGGTGGCGGGGCCGACCGGGATGGCCGCCACCGCGGCCGGGTTGACGTGGTCCCGCACCTTGCGCAGCAGCGCGGCCAGCAGCGCCTGCTCGTCGGCGGTGAGCAGGCTGGTCAGGGCGTCGTCGACGTGGTCGAGGTGGGGGCCGACCGCCCCGGTGACGCGCTCGAGGCCCCGCTGGGTCAGCACCGCGTAGGCGCCGCGCTTGTCGGACGGGCACGGGGCCCGCTCGACCAGCCCGGCGTCGGCGAGGCGGTCGATGGCCCGGGTGAGGCCGCTCGGGGTCAGGCTGGTCTGGGCGGCGAGGTCGCTCATGCGCAGGTGGCGCCCCGGCGACCGGGCCAGGCGCAGGAGCAGCTCGAACCACTGGAGCGGCAGGTCGACGTCGTGCTCGAGCCGCCGGTCGAGCTGGGCCCGCAGCGCCGTGGTGCTCTCGATCAGCAGCCCGACCAGGGTGAGCCGATCGTCGCTCAGGGGGTCCATCACCGCTCATGCTACGGCCGGTAGTTTCCGGGTCAAGGACGTCCGCCGCCTCCCCGCCAGACTTCGCATCGTTGGTGCAGATTCCTGCCCGGGATGCGATGCTGGAGCCGGTGCACACGCTCCGGGCCGGCGACGACCGGCCCGGTGAGGTCACACGGAGGGGGGAAGTCGATGTCCGAGCAGGAAGCGACCGCGGCCGGCGAGGCGGGCACAGCGCCGGGCGGGTCGGGCCCGCCGCCCGCGACGTCGTCGGCGGGCGTCGTGCTGCGCTGGCTGGCCGCCGGGGCCTGCGTCGGCGCGGCGATCATCCACTTCGCCTACGCCCCGGCGCACATGGACGAGGACGCCGCCCATGGCGTGTTCTTCCTGGCGGCCGGCTGGGCCCAGCTCGGCGCCGCGGTGGCGCTGGTCCGGGGGCGCGACACCCGCTGGCCGCTGTGGGCCGCCGCGGCGGTCAACGCCGCCGTGGCGGCGGTGTGGCTGGTGTCACGCACCGTCGGCGTGCCCGGGTCCGACGCCGAACCCGTCGGCTTCCCCGACGCCCTGGCCACGGGCCTCGAGGTGGTGGCGGTCACCGCCGCGCTGGCGGCGCTGCGCCCGGCGCTCGCCGGTCGCCGGGTCGGCCGCCTCGATCCCGTGGTGGGCGTCGTGGCCGCACTGGTGCTGGTGGGGCTGGTGTCGGCGTCGGTGACGCCCTCGATCGCCGGCGAGCACGGCCACGACGGCGACACCGCGGCCGGCGCCCACGACGACGGGCACGGTCACGGCGCCACGGCCGCGCTGGCCAGCGCCTCCGCCGACGAGCGCTGCGACCTCGGGTTCAACACGCCGGCGTTCAACGAGGTGAGCCAGCCGGGCGTGCCGCACGCCCACGACGACGGCCAGCAGGTCGACTTCACGCTCGAGGAGTGGGCCGAGGTGTTCGTCGACCCCGAGCGCGGCATCCCGGCCGCGGCCGTCGTCGCCTACATCGAAGACCGCCCGGTGCTGCGCGACGGCATCCTCACCGGGTCGCTCACCCACACGCTCGACCCCGATCCCTGGAACCCCATCACCGACTCCGACGAGTGCGCCGCGCTCGCCGACGAGCTGGCCCGGGCCAAGGCGGTGGCGGCCGCGCACCCGACCGCGGCCGACGCCGAGGCCGCCGGCTACCGCAAGGTCACCACCTACTACCCGGGCATCGCCGCCCACTACATGAACTTCGACCTGCTGCGGGACGGCTTCGTGCTCGAGCAGCCCGAGATGTTGCTGTACGACGGCGACGGCCCCGAGGCCAACGTGGTGGGCCTCAGCTACTACATCCTCAAGGAGGGCGACGACGAGCCGACCGAGGGCTTCACCGGCGACAACGACCACTACCACCGGCACGTCGGGCTGTGCATCCGCGACGGGGTGGTGGCTGCCGGGTCGAACACGAGCGACGACGAGTGCAGCTCGCTGGGCGGCCGCAAGGCCGACGGCACCGCCGGATGGATGAGCCACGTGTGGATCACGCCCGGCTGCGAGAGCGACTGGGGCGTGTTCTCGGGCGCCAACCCGGCGCTCACCGTGCGGCCCCTCGGCGACACGACACCCCAGCCGCCGGGCTGCGGCACCGGCCTGACGATGGACGACGACCTGGCGTTCGACGACGGCGGCGGCGGGCCCCGCCTCTGACGGCGCAGCACCCAGCGCGTCTTGCCGCGGGATCCGGGGCCATCACCCCCGTTCCCGCGGCGAGAACGCGGGGTCGCCGCCACGCGTCAGTAGTGCCAGGGGTAGGGCGACCAGTCGGGGTCGCGGCGCTCGAGGAAGGCGTCGCGACCCTCCTCGGCCTCGGTCGTGCCGTAGGCCAGCCGCGTCGCCTCGCCCGCGAACACCTGCTGGCCGACCAGGCCGTCGTCGACGAGGTTGAACGCGAACTTGAGCATGCGCTGGGCGGTCGGGCTCTTGCCCATGATCCGGCGGGCCCAGTCGAGACCGACCCGTTCGAGGTCGGCGTGGTCGACCACGGCGTTGACCATGCCCATGCGGTGGGCGTCCTCGGCGGTGTAGGTGTCGCCGAGGAAGAAGATCTCGCGAGCGAACTTCTGGCCCACCTGGCGGGCGAGGTAGGCCGACCCGAACGCGCCGTCGAAGCTGGCGACGTCCGCGTCGGTCTGGCGGAAGCGGGCGTGCTCGCGGCTGGCGAGCGTGAGGTCGCACACGACGTGCAGGCTGTGGCCCCCGCCGGCCGCCCAGCCGGGCACCAGGCAGACGACGACCTTGGGCATCATGCGGATCAGCCGCTGCACCTCGAGGATGTGCAACCGTCCCGTGCGGGCGGGGTCGACGGTCTCGATCGAGTCGTCCTTGGCGTAGCGGTAGCCGTCGCGGCCCCGGATGCGCTGGTCGCCCCCCGAGCAGAACGCCCACCCGCCGTCGCGCGGCGAGGGACCGTTGCCGGTGAGGAGCACGCACCCGACGTCGGGCTGCTGCCGGGCGTGGTCGAGCGCCCGGTACAGCTCGTCGACCGTGTGGGGGCGGAAGGCGTTGCGCACCTCGGGGCGGTCGAACGCGACGCGCACGGCGCCGACGTCGCGGGCGCGGTGGTAGGTGATGTCGCGGAACTCGAACCCCTCGACGTCGTGCCAGGCGTCGGGGTCGAACAGGTCTGAGACCATCGGGCGCCTCCTGTGGGTCGACCCGTTCTAGCCCTCGGACGCCCGCCGGCCGTAACGCTCGTGGTGGACGACCTCGTCGACCGGTCGGCGGGCCTTCGGGCCGTAGCGGCCCCGCGCCCAGCCGAGTGGCACGACGCAGCACGGCTCGACCGTCAGGGGCAGCCCGAGGATGCGGCGGGCGACCGTGACCGACCACAGCGGCAGCGTGATGAGCGAGCCCCCGAGGCCCACGGCACGCGCCGCCAGCAGCAGGTTCTGCACGCTCGGGTAGATCGAGCCGTAGTGGGGGCTGGCGGCCATCGCCGGCATCGGCACGTAGGGCAGGCGGGGGCCGCCCCGCAGGCACGCGACCACCAGCACCGGGATCTCGTGGAAGTGGTCGACCTGCCACCGTACCGAGCTCAGGATGCGGGCGGTCTGCTCGTCGCCGGCCCGCACCCGCTCGCCCGCCCTGCTGTACAGCGTCCAGATCCGCCGGTACTGGGTCTGCAGCCGCTCCTTGGTCGAGCGGTCGGTGACCACCACGAACTCCCAGTTCTGCCCGTTCGAGCCGGTCGGGCCCTCCAGCGCCAGCTCGATGCAGCGCCGCACGATCCGGGGGTCGACGGGGTCGGGCAGCACGCGGCGCACAGCGCGCTGGGTCGTGATGGCGGTGGCGAGCGGCATGGCGAGCCGCCGCTCGATCTCGTCCATGTCGTCGGTGGGCGTCAGCTCTTCGTCCATGCCCGCGAGCCTGGCACCGCGGCGCGCCCGGCGTTCAGCCGGCCGCCGGCTGGCCCGCCCGGTCGCCCGCCCCGGACAGGTCGACCCGGTCGCGGATCTCGGCGAGGACGTGCGCCGCGAGCAGGTCGGCGCCGGCCGAGGTGAGGTGGATGCCGTCGCCGCGGCGCACCTCGACCGGCGCGCCGGTGGCGTCCGGCCGGGTGGGAGCGTACCCGCCGTCGTCGCCGCCCAGGACGGCAGCCGTGTCGACCAGGGTCACCCACGGCCGCTGCGCCGCCTCGGCGGCGTGGACCGGGTTGACGATCGCCAGCCGGCTGGCGTAGCCGGGCTCGCGCATCGGGGGCTGCGCCACCCACACCACCCACCGGTCGCCGGCGCGGAGCTGGTCCATCAGGGTGCCGACCCGGCGCCGGTACTCCTCGGCCCAGCGGGGGTCGGCGACCTCGGGGACGGGGGTGCCGTCCTCACGCACGATGCCCTGCCCGTCGTTGACGCCCAGCACCACCACGACCACCTCGGGGTCGCCGGCCGCGACGTCGTCGGCGAGCGCGGCCGGCCAGTCGAAGTAGTCGGGCCGGGTGAGGCCCGACGCCATCTCGTAGTGGAGGGTGGCGTCGACCACCCCGGTGGCCTCGGCGTCCGCCTCGAGCGAGCGGCCGAAGACCTCGGCCATCGAGTCGCCGCCGATCCAGAGGCGCAGGGGCTCGGCCGCGGTGGGGGTGCGCGGCTGCGGTGCCGTGGCTGCGTCGCCGTCGCCCGGGGCGGTCGGGGCGCCGCCGGTGGCCGGATCGCCCGTCTCGCCGGGGGCTGGCTGGCCGGGTGCCCGCCGGCGGTCGCGCGGCGTCACGAGCGGCCCGGCCGGCGCGCCCTCGTCGCCGCCCGCCAGCCGGTCGGCGAGCTCGCGGACGCGGTGCAGCTGCAGGGCGTGGCTGACGTCCTGGACGGGGTGCCAGATGGCCAGCGAGCGGTCGCGCCCCGCCCCGGCGGGCTTGCGCTCGGCCCGCTCGACCAGGGCGTCGGCGTTGACCAGCATGGCGAGCAGCAGCGACAGGACCATGACCACGAGCACGCGCCCGGCGGGCTGCACACCGGCCACCAGGTCGTCGTCCGGGTCGTCGCCGAGGTCGCCGCCGCGATCGCCCGCCGC
>DASTFE010000429.1:0-11031 GCA_035708905.1 Acidimicrobiales bacterium | reverse complement strand
TCCGCGAGGCCGAGGCGATCGACGCGTTCGAATCGGACCGACCCACCTGGCTGCCCAGCACCGCCGCCCGGGCCTGAGAAGACCGCCGGGGTGAGGCGGTCAGCGCTCGGCCGCCACCGCCGCCCCCGCCCGGCGGGGGCCAGCCGGTGGACGAGCGCCACCGTGGTGCCGCCGGCGTGGCTGACCACGGCGACGTCGTCGACCAGCGCCTGCATCAGCGCGAGGCCGCGCTGGCCGGTCGCGTCGGGCGCCGGCATGGTGGGACGGTCGGGCGGATCGAACCCCGCCCCCGTGTCGGCCACCGTCACCAGGGCGCGACCACCGTCGACCAGCACGCTGACCGTGAACGCGGGGCCGTCGGCGTGGAAGACCACGTTGTTGCAGGCCTCGGCCACCGCCAGCACGACGCGCTCGACCGTCTCGGTGGTGGCGCCCGCCGACCCGAGAGCGCGGGCGACGAAGGCACGGGCTGACGGCACGGCGGACCGCTCGCGCCGAAACCTCGTGCTCATGCGTTCACCCATCGTCGCCTGCCCTACCCTTCCTCAGCACCTGACAAACTTGGCGGGACGACCGCTGACGGAGACTGCCACCGTGGACTCCCCCCGTCCCATCACACTCATCGCCCCCGCCGAGCGGGGCTCGGTGCGCCTGGCGCGCATCCTGGCCGGCGGCGTCGCCGCCGACGCCGGGCTCAGCATCGACGACACCGAGGACCTGCGCATCGCCGTCAGCGAGATGGTGGCCCTGCTCGTCGACGGCCTCGGCGCCACCGAGTCGACGATCGACGTGCGGTTCCGCCGCACGGCCGGCGAGGTGGTGGTCGAGGGCCAGCGCCCGGCCGTCGCCGACCACCCCGACAAGGCGGGTGTCGACGACCTCGTGCTCGAGATCCTGCGGGTGGTGGTCGACGACCACAGCTTCGACGTCGGCGCCCACGGCCGCCGCTTCCGCCTGGTCAAGCGCACCCGCGCGGGGTCATGACCTCCGGGCCCGAGGGCGAGGCCATCCGCTTCGACGACCTCTTCGAGGCCTACCGTGCCACCGGCGACCGCGGCGTGCGCAACCAGCTGGTAGAGGCTCACCGGGGCCTGGCCGCGTCGATCGCCAACGACTACCGGGGCCGCGGCGTCGACCTCGACGACCTCGTGCAGATCGCCATGCTCGGCACGCTCAAGGCGGTCGAGCGCTTCGACCCCGCCAGGGGCATCCCCTTCTCGTCGTTCGCCAGCCGCACCGTCAACGGCGAGATCAAGCGCTACTTCCGCGACCGCACGTGGGCGGTGCGGCCACCCCGCAGCGCGCAGGAGCGGCACCTCGACCTGCGCCGAGCCCGCGCCGCGCTGTCCTCGAGCCTCGGCCGCCCGCCGACGGTGGCAGAGCTGGCCATCGAGCTGGACATCTCGCCCGACCAGGTGCTCGACGCCATCGAGGCCGGGGCCGCGTACCGGGCCACCAGCCTGGACGCCCGCCGGCCCGGCGACGACGACAACACCACGCTGGGCGAGCGCCTGCCGGGCGACGACGTGCCCAGCCGGCCGGTCGAGCTGCGGATGCTGGTCGACCAGCTGCTCGACACGCTGCCGGCGCGGGAGGCGGCCATCATCCACCTGCGGTTCTACGAGGAGCTCACCCAGAGCGAGATCGCCGAGCGGCTCGGGATCAGCCAGATGCACGTGTCTCGACTGATGCGGCGCTGCCTCGAGGACCTGCGGCGGCTCCTCGACCGGTGAGGCGGCGAGCGGGCCCGGTCACTCGCCGTCGACCACGAGCAGGTCACCGAGGCGGGTGATGTCGAACAGGCGCTGCACCTGCGGCGGCACCTCGTGCACCACGAAGGACCCGCCCTGGTCCTCGGCGAGCCTGTGGATCGCCACGAACACCCCCAGGCCGCTCGAGTCGACGAACCCGACGTCGGACAGGTCGAGGGCCAGCGAGTGGTGCCCGCTCTCGACGAGCTGCGCCAGGTCGCGCTTCACCTCCTCGGACGTCACGATGTCGAGGTCGCCCGACAATCGTGCACGGGCGCTGCCCGGGGACTGGTCGACGATCTCGAGGCGGGACGGGTCGTTCGACACGCCGGCCAACCTAACGCGGCCGGTCCCGTCCGCCGACGGGTAATGGCCGGCGCCCGCCCGGCCGCCGCGCTCACCCGAGCCAGTCGTCGAGCGTCGGCAGGGCCGGGGCCCGCAGCCAGGCGTCGAACAGCGGGGTGAGCTCCTGGCCCGACACCTCTTCGGCCAGGTCCTCGAAATCGGCTGTCGACGCCGAGCCACCCCCGTGGCGCTCGACCCAGGTGCGGACGAGCGTGAAGAACGCCTCGTCGCCGATGGTCTCGCGCAGCACGTGCAGCGTGAGCGCACCCCGGTCGTACACCGAGGGCGAGAACAGGGAGTCAGGGCCGGGGTCGCCCGGTGGCAGGTCGAGCTCGCCCTCCGGGTCGACCAGCTCGGTCAGCTCGTCGGGCCCGCCGTCGTCCCGGTGCTCGGCCCACAGCAGCTCGGCGTAGACCGCGAACCCCTCGTTCAGCCACACGTCCTGCCACGTCGCCGGGCTGACGGCGTTCCCGAACCACTGGTGGGCCAGTTCGTGGACGACGATCGACTCGTCGGCGACCGTGTCCGGGCCGAAGATCGACAGGGTCTGCGTCTCGAGCGCGTACCCGAGCGGCTCGTCGACGACGACCGCGCCGTAGGCGACGAACGGGTAGGGGCCGAACAGGTCGGCCAGGAAGTCGATCATCTCGCCGGTCTGCGCCACGGCCGCCTCGGCGCCGGCGGCGACGTCGGCGTCGAAGGCGTGGCGGATCGGCACGCCGTCCGGCCCGGTGCTGTCCACGAGCACCAGGTCGGCGATGACGACCTGCACGAGGTAGGTGGCCATGGGATCGGGGGCGTCGTACACCCACGTCGTGACCCCGTCGCCGGCGACCCGCTCGGCGAGCAGGCCGTTGGCGGCGACGTCGAGGCCGTCGGGGACGGTGACCCGCAACTCGTAGGACGCCTTGTCGCTCGGGTGGTCGTTGGCGGGGAACAGCGTGGCCGCGCCGTGGGGCTCGAAGGCCGTGTGCACCTCGTCGCCGTCCGCCACCCACCCGGGCGCCACCACGTCGTCGTCGCCGACCGTCTGCGGCGACCCGCTGTAGGTGACGACCACCGTGAAGGTGGCGCCGACGGCCACGGGCTCGGCCGGCGTCACGATCACGTCGCGCTCGCCCTCGCGCGCCACCTCGGCGGCCTCGCCGTCGACGGTCACCGACTCGACGTCGTTGCCGACAAGGTCGAGCGCCAGGCTGCGCAGCGGCTCGGACGCCGTGGCGGTGATGGTGGCCACGCCGTCCATGCGGGCGGCGTCCGGGTGCCAGGTCAGGTCGAGCGCGTAGTGGTCGACGTCGTAGCCGCCGTTGCCCACATCCGGGAAGTACGGGTCGCCGACCCCCGTGGCCCCGTCTCGGGGCTCGCCACCGGCGGGTGCAGGCGCCGGGGCGCCGGCCCCACGATCGCCCGAGCCGTCGCCGGGGCGCGCCGCCCGATCACCGTCGTCGCCCCCGCCGAGGACCACGACGACCGCGACGACGGCGAGCAGCGCCGCGGCCGCGAGGACCGCGACGGCGAGCAGCACCCGGGAGCGCCACGACCGCCCTCCCGCCGGGGGGCGGGCAGTGCCCGACCCCGGCGGGAGGAACCCGTCACGAATGCCCGGCCCAGGCACAGGGCACTCGCTCGGCGTTCGTTCGGCCGTTGGGAGTGAGGATCGTACCGCACTGTGACATGCGTTACACGAGATTTCTCGATTTTTTCCGCGCTGGGCGCCCCTGCGACTACGGTTCGTGGCGCTCGACCACCAGACGATCCTGACGGTGGCGGTTGACGGCCGAGACGACCGCCCGCAACGAAGCGGTGGTGATGCTCTCGTCGCGGCCGACACCCCACTTGACGGTGCCGTCCGGCCGTTGGGTCTCGACGTAGGCGACGGCCACCGCGTCGGAGCCGGCACCCACCGCGTGCTCGCTGTAGTCGACCACGTCGACGTCGACGCCGAGGTCGGTCTGCAGGCCGGCCACGAACGCGGCGATCGGCCCGTTGCCCTCGCCGGACACCGTGCGGTGCTCGCCGTCGACCATGAGTTGGGCCACGACCCGCGAGCCCTCCTCGCCCGTGGTCGACTCGTGCGAGACGAGCTGCACGGGAGCGTCCTCGGGCAGGTACTCGTCGACGAAGGCCTCCCACATGTGGCCGGGCGTGATCTCGGTGCCGGTGTCCTCGGTGATGCCCTGGATCGTCTTGGAGAACTCGATCTGCAGCCGCCGGGGCAGGTCGAGACCGTGCTCGGCCGACATGATGTAGGCGACCCCGCCCTTTCCCGACTGGCTGTTGACCCGGATCACCGCCTCGTAGGTGCGTCCCACGTGCTTGGGGTCGATGGGCAGGTAGGGCACCTCCCACGTGTCGTAGTCGTCACCCAGGGCGGCGAAGCCCTTCCTGATGGCGTCCTGGTGGCTGCCCGAGAACGCGGTGTACACGAGGTCGCCCACGTAGGGGTGGCGGGGGTGCACCGGCAGCCGGTTGCAGTACTCGGCGACGCGGCGCAGGGCGTCGATGTCACCGATGTCGAGCCGGGGGTCGACGCCCTGGCTGAACAGGTTCATGGCCAGCGTGATCACGTCGACGTTGCCCGTGCGCTCGCCGTTGCCGAACAGCGTGCCCTCCACCCGGTCGGCGCCGGCCATGACGCCGAACTCGGCCGCGGCCACGGCGGTGCCGCGGTCGTTGTGCGGGTGCAGCGACAGCACGACCTTGTCGCGCTGGGGCACGTTGCGGTGGAAGTACTCGATGACGTCGCCGTAGATGTTCGGCGTGTACATCTCGACGGTGGCCGGCAGGTTGAAGATCACCTTCTCGCCTTCGCCCAGCTCGAGGGCGTCGCCCACGGCGGTGCAGATCTCGACCGCGTAGTCGATCTCGGTGCCGGTGAAGCTCTCGGGCGAGTACTCGTAGCGCACCGCCGTGCCGGGCACGGTCTCCTCGAGCTTGCGGGCCAGCTTGGCGGCGTCGGTGGCGATCTGGGTGATGCCCTCGTAGTCGAGGCCGAACACCACCCGCCGCTGCAGGATCGATGTGGAGTTGTAGAAGTGGACGATCGCCTGGCGGGCGCCGCGGATCGACTCGTAGGTGCGCTCGATCAGCTCGGGGCGGCACTGGGTGAGCACCTGGATGGTGACGTCCTCGGGGACGAGGTCGTCGACGATCAGCTCGCGCACGAAGTCGAAGTCGGGCTGGCTGGCGCTGGGGAATCCGACCTCGATCTCCTTGAAGCCCATGGCGACGAGGGTCTCGAACATCCGCCGCTTGCGGGCGGGGTCCATGGGGTCGATCAGTGCCTGGTTGCCGTCGCGCAGGTCGACCGAGCACCACAGCGGCGCCTTCTCGATGCGCCGGTTCGGCCACGTCCGGTCGTCGAGGGCGAGCGGGAGCGGGCGGAACGGCCGGTACTTCTCGAAGGGCATCGTCTTCGGTGTCACGGGTTCGGGAGGCATCGCTCTCTCGCTCTCATCGGGTCGGTGGGGGTGGTGGACGGTTGCCGGAAAACTCAAAAGCCTCCTGGCCGGAGTGGCACAGGAGGCGGGACGAGCACCTATGTGGGGTGCTCGCCTTACATAAGAAGGAGGCCGGCGGTCGTCGGACGCACGGGCGCCATCGTGCCGAAACGCGACCGGCGGCGTCAAGGTGGATGTCCGGCCGCCTGCCGGCGCGACCGGTGCGGGGGCACGATCCAGGTTCGGCGCGCCCCCGGCCGTTACCCTCGTTCACGTGATTCGTCGATGGTTCCGCAGGATCGGATTGCTCGTCGCCGTCGTCGGGGCGGTCAAAGCCCTGCGCGGGGTGCTGAGCTCCCAGTCGCCGTCGGCCCCCGCGGAGGCGCCGTCGCGCCCCTCGACCACCCCGTCGCCGGCGGCGAGGGCCGAGCGGGCGCCGGGCACGGCCACGGGCGCCACCTCGGTGACGCAGGCCCCCCCGTCCAGGCCGGCGGCCAAGAAGGCCCCGAAGAAGGCCGCCCCGAAGACGACCGCGCCCCCGACGGCGGCCTCGACCGCCGCCCCCGCCAAGGCGCCCGCCGGGAAGTCGGCCGCCACCTCACCGGCCGCCAAGGCACCGGCCACCGGGTCGGCGGCGAAGGCACCGGCCAAGAAGGCGACCGCCAAGAAGGCCCCGGCGGCCAAGAAGGCGCCTGCCGCCAAGAAGGCGACCAAGAAGGCGGCGACCAAGGCGCCGGCGGAGAAGTCGGCCACCTCGCCGACCACGGCACCGGCATCCAAGGCACCGGCGAAGAAGGCGGTCGCCGACAAGGCGCCGGCGACCGGCGCGCCGCAGCCGGCCGCGGCCCCCGAGCCGCCCACCGGGTCGAGCGACACGCCCGGCACCTGACCGCTGCCGGCACCGGCCCGGCCACCGCCGGGAGACCGCCCGCGGACCAGGTCAGCCGACGGCGTGCACCGAGACGATGCCGTCGCCCTTCCGGATGGCGTCCTGCACCTCCGGGGGCACGGTGCGGTCGGTGGCGATCACCTGCAGGGCGGCCTCGCCCCGCTCGGACCGGCCGAGGTGCATGTCGTCGATGTTGACGCCCGCGTCGGCCAGCGCCCCCGAGACGAAGGCGATCATGCCGGGCCGGTCGTCGTTGCGCACCACCAGCATGTGCTTGGCGGGCGGCAGGTCGAGGGTGTGGCCGTCGAGCGAGACGATGCGGGGCTCGCCGCGCAGGCCCACCAGCGTGCCGCCGATGCCGTGGCCGTTGCCCTTGATGGTGATGAGGTTGACGTAGTCGTGGGCGGTGGCCGTGGAGGTGTCGCGCACCTCGACGCCCCGGTCGGCCGCGATGCGGGGCGCGTTGACGTACGACACGGGCTCGTCGTTGACGGCGCCGAACACGCCCTTGAGCACCGACAGGGTCAGGATCCGGGTGTCGGAGTCGGCGATCTGGCCGGCGTACTCGACCTCGAGCACCGGCGGCAGGCTCTCGGCCAGCGCGGTGTAGATCTCGCCCAGGCGCTCGGCCAGGGGCAGGAAGTGGCGCACCGTCTCGCTGGCCTCAGCGGCGCTGACGTTGACCGCGAAGGGCACGAACTCGCCAGCCAGGGCCAGTCCGACCTGCTCGGCGATCGTGTCGCCCGCCTTGTCCTGCGCCTCGCGCGTGCTCGCGCCGAGGTGGGGGGTGACCACCACCTCGGGCAGGCCGAACAGCGGTGACTCGGTGGTCGGCTCCTCGGCGAACACGTCGAGGGCGGCCCCGCCGACGTGGCCGACGCGCAGGGCCTCGGCCAGCGCCTCCTCGTCGACGATGCCGCCCCGGGCGACGTTGACGATGCGGATGCCGGGCTTGGCCCGGGCCAGCAGGTCCTTGCCGATCAGGCCGACGGTCTCGGGGGTCTTGGCGACGTGCAGGGTGACGAAGTCGCTGACCTCGACGAGGCGGTCGAGGGACATCAGCTCGACGCCGAGCTGGCGGCCCCGCTCCTCGGACACGAACGGGTCGTAGGCGACCAGCCGCATGCCGAAGGCGTGGGCCCGCTGGGCCACCAGCTTGCCGATGCGGCCGAGCCCGACGACGCCGAGGGTCTTGTCGGACAGCTCGACGCCCTCCCACTTCGAGCGCTCCCACCGGCCGTCGACCAGCGCGGCGTGGGCCTGGGGGATGTTGCGGGCCTGGGCCAGCAGCAGCGCCATGGTGTGCTCGGCG
The DNA here is from genome assembly GCA_035708905.1 of Acidimicrobiales bacterium. Classification (GTDB taxonomy): domain Bacteria; phylum Actinomycetota; class Acidimicrobiia; order Acidimicrobiales; family VFJN01; genus ZC4RG19. The sequence continues at coordinate 3,294 of DASTFE010000429.1, read as the reverse complement.
GCGGAGAGGATGTTGGACTGTGGCGCGTTGACGACCATGACTCCCCGCTCGGTGGCCGCCTCGACGTCGACGTTGTCGAGGCCGATGCCCGCCCGGCCGACGACCACCAGGTCGGCGCCCGCCTCGAGCACGGCGCGGTCGACCTGGGTGGCCGACCGGATGATCAGCGCCGCGGCACCGGGCACCACCTCGATGAGCTCGTCGGGGGTCAGCCCGAGCCGGACGTCGACCACGTGGCCGACGTCGCGGAGCCGCTGGAGCCCGCCGTCGGCGATCTTCTCGGTCACGAGGATGCGCGCCATCGCCGCCAGTGTGGCCGGGGCCGGCGAACAGCCGCCAGACGGTCGGGCCGCCCCCATCTCACGCCCGGAGGCGTGGCAGCGTTGCACCGCCATGGACGACCACCCCACCCCGCGCGCCGCCGCCCGGGACGCCGGTGACGCGCCCGCCGCCGGGCCGGCCTGGCTCGACGTGCGCCTGCCGCACCAGGCGCCGCTGCCGCTCGACGAGCTGCTCGCCTTCCTGGCGGCGCGGGCCGTCCCCGGGGTCGAGGAGGTGGTCGGGGGCACGTACCGCCGGGTGCTCGCCCTGCCGGGCGGGCCCGCCGTCGTCGAGCTGGGCCCGGGCGGCACGGCTCGCGCCGGCGAGGAGCCCGGCGGCACGGATCCCAGCGGTCAGGAGGCCGGCGGTACGGATCCCGGCAGCGCACGTCCCGCCGGCGAGGAGCCCAGCGGCACGGATCACGGCACCACCGGCTGGGTGGCGTGCCGGCTGTCGCTGGCCGACCCCGGCGACCGGCCGGCGGCGGTGGCGGCCTGTCGCCGGCTGCTCGACCTCGACACCGACCCGGCGCCGATCGACGGCGCTCTCGGTGCCGACCCGGCGCTCGCTCCCCTGGTCGCCGCCACGCCGGGCCGGCGGGCGCCGGTGCACGTCGACGCCCACGAGCTGGCGTTCCGGGCCGTGCTCGGCCAGCAGGTGTCGCTGGCGGCGGCCCGCCGGCTGGCGGGGCGACTGGCCGAGATCTGCGGCGTCCCGCTGGGCCGGCCGGCGGGCGGGCTGACGGTGGCGTTCCCCACCGCGGCGGCGGTCGCCGAGGCCGACCTCGACCTGCTCGGGATGCCCGGGGCGCGCCGCACCACGCTGCGGACGCTGGCGGCCGCGCTCGCCGGCGGGCTGATCGACCTGGCACCGGGTGCCGACGCCGCCGCAGCCGAGGAGGCCCTCCTCGCGGTGCGGGGCATCGGCCCCTGGACCGCCGCCTACGTCCGCATGCGCGGCCTCGGCGACCCCGACGTGTTCCTGCCCGGCGACGTCGGCGTCCGCCGGGCCCTCGCCGGTCTGGGGCTGGTCGATGCGCCGGCGACCGGCGAGCGCTGGCGGCCGTGGCGCTCGTACGCCGTGCACCACCTGTGGGCCAGCCTGGGGTGAGGGTCAGCCGGGTTCGAGGTTCTCGACGGTGACCGGCTCGATGCCCTCGTCGACCGGCAGGTCGAACCCGAGCACCTGGCCGTAGAACGACAGCTCGGCGTCGAGCGCCCGCCGGATGTTGGCCGCCTGGCGGAAGCCGTGCTGCTCGCCCTCGAACGTGACGTACGCGACCGGGACCCGCCGGGCGCGCAGGGCCTCGACGATCATCTCGGCCTGGTCGGGCGGGACGATCTCGTCCTCCAGCCCCTGCAGCACGATGAGGGGCCGGTCGAACCCGTCGAGGTGGTGCAGCGGCGAGCGGGCCTCGTACAGGTCGCGCTGCTGCGGGAGCGGGCCCACGAGCCCGTCGAGGTAGCGGCTCTCGAACTTGTGGGTCTCGGTGGCGAGCACGGCCAGGTCGGCCACGCCGTAGTGGCTGGCGCCGGCGGCGAAGGTGTCGCGGAACGCCAGCGCGGCCAGGGCGGTGTAGCCACCTGCCGACCCGCCGCGGATGCACATCCGCTCGGGGTCGACCCTGCCCTGGTCGGCGAGCCAGCGGGCGGCCGCCTCGCAGTCGTCGAGGTCGACGACACCCCAGTTGCCCCGGAGCTGGTTGCGGTAGGCGCGCCCGTAGCCGGTCGACCCGCCGTAGTTGACGTCGACCACGGCGAACCCGCGGCTGGTCCAGTACTGGATGCCGAGCTGCAGCATCGGGCGGGCCGCCCCGGTCGGGCCCCCGTGGATGACCACCAGCAGCGGCGGCGCGCCCTCGGGTGGCGCGGTCGCCTCGGGGTTGGTCGGCGGGTAGAAGAGCGCGTGGGCCGTGCGACCGCCGCTGGTCGGGAAGTCGATCGCTTCGGGCACCGAGAACCAGCCCGGCCCGATGCCCAGGTCGCGGGGCGGCCGCAGGATGTCCGGCCGGCTGGTGGCGCCCGCCGCGTCGATGCGCACGCCGATCACGGCCGGCTCGGTGGTCGCCGACGCCCCGACGAACACGACGCGGTCGCCGTCGGCCTGCACCTCGGCGATCGACGAGTACGGCACGTCCAGGTCGCGGGTGCCGCCCCCGGGCAGCCGCAGGGCGAGCTGGTCACGGCCGTCGCGCTGGTAGGCGAACACCACGTGGTCGCCGGCGACGAAGGCGTAGCGCGACTGCCCGAACACCCACTGGGGCACGCCGATCTCGGCGTCGATCTCGACCATGGCCTCGACCGTGCCCCGGCCCGGAGCGCCGGCGGAGGGCGGCACCCAGCGGTAGAGGTTCCACCAGCCCGAGCGGTCGGACGCGAACCACAGCGACCCGTCCGGGGCCCACCGGGGTTGGAAGACCGACTCGCCGTCGCCGTGGCCGCCCCTCCCCTGGTCGGGCCGGCCGGCGACCACCGCCGGGTGGGCGAGCGCGGGGCCGGTCGCCGCCGGGCGCACGTCGGCCACGCACAGCTCGGTGCCGTCCCAGGGCATGTCGGGGTGCGACCACTGCAGCCAGCACAGGCGGCGGCCGTCGAGCGAGAACCGGGGGTCGGACACGAAGTCCGGACCCGACACCAGCACCCGCACCGGCAGGTCGCCCGTGGTGTCGAGGAGGACGACCTCGTTGACGACGTCGGCCGGTCCGCCGTGCGGCGGGTGGTGCTCGCGCACGGCGACCATCCACCGGCCGTCCGGGTGGACGTCGCCGTCGGCCCAGCGGTCGCCCCGCGGCACCTCGGGCTCGGGCGACACGGCGACCGGCGCCGCACCCTCGTCGAGGCGGTGCAGCCGCTGGTCGGCCCAGTTGGCGAACCACAGCCTCGACCCCGACACCCACCACGCGCCGCCGCCGTACTCGTGCACCGCCGTGCGGGCGTTGAGCCCCTCCGGAAGCAGGTCGACCGGCGGGCCGTC
>DASTFE010000428.1:0-3570 GCA_035708905.1 Acidimicrobiales bacterium | reverse complement strand
CGAGCGGCGCCTGCCTGCAGGCGCTCGCCGACCGGGTGCCCGGCCTGATCGGCGGGGGCGCCGACCTCACCGGCAACACGGGCACGGTGATCGAGGGCCACGGCGTGTTCGGCCCCGACGAGCCCGCGGGCCGCCAGATCTACTTCGGCGTGCGCGAGCACGGCATGGCCGGCGTCATGAACGGCATGGCCGCCCACGGCGGCGTCCTGCCGGTCGGCGGCACCTTCTTCGTCTTCAGCGACTACATGCGCCCCGCGGTGCGGTTGGCCGCCATGTCCGAGTTCAAGGCGATTTTCAGCTTCACCCACGACTCCGTCGGGCTGGGCCAGGACGGCCCGACCCACCAGCCGATCGAGCACCTGGCCGCCCTGCGGGCCATGCCCGGGCTGCGCCTCGTCCGCCCCGCCGACGCCAACGAGACGGCGGCCGCATGGCGCATCGCCGTCGCCGGTGACGGCCCCACAGCGCTCGTGCTCACGCGCCAGGGGGTGCCGGTGCTCGAGGGCACCGCCGGCGCCCCGGTCGAGCGCGGCGCCTACGTGCTCGCCGACGTGGACGACCCCGCGGTGGTGCTCGTCGGCACCGGCAGCGAGGTGGCCGTGTGCGTCGAGGCCGCCCGACTGCTGGCCGAGGGCGGCGTGGCGGCCCGCGTCGTGTCGATGCCGTCGTGGGACCTGTTCGCCGACCAGGACGACGGCTACCAGAACGCGGTGCTGCCGCCCGAGGTGCCCACGCTGGCGGTCGAAGCGGGCGCCAGCTTCGGGTGGGACCGCTGGGCCGACGACAGCGTCAGCATCGACCGCTACGGCGCCTCGGCCCCCGGTGACGTGGCCCTCGCCAACATGGGGTACACCCCTGACAACGTGGCCGAGCGGGCGCGGCAACTCGTGACCGACCTCAAGGAGGACGGGTGAGCAGACTCCACGACCTCTACCTCGAGCAGCGCCAGAGCCCCTGGCTCGACAACCTGCACCGCGGCTGGCTCGCCGGCGGCGACCTCGCCCGGTGGGTCGAGCGGGGCGTGCGCGGTGTCACGTCCAACCCCACCATCTTCCAGAAGGCGATCGCCGGCTCGGACGAGTACGACGACCAGTTCCGCGCGCTCGCCCGCGACGGCGTGAGCGTCGAGGACGCCTACTGGACGATGGTCATGGACGACATCCGCGGCGCCCTGCAGGTCCTGCGGCCGGTGCACGACAGCAGCGACGGCGCCGACGGGTTCGTGTCGCTCGAGGTCGCACCCGACCAGGCGCGCCACCGCGACGCCACGGTGGCGGCCGCCCGCGACCTGCACGCCCGCATCGACCAGCCCAACCTGTTCGTCAAGGTGCCGGCCACCGCCGAGGGCGTCGAGGCCATCCGCGCGCTCATCGGCGAGGGGTTCAGCATCAACGTCACGCTGATCTTCGGCCTCGACCGCTACGACGAGGTGATGGAGGCGTACCTGTCCGGGCTCGAGGCCTACGACGGCGACCTCTCGCAGGTCGCGAGCGTCGCCTCGTTCTTCGTCAGCCGCGTCGACACCGAGGTCGACCGCCGCCTCGAGGCCATCGGCAGCGACGCCGCGCTGGCGCTGCGAGGCAAGGCCGCCGTGGCCCAGGCCCAGCTCGCCTACGGCCGCTTCCTGGCCACCTTCAGCGGCCCCCGGTGGCAGGCACTGGCCGAGCGGGGCGCCCGGGTGCAGCGGCCGCTGTGGGCGTCCACGTCCACGAAGAACCCCGCCTACCCCGACACCCTCTACGTCGACCCCCTGATCGGGCCCGACACGGTCACCACCATGCCCGAGGGCACGCTCGACGCCTTCGACGACCACGGCACCGTCGCCCGCACCGTCGACGCCGACCTCGGCGCGGCGGCCGCCACGCTCGACGCCATCCGCGACGTGGGTGTCGACCTCGACGACGTGTCCCGGGTGCTCGAAGACCAGGGCGTGGCCACGTTCGCCAAGAGCTTCGACGAGCTGATCGACTCGCTGGCCGCCAAGGCCGAGGAGCTGCGCTAGCCCCGCAACGGGAACGAGCGACCCCCTACCGTGCGGTAGCGTGCGCTGGGTGCACGGCGAACTGGTGGTGGTCGACGACGTCCCCGGAGAGTTCGCGGAGCGCGTCATCGAAGCGTTCCACAGCCGACCCCACGACGGGTTCTCGCTCGCCCTGTCCGGCGGCGACCTGGCCCGGCGCAGCTACGAGCGCCTCGCCGACGACGCCGGCAACCAGATCGACTGGTGGAAGGTCGACGTCTACTGGGGCGACGAGCGCTGCGTCCCCCTCGACGACGACGCCTCCAACTACAAGCTCGGGCGCGAATCGCTGCTCGAGCGGGTGGGCGCGGTCAACGCCAACTACCCGATGCGCTGCGACGAGGGCCCCGACCCCTACCAGCTGCGGCTCGGCGAGCTCGGCCGTGTCGACGTCATCCACCTGGGCATGGGCCCCGACGGGCACACGGCGTCGCTGTTCCCCGGCTCACCGGCGCTCGATGCCGACCCCGGTCGGCTCGTCGTGATGAACGACGACCCGACCGGCAACAACCCGCACACCCGCATGACGCTGACGTTCGCCGGCATCGCCCGGGCCCGGCTGGCGCTGGTGACCGTGGCGGGCGAGGCCAAGCGCGACGCGCTGGCCCGGGCGGCGGCCGACGATCCCGCCATACCGGCGGCCCGCATCCAGGCCGACCGGGTGCTGTGGATCGTCGACCCGGCGGCCGCCGGCGACCTCGCCTGAGCCTCCGCCCGTCGAGGAGCACCCCGTGCGCCGCTGGCTCGACCGCAGCCGCTCCCCCCTCCAGGAGACGGCCGAGCGCGTCCGGCGCCGCATCCGGCGCCGCCTGCTGTTCGCCAACGTCGCCGGCAGCCTCGCGGTCATGACGTTCCTGCAGCTCGCCTCCGGCCAGGACCTGGCCCCCCGGCTGCCGCTGTGGGTACAGATCGCCGGCCCGCTGCTGCCGGTGGCGGTGCTGGTCCTGCCCGCCTACCTGTGGGGTCACCGCGCCTTCAGCCGGGCCATCGCCTGGGCGCTCGAGGGCCGGCCTCCCAGCCAGCCCGAGCGGTTCGCCGTGCTGCGCGAGCCGCGGCGCCAGGCGTTGCGCCCACTCCTGTTCTGGGTGATCGGCGCCCTGCTCTACGGCGCGATCACGGCCCTGGTGGGCGCCGACCTCATCACCGTCGTCCGGGTCGTCGAGGGAACGGTGATCGGCGGCGTGACCACCTGCGCGCTGGCCTACCTGATGATCGAGCACTCGTTCCGCCCGCTGTTCGCCCACGTGCTCGACGGCCTGCCCGAGCACCGGCCCCGCACGCCGGGCATCCGCCTGCGCCTGCTGCTCACCTGGTCGGTCGGGTCGGGGGTTCCCCTGCTGGCCATGGCCTTGGTGCTGTTCCTCGACGGCAACGAGATCCCCGCCTACGCGCTGGCGATGCTGGCGTCGGCCTCCTCGCCCCGCAGCCCGGTGCCCCGCTCGAGCGCCTGGGTGGCGACCTCGTGGCCGACGTGGCGGCCGAACAGGTCCTGGATCTGGTGGCGCTCGCGCAGACCGTCGACCATGCGGTTGAAGCCCGCCTGCACCTCG
>DASTFE010000427.1:0-3263 GCA_035708905.1 Acidimicrobiales bacterium | reverse complement strand
GCGGACGTCGCCGAGCCGGGCACCCCCGACCACCTTCGGCTCGATGCCCGCGCCCTCGCACACCGCCCGGGCCAGCTCGAGCACCGTGCGGGGATGGCCCGACGCCACGTTCAACGGCCCGTCGACGGGCTCGTCGACGGTGAGCGCCGCCACGTTGGCCCGGGCCACGTCCACGACGTGGACGAAGTCGCGGGTCTGGCGGCCGTCCTCGAGCACCATGGGCGGCTCGCCCCGCGCCACCGCCGACCGGAAGATGGCCGCCACCCCGGCGTACGGGGTGTCGCGCGGCATCCGCGGCCCGTAGACGTTGTGGTAGCGCAGTGCCGTCACCCCCACGCCGTGCTCGCGACCGAAGGCCGCGCACAGGTGCTCCTGGTGCACCTTGGTGGCCGCGTACACGTTGCGGGGATCGAGCGGGGCGCCCTCGTCGACGGGCGCCCAGGTCACAGGCGCACCGCACCGGGGGCACGGCGGGTCGAACCGCCCGGCGGCCAGGTCGTCCGGCGTCCGGGGGCCGGGGCGCACGTCGCCGTGCCGCAGGCAGCGGTAGCGGCCCTCGCCGTAGACGACCATGCTCGACGCCAGTACGATCCGCCCGGCGAACCCGACCTCGTGCAACACACCGAGGCCCGCTGCGGTGCCGACGTCGTTGTCGGCGACGTAGGCACCGATGTCGCCGAAGTCGACGCCCAGGCCCACCCGGGCTGCCTGGTGGCAGATCGCGTCGACCCCGCGCACCGCCCGCCGCCACGCCGCCGGGTCGCGCACGTCGCCGCGCACCAGGTCGACGTCGGCGTGGAGCCACGGCGGCGGGCGGTCGTGGGCCGCCAGCGAGTCGAGCACCACCACCTCGTGACCGGCGGCGACGAGCAGGTCGACGACGTGCGACCCGACGAAGCCGGCGCCGCCGGTGACCAGGATGCGAGCGGTCATGGATCCTCCTACCAGGGCGAGGCGAGCAACGACTGCAGCGCGAGCGCGACGGCCACCTGGACGGCGAGCCAGTCGCGGCGGTGGCCGGGTGCTGCGAGGGCCAGCCAGGGGACGAACGGCAGCCAGATCCGCTCGACCTCGCCCCGCGACATCTGCGAGAGGTCGGCTGCCGCCACGGCGGCCAGCGCGGCGCCCGGCAGCAGAGCCGGCCGCCACGCGACCCGCACCCGCGCCAGGGCAGTGGACAGCCCGGCGGCCACGGCGGGCCCCGTGGCCAGGGCGAGCGCCGCGGGGTTGCCGGCGAGCGTCAGGTACACGCCCGGTCGGTGCCCGCCGACCCCCGACCAGTAGGCCCCGCTCGTGGCGGCCACGCCCGCCGGCCACCAGAAGCCGGCCGCGGCGGCCAGCCCCAGCACGGCGATCGCGCCGCCTGCCGCCCAGGCGGCCAGTGCGACGATCGGTCGTGACTGCCCGGCACCGGGGGGCGTGGTGGACGGCGCCCGCCGGCCGCCCACCACCAGCCCCAGGCCGGCGAGGACAGGGATGGCCAGCACCACCACCGCCCCGTAGGTGCACAGGACGGCGAGCCCCGCCACCACGCCGGTGGCCGCCGCCAGACGAGCCGACGACCGGGCCACGGCCGTCACGGCCAGCGCGGCGGCGGTGGCGGTGATCCCGGCGAACAGCGCGTCGAGCGACGTGCCCGCCCACACGGCCGCCGGGAGCAGCGCCAGCGCCGGTGCCGCCCGCCGGGCGGCCCGCTCGCCGGCGACCGTGCGGGCGGCCACCAGCGCGGCCCCGGCCGCCGCCCCCCACCCGGCCAGCGCGAGCGCGGCCAGCCAACCGGCCCCGCCGAGCCCGACCCGGTCGAGCGCCCATGCCACGACGACGGGGCCCGGCGGGTGGCCCTGCACGTGCACCGGGTGGCCGGCCAGCCCGTCGGTGAAGCCGGCGAGGAAGGCGCCCAGGTCGTCGATGCCGGCCGCGAACGGCTCGTACTCGTGGCGGGACGTCAGCGGCTCGGTGACGCGGCCCCAGCCGCCGGCAGCAGCCAGGACGGTGGTCCAGGCGACGGCCGCGATGCCGGTCGCCCAGGGCACCGCCCGCCACGGCAGCCGGGCGGCGAGCCGCGGGCCCCAGACGACGGCACCCACGGCGAGGCCCGCGGCCGGCAGCAGCCCGAGGTCGCCCTGCCATCGCCACCGGCCCATGAGCGGCGCCGCCCGCAGCGAGACGCCGGCGTCGGCGACGGCGAGGGCGCCCCAGGCGAGGCCCACCACGACGACGGCCACCCAGCCGGCGGCGCCGGCCCGAGCGGGGCTCCGGTGCGCAGGGCCGCCCGCCGGTTCGCTCTCCACCCGCGTCGTCGCCGGCGGGATCCCCGCCGCCGTGGTGCGGGCCCGGCCCGGTGCCGCCACGGGCGGTCCTGCGGTCGCGGTGGCGGTGCGGCCCGGTGCCGCCACGCGCTCGGGCGCGGCACCGGGGTGGCGCGTGTGGGTCGGCATCGCTCGGGTGGCCACGGCGGCCGACCGTACGTCCGGGCGGTGGGTCGGCCGGGCGCCGGCGCCGGACTGTTCCGCACCTCGTAAGGGGTGCCGTCCCTACGGTGGCCACCATGTCCCCGCCCGACGGACCCACGCGCGTCGACGTCGTCCTGCCCGTGCTCGACGAGGCGGCCGCCTTGCCGTGGGTGCTCGGCCGGCTGCCCGACGGCTACCGGGCGATCGTGGTCGACAACGGGTCGACCGACGGGTCGGGCGCCATCGCCCGGGCCGCGGGTGCCCTTGTCGTCGACGAGCCCCGGCGCGGCTTCGGCGCCGCCTGCGCCGCCGGGCTGGCGGCCGCGCAGGCGCCGGTGGTGGCGTTCTGCGACGCCGACGCGTCGCTCGACCCGCAGGCCCTGCCGGCGGTCGTCGCGCCGCTCGAGTCGGGCGTGGCCGACCTGGTGCTCGGCGCCCGCCGGCCCACCTCGTGGCGGGCCGCGCCCGTGCACGCCCGCGCCGCCAACCGCTACCTGGCCCGCCGGCTGCGCCGGGTGACCGGGGCGGCGCTCACCGACCTCGGGCCCATGCGGGCGGCGCGCCGTCACCCGCTGGTCGACCTGGGCATGGCCGACCGTCGCTTCGGCTGGCCGCTCGAGATGGTGCTGCGGGCCGGCCGCGCCGGCTGGCGCATCGCCGAGGTGCCGGTCGCCTACGCGCCCCGCACCGGGCGGTCGAAGGTCACCGGGACGGTGCGGGGGACCGTGCGGGCCGTCGCCGACATGCGCCGGGTCCTCGCCGACCTGGGCTGAGATGAGAGGCCGCGCGGGCGGGCCGAGCCGCGGCGGC
>DASTFE010000426.1:0-3908 GCA_035708905.1 Acidimicrobiales bacterium | reverse complement strand
GGCCGCCCGCGAGACCGCCGAGCTGGGGGCCAGCGAGTTCTGCCTCGTCTACGCGGTCCGGGGCCCCGACGAGCGGCTCATGGCCCACCTCGAGGAGGTCGTCGGGCTGGTGGGCCGGGAGACCGGGCTCAACGTGGCCGTCAGCGCCGGCATCCTCGACGACGACCAGGCCGCCCGCCTGGCCGCCGCCGGCACCCACCGCTACAACCACAACCTGGAGACCGCCCGGTCGTTCTTCGGCGGGATCGTCACCACCCACACCTGGGACGAGCGCTTCGCCACCTGCCGGCTCGCGCTCGACCACGGGATGGAGCTGTGCTGCGGCGTCCTGCTCGGCATGGGCGAGACCGACGAGCAGCGCATCGAGCTGCTGGGCCAGCTCCGCGAGGTCGAGCCGGCCGAGGTGCCGGTCAACTTCCTCGATCCCCGCCCGGGCACGCCGCTCGCCGGCCGGCCCCACATGGCGGCGATCGAGGCCATCCGGTGGATCGCCCTGTTCCGCCTGGCGCTCCCCGACGTGATCCTGCGCTACGCCGGCGGGCGCGAGGTCACGCTGGGCGACCTCCAGGCGATGGGGATGACCGCGGGCATCAACGCCCTGATCACCGGCAACTACCTCACCACGCTGGGCCGCTCGCCGCAGGACGACCTGGTGATGCTGCGCGGCCTCGAGATGCCCATCGGCTCGCTGTCCAAGGTCATCTGAGGCGGCCCGCGGTGGCGCCGGGCCCCCCGGTCGACGGCGGCGCCGGCGGCGGCACCGGTGCCGCGCCGTTCTGCCCGGGATGCGGGCGCCCGCGGGGCGACTGCGCCGGGTGCGCCGGCCCGTCCGATCCGTGGCGCTACTGCCCCTCGTGCGGCCGGTGGCTGGCCGTGCAGGTCACGCCCGCCGGCTGGGCCGCCACCTGCCGGGGCTGCGGCGCCGAGCACCGTGGCACCCACCGCTGACGCCCGTGCACTGCAGGCGCGTGGCAGCGGCACACTGCGCTCGGCGGAAGGCGCAGTCACCGCGACGCCGCGCGCCCGGCGGGCAGGGCCCGGTGTCAGCGTGCCTGCTCGCGGAACGGCCGGTCGCGATCAACCGCCGGGTCGCGGGGCAGCCCCAGCACCCGCTCGCCGACCACGTTGCGCAGGATCTCGTCGCTGCCCCCGCCGAGCCGGGCGCCGGGCACCCCGCACACCAGCTGGTTCCAGGCGAACGTGCCCCACTCTCCGGTGTCGGCCGCCAGCCGGGGGCCGAGCGCCCGCGCCACGAAGTCGGCCACGTCCGCCAGGTAGCGGACGCCGGCCAGCTTGGCCGTCGACAGCTCGGGGCCCGGCGGGTGCCCGGCACGGATCCCGGCGGCGCCGCGCGCGACCGTCAGCGCGTTGACCCGGTGGCTGACGTACAGCCGGGCCAGGTCGCGGCGCACGAGCGGGTCGCGGTCGAGGCCGAAGTGGCGCACCAGGGCGATCAGCCGGTCGAACGGCCCGGGGCCGGGCCCGAGCCCCATGCCGCTGCCGATCGACGCCCGCTCGTTCATCAGGGTGGTCATGGCCACGGACCAGCCGCCGTCGACGTCGCCCAGGCGGTGGGCGTCCGGCACCCGCACGCCGGTGAGGAACACCTCGTTGAAGCTGGCGCCGCCGGTCATCTGGCGGAGGGGCCGCACCTCGACGCCCGGCGCGTGCATGTCCACGAGGAAGGCGGTCATCCCCCGGTGCTTGGGCCGGTCGGGGTCGGTGCGGCAGATGATCTCGCCGACGTCGGCCAGGTGTGCGCCGGACGTCCACACCTTCTGCCCCGTGACCACCCACTCGTCGCCGTCCCGCTCGGCGCGGGTGGCCAGCGAGGCGAGGTCGGAGCCGGCGCCCGGCTCGCTGAAGAGCTGGCACGCCAGCGTGTCGCCCCGGTGCAGCGCCGGTAGGAGGGTGCGCTTGACCTGCTCGGTGGCGTGGGCGGCCACCGTCGGGCCCACCATCCCGAACCCGACGGTGAAGGCCGACAGGTCGGGGACGGCGTAGGACTGCTCGAGCGACCGGTAGGCGGCGGCGTGGGCCCCGGAGAGCCCGCGGCCGCCGTAGGCGGTGGGGCCGTCGATCCATCCGAACCCGGCGTCGTAGCGGGTGGCGACCCAGCGGCGGGCGGCCTCGAGGTCGGCCCGCTCGCGGTCCGGATCCTTCTCCTCGACCACCGCCACGCGCTCGTCGCCCTCGCCCCAGCGGAACGGGCCGCGCCCCCGCCGCCGGGGCTCGAGGTGGGCGTCGAGGAACGACCGGGCCTGCGCCCGGAACTCGGCGAGGTCGGGCGTCTCGGGCGGAGGGGACGGCGGCACCGGGCCATTGTTGGCCGATCGCCAACTGCGGGTCCAGCGCCCCGCCCGTCGGCGGGCCTAGCGGGATATGTCCTCGGCGGCCTGGCGCACCTGCCAGTCACGGTCGGACAGCGCCCGCTCGAGGGCGGCGTCGACCTCGGGGCCGGCGAAGGGCGCCAGCGCCAGCACCGCCCGCCGGCGCACCGCCGGGCGGTCGGTCGTCGCCGCCAGCACCGCGGGCAGGCCCGACGGGTCGCCGATCGCGCCCAGGGCGGCGACCGCCGCTTCGCGGCAGACGGCGTCGTCGTGGACGGTGACGACCGCCGCCAGCGCGGCGACGATGCCCGGCTCGGGTGGTGTGCGCTCGCCCGACGCCCACGCCGCCGCCTCGACCACGGAGGTGTCGCCGTCGGCCAGCACCGGGGCCAGCGCCGGCGGGCGGTCGCCGGGCCGGGTCGCCGCCAGCTCGGCGGCGCGGGCCCGGACGGGTGCCGCCGGGTCGGCCAGCGCCGCCTGCAGGTCGCCGCCGCCGAGGTCGCCGGCGCGGGCCAGCGCGCCGAGTGCCGTCGCCCGCACCGCCGGGGCCGGGTCGGCGAGCAGCCGGCGAGCCGTCGCCACGTCGCCCCGGTGCCCGGCGACCGCGGCGTCGCGCCGCCGGGAGACCTCGTCGGCTACCTTGCGCGTCACCGTCCCACCACCCGGGGAGACAGCGGTTGACGGTCGACCAGTCCCAGCGCGGCGAGCCCGAGCGCACCAACCAGCGACACGAGCAGGCGGCCACCACCCGTCGGCAACTGCTGGCCGCCGCCGGTGCGGTGTTCGAGACCAAGGGGTACCGGGCGACGACGGTCGGGGCCATCACCGATCGGGCCAGCACGGCTCACGGCACGTTCTACCTCTACTTCCGCAACAAGGAGGACGCCTTCTGCCAGGTCGTCGAGTCGGTCATCCTCGACGAGCTGGCGGCCAGCATCGTGCTGCCCCTCGATCATGACCCGCGGCGGGGGATGGAGCAGGGCATCCGCAGCTTCCTCGCCGTCTACCACCGGCACGACGGTCTGTGGAGCGCGCTGCTCGAGGGCGCGCTCCAGTCGCCCCGCGTCCAGGAACTGTGGCTGGGGCTGCGCCGCGACCTGGTCCTGCGCCTCTCCGACGCCTTCGAGGCGCAGCAGCGTGCCGGCCGGATGCGGCCGTTCGACTCGACGATGGTCGCCCACGCCCTGTCCGCCATGCTCGAGTGGTCGGCGTTCACCCACCTTGTGCTCGGCGAGCCGCGACCCGGCGCGCCCCGCGACCCCGAGGCGCTGGTCGGCGTGCTCACCGACCTGTGGTACCGGTCGGTCTACGGCTCGGTGGCCGAGGACGGGCCCGGCCGCGGTGCCGGCGACCAGGGTCAGAGCCCGCTCAGCGCCTGAGCGGCCGCCACGACCAGGGCAGCGACGAGCAGCGCGGTGGTCGTGCCGAGCACGACCACCATGAAGGCCAGCCCCACCACGGCGCGCAGCCGGGTCAACCACGGCACCCGCAGCGGCACCACGACCCCGCCGCGAGCGCGACGTGGTCGGGCGCGCCCCGGTGCCCCCGGGCGCCCGGCTGCGGCCGCCGCGCGCGCCG
>DASTFE010000425.1:0-8296 GCA_035708905.1 Acidimicrobiales bacterium | reverse complement strand
AGCCGACGTGCTGCGGGTGGTCCGCCTGCACTGATTCGCCCCCGGCCGAGCGGCGCCCGGCGGTCAGGCGGCGGGCGACGGTCGGGCGCCCGTCAGTCAGGCGACGGGCGACGGTCGGGCGCCCGTCAGTCAGGCGGCGGGCGGCGGTTGGGCGCCCGGCGGTCAGGCGGCGGGCGGCGGTCGGGCGCCCGTCAGTCATAGGTCGCCTCGACCGACCAGCGGCCCGACTCGACCGCCAGCAGGTAGGCGACGCCGTCGGTCGTGGCCACCTGCAGGCGGGCCCGGCGGCGGTGACCCCTGGGATCCCACCAGCGCTCGTCGTACGGCCACGGCCCGGCCCAGGCCGCGACGGCGACCTGCCGGCCCCGGGGCGGCGACCTGCCGGCCGACGTCGCGGCCGGCTCTGCGGCTCCCGCCGGTCCCTTGGCCCCTGCCGATCCCGGCGATCCCGTCCGTCCCGCCGCTCCCGGCGACCTCGACGCAGCCCCCGGCCCAGACGAGCCCGCGCCGCCCGCCGCCCGCGCCGCCGCTCCCGCCGCTCCCGGCGACCTCGACGCAGCCCCCGGCGGCCGGATCGTCACCGTCGCCGGAGCTGCGCTGATCTCGCCCCGCCCGCTGACCCGCACCGGCCGCCCGGCGGCGTCGACCACCTCGGCAGGCAGCGGCGGGTCGTGCACGGTGGCCGGCGCCGGGTCGGGAACCAGCCCCGGCCAGGGCTCGGCCACCCAGCCCGCCTGCGCCGCCGGGCGGGGCTCGGTGATGTCGCCGGCGGCCACCGGCACCAGCCCGACCTGCTCCCCCGGTCCCCGGCCGCCCCGCCACTCGGGCACCCGCACCGCCTCGACGCCCAGCAGCCCCTGCACCCGGGCCAGCGCCCGCGCCGCCCGGTCGCCCGCCTCTACGGGATCGACCGATCCCGGACCGCCGGCGCTGAAGGCGAGTTGCCGCCCGCCCGCCGGCACGATCTCGTCGGGCGCCAGCCACAGCCGGCTGAGGCCGCCCGTGGGACGGTGCGCACCGGCGCGGAGCCAGCCGTCGAGCTGCCAGCGCACGCGGGCGGCGATGGCCGGCGCCGTGAACGTGCCCTCGGTGCGCCACACCCGTTCGTGGGTCTCGCCGTGCTCGGTCTCGGCGCCAATGACCAGCCGGGTGCAGGCACTGCCCCTGGTCGTCAGGCGCGCCTGCAGGTCGTCGACCAGCCCCCGGGCCACGAAGGCCGCGGCCTCGACCCGCTCGGCGGGGGGATCGATCTCGGCCGTCACCGTCAGCTCGTCCGGCGGCGGTGCAGTGACCGGCGGCCGCGCGTCGAGGCCCCCGGCCAGCCGGTGCGCCACCCGCCCCTCGGCACCGAACCGGCCCACGACCTCGGCGACGGGCAGCGCCGCCAGGTCGCCCAGCGTGCGCACCCCCAGCCGCTCGAACACGTCCACCAGCTCGGGCCCCACCGGTCGATGCAGATAGGCACCTCCCTCGCCACCGCGGACGCCACGCAGGTACCTACCCGCATCGAGCCCGCCCGGCTCGGCGAGCACGGTCACCGGCAGGGGTGCCAGGAACGCGGGGCTCGCACCGGGCGGCACCACCACCGGCTCGGCCGCCACGCCACCAGACCCCGGCCCGGCCGCCGCCACCCCACTGGACCCCGACCCGACCCCCGGCCCGGCCGCCGCCCCACCACCGGACCCCGGCCCAGCCCCGGGCACTCCCGACTCGCCCAAGCCACCGGTCCCCGTCCCGCCCCTCGGCCCGGCCGCCGCCCCACCACCGGTCCCCGGCACTCCCGACTCGCCCACGCCGCCGGTCCCCGACCCGGCCCTCGGCCCGGCCGCCGCCCCACCGGACCTCGACCCGACCCCCAGCCCGCTCGCCGCCGCCCCACCGGTCCCTGGCCCGACCGCCGCCCCACCAGACCCCGGCCCAGCCCCCGGCACTCCCGACCCGGCCGACCGCACTCTCACCCCGGCCACGGGCACCCCGGACCCGACGACGAGCGATCCGGGCCCGGCCACGAGCAACCCGGGCCTCGCCTCCGGCGCCCCACGGTGGCGGGCGGCCAGCGCGGCGGCGAAGGGGCCGTCGGCCACCCCCACCTGCACGGGGCCCCGACCGGCCAGCACCTCGGCCACGACGGCCGTGGCCCGCTCGGCCAGGGCGCGGTCGCCGCCGTGGTATCGGGAGGGCCCCCGGGTCGGGAACGCGCACATGCCCGGGTGGGTGATCTCGATGCGGGGGGTGAGCGCCTCGAGCGCGGCGGGCACCGGCTCGAACGCCCGGGCCTCGGCCGCGGGGTCGCGCTCGAGCACGACCAGGTCGGGGCAGCGGGCCTGGGCGTCGCGCCGTCGCTGGTGGCGCTCGACCCCCTCATGCCGGGCGGCGGGCGAGCAGGCCACCACCCGGTTGGCGTGGAACACGGCGGCCGGCACATCGAGCGGCACCCCCGCCGCCACGACCGGCCAGTCGGCGCACCACACCACCAGCGTGCGGGTCACGCCGGTCATGCGCCACCCCGGCGGCGGGCCGGCGCCTCACGAGGCGCGGCCGGACGCACCGGCCGACGGGCCGGTCGAGTCGCTGGGCGCACCGGCCGATGACCCGGCCGAGCTGTCGGCAGAATGGCGCGCTTACGGTCGGTTTCTGCCGACACCTCGCCGCCCTGGGCCCCGCGGCGGCGCGGATCGGCGTCCGAGAGCGGCCCGGCCGACACCTCGCCGCCCTGGCCGCGGCGGCGGAGCGGGATGGGAGCGGCGACGGGCTCGACCGCCGCCACGACGCCCTCGGCGCCCGGGAGCCACAGCTCGCCCCGGCGGCTGCGGGCGGCCTCGCCCCGGCCACCGACCTCGACCGCCACCCGCCGGCCCTGCAGGTGCCCCCATCCCTCGCCCAGCCCCTGCCAGGTCGACGACCTCACCGTCAGCTGCAGCGGGCTGCGCTGACCCGGCAGGTCGCCGCCGACAGCCACGAGCACCGCCCCCCGCTCGCGCACCCGGGCCACCAGCCGCCGGGCGTCGCCGGCCCGCAGGCCGGCAGCGACCAGCACGACGTCGAACCCGTCGACCAGCGCGGCCACCACCGACGCCCACCCCTCGCGGTCGCGGCCGGGATCGGCCACCATCACCAGCCGCTCGAGCGAGACGCCCAGCTCGGCGGCGGCCGCCAGGCCCAGCGACCCCAGACCGACGGCCGCTATCCACGAGCCCGCCTGCGACGCCCCCGCCGCCAGCGCGACCGCCAGCGACGTCGCGCCGGCCACCCCCGGCCGGGCGCCGACGGCCACCGTGGTGCCTCGCCGCAGCCCCCCGGCCGGCAGCAGCGCCTCGAACGCCGGCAGGACGGGAAGGCGGCGGTCACGGGCCAGGTCGGTGGGACGCACCCGCTCGGCCAGCCCGGCCACCCCGGCCACCCCGGCGGTGACCGCCGCGCTCGAACCGGGTGCCGGCACCCGGTCGACCAGGCGATCCCCGACCCCGGGATCGCGAGCGAGCCCCTCCGCTTGAGCCACGCCGCCATGATCGAACATGCGTTCGCTTCTGGCAACACACGTGCGGGCGACCGCACGCTGCGTCCCACGCCCTGCCCGGGCAGCCAGCAACGCTAGACATCCTTGCCGCCGCAATCTTGTGCAGAAGTGGTTGGTGCGCAACCACTTCTGCTCACAGATCGCCGGGAGGGGGACGGCCGGAGGCCGACGCCCCGGGTTACTCGACCGTGACGCTCTTGGCCAGGTTGCGGGGGCGGTCGACGTCGCGGCCCAGCGCCAGGGCGGTGTGGTAGGCCAGCAACTGCAGCGGGATGCCGAGCACCACCGGCGCCAGCTCGGGCTCGAGGCGGGGCACCCGCAGCACCGCGGCGAACCGGTCGTCCCCGTCCCCCGCCCCGTGCCCTGCTCCGTTCCCGGCCGAGCCCAGGTCGGCGTCGGTCACGGCGACGACGGGGCCCCGGCGGGCGCGGATCTCCTCGACCGAGGCCAGGTTCTTGTCCAGCAGGTGGTCGTCGGGCAGCACCACCACGACCGGCACCTCGGGCCCGACGAGCGCCAGCGGGCCGTGCTTGAGCTCGGCGGCCGGGTAGGCCTCGGCGTGGATGTACGAGACCTCCTTGAGCTTCTGGGCGCCCTCGAGCGCCACCGGGAAGCCCCGCACCCGGCCCACGAAGAACGCGCTGGCGGCGGGGGCCATGACCTGGCGGGCGACACGGGCGACGTCGGCCTCGGCCGCGAGCACCGAGGCGATCGCCGGCGGCAGTGCTTCGAGCCCGTCGATCAGCCGGGCACCGTCGCCCGCGCCCAGGTCGCGCACCCGACCCAGGTGCAGCGCCAGCAGCGCGAACGCCACCACCGTGGAGGAGTAGCTCTTGGTCGAGGCGACCGACACCTCGAGCCCGGCGTGGATGTAGATGCCCGACCCGCATGCCCCGGCGATCGTGCTGCCCGGGGCGTTCACCACCCCGATGACGTTGCCGCCCTTGCGCTTGATCTCCTCGACCGCGGCCAGGGTGTCGAACGTCTCACCCGACTGGCTGACGGCCACGTACAGGGTCTCGGGGTCGATGACCGGGTTGCGGTAGCGGAACTCCGACGCGGTCTCGGCGTCGGCCGGGATGCGGCTCAGCTCCTCGATCAGCAGCGCTCCGGCCAGACCCGCGTAGTAGGCCGATCCGCAGCCCAGGATCTTGATCCGGCGCACCCCGAGCACGTCGCGGGCGGTCAGCTCCACCCCGCCGAGGTGCGCGGTGGCGAAGCGCCGATCGAGCCGGCCGCTCAGCGTCTGGGCCACCGTGGCCGGCTGCTCGTGGATCTCCTTGTGCAGGAAGTGCTCGTGGCCGGCCAGGTCGAAGGCGGTGGCGGTGACCTCGGTCGTGGCCGGGCGCTTGTCGGTGGGCCGGGCGTCGAGGGTGAAGGTGCGGTACGCGTCGGCATGCAGGACGGCCACCTCGTGGTCGTCGAGGTGCACCACCTGGTCGGTGTGGCGCACGAGGGCGGCCACGTCGGAGGCGACGTAGTGGGCACGCCGGCCCACGCCCAGCACGACGGGGCTGCCGTTGCGGGCCACGACGATGCGGTCGGGCTGGCGGTCGTCGACGACGGCCAGCCCGTAGGTGCCGACCACCATGGACAGCGCCTCGCGCACGGCCTCCTCCAGCGGCACGTCCGCGGCCCGCAGCCCCACGAGCTGGGCGATGACCTCGGTGTCGGTGTCGGACGCCATGGCCACGCCCTCGGCCGCCAGCTTGGCCCGCAGCTCGGCGGCGTTCTCGACGATGCCGTTGTGGACGACCGCCACGTGCCCCGACGCGTCGACGTGCGGATGGGCGTTGCCGTCGGTCGGCTCGCCGTGGGTGGCCCAGCGGGTGTGGCCGACGCCCACCGGGCCCCGCAGCCGCTTGGGCAGCGAGGCGACCAGGTCGTCGACCCGCCCGGCCCGCCGGTGCACCTTGAGCCCCGACGACCCGAGCACCGCGACGCCCGCCGAGTCGTAGCCCCGGTACTCGAGCCGCTGCAGGCCCTCGACGAGCACGGGGACGGCGTCGCCGCTGCCGATGGTGCCGACGATTCCGCACATGTCCTGGTTCCCTTCAGCCGTAGACGATCCGGCGGAGCTGCCGGGCGGTGAGCGCGGGCGCGGCGACGGGGCGCGCCGCCAGCTCGGCGGCGATGTGGTCGAAGATCTCGGGGTTCGTGCGACCGGACGCCTGCAGCTCGCGGTGCCGACGGCGGACCACGGCCTCGACCGGCTCGGAGAAGTAGGCGATCACGTCGCCCACCACCCGCCGGGCCACCCCGCCGGGCAGGTGCGTCGTGCGCACCAGGTGGTCGACGAGGTCGTCGTGCCCGCCCGCGACGCCCGGGTCGCCGGGCCGGCTCTGCAGTGCGCCGTGCTGCGCCATGGCGGCGATCTTGCCGACGTCCGGCCGCGAACACAACGAACTTGCCCGATTCCGGGCAGCTTCGACCCGAACGGCTAGGGGAACAGGCCTCGGGCGGTGATGGCGGCGGCCACCCGCTCGACAGCCACGACGTGGGCGGCGGTGCGCAGGCCCACGCCCAGCGTCTCGGCCTTGGCCCACACGTCGGTGAAGGCGTGCTCCATCCGCTGGCGCAAGCGCTCGGCCACGAGCCCGTCGTCCCAGGGGTACGCCTGCTGGGCCTGCGCCCACTCGAAGTAGCTGGCCGTGACCCCGCCCGCGTTGGCGAGGATGTCGGGCACGACCACGATGCCCCGGTCGTCGAGCACCGGCTGGGCCTCGACGGTGGTGGGCCCGTTGGCCGCCTCGACCACCAGCTTGGCGCTGATGCGCTCGGCCACCGCCGTGTCGATCACCCCGCCCAGCGCCGCGGGCACGAGCAGCTCGCACTCGATGTCCCAGATGGCGTCGGCGTCGATGGCCTCGCCGCCGACGTAGCCCGCCACCGTGCCGCTCTCGGCCACGTGGTCGGACAGGGCGCCCACGTCGAGGCCGCCCTCGTTGTGCACCGCGCCGCCGATGTCGCTGACGGCCACGACCCGCATGCCGGCCGAGGACAGCAGGAAGGCGAGCGGCCCGCCCACCTTGCCGAACCCCTGCAGCACGGCCCGGCCGCCCACCAGTGGGATGCCGAGCTCGCGCAGCGCCACCCGGGCGCAGTCGAGGCACCCCGCCGATGTGGCGCCCGAGTGGTTGCGGGTGCCGCCGATCGACAGCGGCTTGCCGGTGACAGACCCGGGCAGCATCTTCCCCTGCACCATCGACAGGGTGTCCATGAGCCAGGCCATCACCCGGCCGTCGGTGTTGACGTCGGGCGCCGGGATGTCGGCCTCGGGGCCGAGGATGGGGCTGATCTCGTAGGTGAACCGCCGCGTCACCCGCTCGAGCTCGGCCAGCGAGAGCTTGGCGGGATCGCAGCGCACGCCACCCTTCGCGCCGCCGAAGGGCAGGTCGACCAGGGCGGTCTTGAAGGTCATCATCGCCGCCAGGGCCTTGACCTCGTCGACGTCGAGGTCGGGGTGGAACCGGATGCCCCCCTTGCCCGGGCCGCGGGTGGTGTCGTGGTGCACGCGCCACCCGATGAACACCTCGACCGTCCCGTCGTCCATCCGGACCGGGACGGCCACCTCGAGCACGCGCCGCGGCGTGCGCAACATGCGGTGGACGTCGGCGTCGAGCTTGGCCAGCTCTGCAGCCTCGTCGAGGTGGTCGAGTACGGCCTGCCAGGCCCTGGAACTCATCGTCTCTCCCTCCGCCGGCCGACGACGTTGGCAGCCGACCCTTTGAGCATGCCCGCTCCGCGGGCGGAGGGTGGTGCTAAAGCTGCGATTCCTCTGTTTCCTGCGCTCGTTCCTGCGGCTGGGGCTCGGCCTCCGGGGCAGGGGGCGACGGCGGGTAGTGGATGTACAGGCCCCGGATGACGTCGATCAGCTGGTCGCCGGCCCACCCCTCGGCCAGGCGGACCGTGAGCACGTTGCCGTTGGCGTGCACCTCGGTGACGCCGCCGGTGGCGAACAGGCGGCGGGCCAGCTCGTCGACCGGCCGGTCGTCGAGGATGTCGTCGACCGACGCGTAGCGCTCGTGGCCCATGCCGGTGAGCGAGCGGTTGGTCTCGAAGCGGGCGAGGCCCGGCGTGCTCGAGGGCTTCTCGACGACGTTGATCGGCTGTCCCATGGCGGGCGGCATGATATCCCTGCCGCCGGAGCGCACCCGAAACGCCGGCCCACCCCCAGGAGGAGGTCGCATGTCCACCGAGACGATCGAGGTCACCGGCCACATCGTCGATTCCCTGCTGCTGGCCAAGATCCTCGACACGATCCTCGACGCCGGCTGCGACTACGAGATCGTCGACGTGTCCATCGGCAAGACCAACCTCGACGCCAGCAGCGCCCGCATCGCGGTCAGCGGCGACGACGACGTGCTCGGCGGCCTGCTCGACGACCTGCAGGTGCACGGGGCCAACCGTGTCGTGCAGGAGGACGCCGTGCTGGTGGCGGCCGAACGCGACGGGGTGTTGCGGGCCGGCTTCTACTCCACCACCAACCGGGCCAGCGGGGTGCGGGTGGACGGCAGGTGGCTGTCGGTCGAGAACCCCGAGATGGACTGCGGGCTGGTGCTGCGGGAGGGCCGGGCCGTGACGCTGCCCATGCACCGGGTCCGGGCCGGCGACCTGGTGGTCGTGGGCAGCGAGGGCGTGCGGGTCCAGGCGCCGGCCCACCCGCGCGACACCCAGGTGTTCGAGTTCATGGGCTCGGAGGTGTCGTCCGAGAAGCCCAAGGCGCTGCTGGTCGCCCGGGTCGCCGAGCGCCTGCGGGCCGCGCGCGACCGGGGCGGC
>DASTFE010000424.1:0-5281 GCA_035708905.1 Acidimicrobiales bacterium | reverse complement strand
TGTATTTGACCGACATCGGTCAGTACACGCTGCTCACCAAGGACGACGAAGTCAGACTGGCCAAGGCGATCGAAGCGGGCAAGGAGGCGATCGAGGCGCTCGATGCGGGGGGCAAGGAGGTCACGCCGGCTCGTAAGCGCGAGCTGCGGCGGTCGTCGCGCGAGGGCGAGACCGCCGAGCGCACCTTCGTGCAGTCCAACCTGCGCCTGGTCGTGTCGATCGCCAAGAAGTACCAGGCGTCGGGGCTGCCGCTGCTCGATCTCATCCAGGAGGGCAACCTCGGCCTCATGCACGCGGTCGAGAAGTTCGACTGGCGCAAGGGCTTCAAGTTCTCGACGTATGCCACGTGGTGGATCCGCCAGGCCATCACCCGCGGCATCGCCAACACCGGGCGCACCATCCGACTGCCGGTGCACGCCGGCGACACCCTGGCCCGGCTGCAGAAGGCCCGCGCCCGGCTCGAGCTCAAGCTCGGCCGCCCGGCCACGCTCGCCGAGCTGTCGGCCGAGGTCGAGATGCCGGAAGACAAGGTCACCGAGGCGCTGCGGTTCGCGGCCGAGCCGCTGTCGCTGTCCGAGCCGCTGCGCGAGGACGGCGATGCCGAGCTCGGCGACGTGGTCGAGGACCGCTCGGCCGAGTCGCCGTTCGAGGTGGCCGCCACCGCCCTGCTCCCCGAGGAGATCAACCGGCTGCTCGCACCGCTCGACGAGCGCGAGCGCGAGATCCTCAAGCTCCGCTTCGGCCTCGACCGGGGCGAGCCGCGCACGCTCGAAGAGGTGGGCGAGCATTTCAACCTCACCCGCGAGCGCATCCGCCAGATCGAGGCGCGAGCGATGTCCAAGCTGCGGCACCCCTCGTCCGACACGGGCGCGCGCGACCTGCTCGCCGTCTGATCCACCGCCTGCCGGCTGCGGCTGCGGCGGGTGGGCCGTGGCGGCACCGGGTGCGTCGACGCCTCAGGTCGCGCCGGTGCGCTCGAGGATCTCGTCGAGGCGCAGCACGTCGTCGGTCGTGACCACGCCGACGAAGCGGTCCTCGCCGTCGACCACGGCGAGCACGTCGGTGTCGCCCCGCTCCATCGCGCCCACGGCGTCGCGCACCAGCCAGGTGGTGCGGCCCCGGGGCGCCGTGGTGCGGGCGATGGTGCGCACGTCGGTGGTGGCCCAGGCGTCACGGCGCACGGCCACCACCTCGTCGAGCACGGCCATGCCCAGGTAGCGGTTGCCCTCGTCGACCACCGGCACCGACCGCCGGCGCTGGCCGACCAGGTGCACCGACAGGAACTCCTCGATCGTGGCGTCGGGAGGCACCGTCCGCTCGTCGGTCGACATCACCGCGCTGATGGGCAGCTCGAAGCGCCGCTCGAGGTGGCCGAGCCGCCCGGTGCGCTGGTGGCGCGCCACCGACGACGAGTCGCCCAGCAGCAGCTGCGACGCGGCGGTGGCCACGAGCGCCGGCACCACGAACGCCGGGCTGCCCGTCGTCTCGGCCACGAACACCACGCCGGTGAGCGGGGTGCGGTAGCCGGCGCCCAGGAAGGCGGCCATGCCCACCACCATGAGCAGGTCGGGGTCGACGTTGAGCACGTCACCCGCCAACCGCCCCGTGAGCGCGCCGGTGACGACGAGGGGGATGAACAGGCCGCCCACCCCACCGCCGCCGTAGGTGGCCATGACGGCGGCCACCCGCACCGCCAGGATGGCGAGCACCAGCCAGGTGCCGTTGCCCGGGTCGGTGGCCCAGCCGATCACGTCGTAGCCCGGGCCGAGCGACAGCGGGACGTCGGCCACCGCGTCCGAGAGCCAGACCAGCAGCGCCAGGGCGGCGCCGGCGACGGCCACCCGCGTGATCCAGGGGACGGCCCTGACGGCGTCGCTCCGCAGGGCGGCGATGCCGGCGCTGAACAGCCGGGCGCCGAGGCCGCAGAGCGCGCCGACGGCCAGCGCGCCACCCAGGTCGCCCCAGCCGAACGCGTGGGTGCCCGGCACCGGCAGCAGCGGCTCGGTGCCGTCGACCAGCGCGAAGGTCACGTAGCTGGCCGACGAGGCCACCATGGCCGGCAGCACGTTGCGGCGGGCGAGGTCGGCCCGGTACGGCACCTCGATGGCGAACAGGGCCCCGGTGGCGGGGGCCTTGAAGATGGCCGACACCCCGGCGGCCGCGCCGGCGACCAGCAGCAGCTTGGCGTCCTCGCGGGAGAAGAAGCGGGCGAAGCGCCGCTGGACCGACGAGCCGACGGCGGCCCCTGCGTAGATCGACGGGCCCTCGAGGCCGAGGGCACCGCCGTACCCGATGGTGGCGATGCTGGCCAGGATGCGCCCCAGCACGGGCCGGCCGTCGAGGCGCTCGATGCTCTGGTCGTGGAACGTGCGGATGTACTCGTCAGAGGTCGACGACGACGCGCCCCCGGCCACCACCCGCAGGCACAGGGCGGCGATGATCAGGCCCGCGGCCGGCAGCAGCGCCCGGAACCACAGGGGCCGGTCGGCGAACGCGTCGGCGAAGCCCTGCAGCGTGATGCGCTCGATCGCGAGCACGACCAGGCCGACGGCCACACCGGTGCCCGCAGCGAACAGCAGCGTCTGGCGGGTGCGGTGACCGATCGCGCGCGCCTCGGCGTGCCGGTGGGCGGGCAACAGGCGGCGCGGCGACGCGAGCATGAGCCGTGACATTAGAGCGCGCCCGCGCGGTCGCCCTCTCCGGCCGCGCACCGCGGCGCGGCCGGCACTCGCCGGGAGCGGCGGTGTGCCCCTCGGCACACGTCGCGTCGTGCATCGGCCGATCGCGCACTAGCATCGGCGCCATGAAGAAGCTTCTGCTGCTCCTCGTGATCGCTGCACTGGCCACCATCGCCACCAAGAAGGTGCGGGCCGCCTCCTGACCTCCGGCACAGCCCCCGGCCGCGGGGCGGCGCCCCACGGGCGTCGCGTCGGGGGCGGGGGCTGTCGCCGTTCCCAGAGCCAGCGCGCCGCCACCCCCGCGCCCACGGCCGCCAGCACCGCACCACCGCCCAGCGCGGCGTGGCGGGGCGCCGGCATCGGCACCCGCTCCCGCAGCGGCACCCGGTGGACGAACCTCCGCACCTCCCAGTCGCGCGACTTCGCGGCGCGCAGCAGGTCGCGGTCGGGGTTGACGGCGATCGCGTGGCCCACCGCCTCGAGCATCGGCAGGTCGGTGGCCGAGTCGCTGTAGCCGTACGAGGTTGCCAGGTCGATGCCGTCGCGCTCGGCGACGGCCCGCATGGCGACGACCTTGTCGGGCCCGTAGCAGTACAGCTCGGTGCGACCGGTGTACCGACCCTGGTCGTCGAGCTCGGCGCGCGTGGCGATCGCCTCGTCGACGCCCAGGTACTGCGCCAGGGGGGCGACGATCTCCTCGGGCGAGGCCGACACGAGGAACACCTTCCGCCCCTCGGCCTGGTGCTCGCGGATGAGCGCCAGCGCCTCGTCGTAGACGATCGGCTCGACGACATCGACCAGCGTCTCGCGCACGATCTCGCCGATCTCCGCCTGGTCCCACCCGACGGTCAACCGCAGCACCGAGTCGCGCAACTTGGCCAGCTTCTCGGGCGAGGCGCCGAACTGCGAGTAGACGAGCTGGCCCCACGCGGCCCGCAGCAGCGTGCGCCGCGGCAGCAGCCCGGCCCGGTGCAGGGGGCCGCTGAAGGCGACCATCGACGCCTTGGCGATCACCGTCTTGTCGAGGTCGAAGAAGGCCGCCTCCACGGGGCGACCCTATCGGCGCCCACGATGCGGCGACGGTGACCCCCGGCCCGTCGTGACCCATGTCACCTCTTGATCATCGTCGGCGTCTCTGAGTATCGTCGGCGGCCCATCGCCGATGCCGGGATGTCATCTCACGGCAGGCCGTCGCGCTCCCCGCCCGTACGTGCCCGCTGCCGTGGAGGTCCCCGTGCTCGTCGCCTGCTGGTCGGCCAAGGGTGGTGCCGGTACCACCGTCGTCGCTGCCGCGCTTGCGCTGCAGTTCGCCCATGAGATCGCCACCGGGTCCGCGCCCCGGGTCTCCCGCGGCGTCGCCGCGGCGATCGCCCGCACCACAGGGGCGGGCACCGCCCTGCGCCGCCCGTCCCGTGCCACGCCCGTCGTCGAACCTCCTGCCGCGCCAGCCGCCCGGGCAGCGAGCGCCAACTGGGCCGCCGCGACCGGCGCCGTGCTGGCCGACCTGGCCGGCGACGCGCCTGCGGTGCTCGGCCTGCCCGAGCCGGCGTCGCCCGGCCTCGCCGGCTGGCTGGCCGCCGGCGACGACGTCCCCGCCGACGCGCTCGCCCGGCTCGAGGTCGAGGTTGCCCCCGGGCTGCACCTGCTGCCCCGCGGCCGCGCCGCCCTCCAGCCCGACCGGGCCGGGGTGCTGGCCGCCCTGCTCGACCGGTCGCCGCGCGTCGCGGTGGTCGACTGCGGCCGGGCCGGCGAGCCTGCTGCCGACGCCGTCATCGCCCGGGCCCGCCCGTCGCTGCTGGTGACGCGCCGGTGCTTCGTGGCGCTCCGCCGAGCGGCCCACGTGCCGCTGCGCCCCACGGGCGTGGTGGTGGTCAACGAGCCGGGCCGCGTGCTGTCGACCGCCGACGTCAGCGACATCGTCAAGGCGCCCGTGGTCGCCGTGGTCGAGCTCGACCCGGCCGTCGCCCGCCAGGTCGATGCGGGCCTGCTCGCCGGTCGCCTGCCCCGCTCCCTGCAGTCGCTGCGCGCGGCCGCCTGACGTGGCCGCACCCTCCGCACTCGACCGGCAGGTCCACGAGCACGTGCTCGCCGCCGCCCCCGACGCCCCGCTCGACGACGCCGCCCTGGCCGCGCTCGTGCGCACCGAGGCGCCGCTGCTCGGCACCGACGACGTCGCCACCGTGGTCGCCCGGGTCAGGGCCCGCATCGCCGGCCTCGGGCCGCTCGAGCCCTTGCTGGCCGATCCCGCGATCAGCGACGTGCTCGTCAACGGTCCCGGTCCGGTGTGGGTCGAGCGGGAGGGCCGGCTCGAGCGCACGGCCGTCCGGCTGGCGCCCGACGACATCGACCTGCTGGTCGAGCGGGTGGTCGCCCCGCTGGGGCTGCGAGCCGACCGGGCCACTCCGGTCATCGACGCCCGCCTGGCCGACGGCTCCCGGGTGCACGTGGTGCTGCCGCCGCTGGCCGTCGACGGGCCGGTGGTCACGATCCGGCGCTTCGGCGCGGCGGCGGTGCCGCTGCGGTCGTTCTGCGGTGACGACGTCGCCCGGCTGCTGGCCACGGCGGTGGCGGCTGGGCTCAACATCGTGGTCTCCGGGGGCACC
>DASTFE010000423.1:0-3101 GCA_035708905.1 Acidimicrobiales bacterium | reverse complement strand
GGCCTACGAGCTGGTCGACGGCATCGCGCTGCTGTCGAAGGTCGACTGGCGGGCCAAGGGCCTGGGCGACCTCGGGCGGCCCGACGGGTTCCACGAGCGCCAGGTCGATCGCTGGACCGCGTTCCTCGACCGCATCAAGGGGCGCGAGCTGCCCGGCTTCGACGTCGCCGCCGACTGGCTGCGGGCCCACCGGCCGCTCGACCACGTGCCCGGGATCATGCACGGCGACTACCAGTTCGCCAACGTCATGTTCCGCGACGGTGCGCCGGCCCGCCTGGCCGCCATCGTCGACTGGGAGATGGGCACGGTCGGCGACCCCAAGCTCGACCTGGCGTGGGTCGTGCACGGGTGGCCCGACGACACGGGCGATCCCGAGGGCTCGTTCTCGAGCTACGTCGACATGACCGGCATGCCGTCCCGCGCCGACCTGCTGACCCGCTACGCCGAGGTGTCGGGCCGGCAGGTCGACGACATCGACTACTACGTCGTGCTCGCCAAGTGGAAGCTGGCCGTCGTGCTCGAGCAGGGCTACCAGCGGGCGGGCGACGACGAGAAGCTGCAGGCGTTCGGCCCGATCGTGCTGCAGCTCATGCAGGAAGCCGCCGAGGTGGCCGAGACGACGGCGTACGGGCGATGAGCGGCGCCGCCGCCCACGACCCGGGTGAGACCGGCGGGCTCGAACTGCTGCTCGGCTGCGGCGTGGTCGTGGCCTCGTCCGAGGCCCGCTTCGGGCTGCCCGAGGTGCAGCGCGGGCTGTTCGCCGCCGGGGGCGGCACGTTCATCGGCCAGCGGATCCCCCTCGCCGTGGCCCTCGAGATCGCGCTGACCGGCGACCTGTTCGACGCCGGGCGCGCCTACGAGCTGGGCCTCGTCAACCGGGTGGTGCCACCGCGCGACGTGCTCGACACCGCACTCGCCGAGCGCATCGCCGCCAACGGCCCGCTGGCCGTGGCGGCGTCGAAGGAGCTCGTGCGGCTGGGCGCATCCGACGCCGGCCGGGCCCGGCAGCGGCTGGACGAGTGGCGCGAGGTGGTCTTCTCCAGCGACGACGCCCGGGAGGGCGCCCGCGCTTTCGTCGAGAAGCGGCCGCCGGCCTGGTCCGGCCGATGACCGGCCTCGTCGCCGCCGAGCGCGGGTGACGTGCGCGCCGCCGTCTGCCGGGCCTACGGCCCGCCCGAGGTCGTCGAGGTCGTCGACCTGCCCACTCCCGAGATCGGGGAAGGTCAAGTGCGGGTGCAGGTCGATGCCGCCGCCGTGAACTTCCCGGACGTGCTGCTGGTCGCCGACCGGTACCAGATGACCGTGCCGACGCCGTTCGTGCCCGGCAGCGAGTTCGCCGGCACGGTGACCGAGGTGGCGGACGGCGTGGGCGATGTCGCCGTCGGCGACCGGGTCGCCGGGACGTCGCTCGTCGGGGCGTTCGCCGAGGAGGTGGTCGCCGGGGCAGACACCGTCCGCCGCATCCCGGACGGCGTGGACGGGCGGCACGCCGCCGCCTTCGGCGTCGCCCACAGCACGGCCCACCACGTCCTACGCTCGGTGGCCGGCCTGCGGCCCGGCGACGAGCTGGTCGTGCTCGGCGCGGGTGGCGGGGTCGGGCTGGCGGCCGTGCAGCTCGGCGCCCTGCTGGGTGCCACGGTCACGGCGGTGGCGTCGTCGGCCGACAAGCTGGCGGTCGCGGCGTCGCACGGCGCCGCCCATGTGGTCGACCACCGGTCGGTCGAGCTGCGCCCCGCGTTGCGCGCGCTGCTGCCCGACGGCGCCGACGTGGTGGTCGACCCGGTCGGCGGCGACTTGTCGGAACCGGCACTGCGCTCGCTGCGATGGGGCGGGCGGTTCGTCACGGTCGGCTTCGCCTCGGGCACGATCCCCCGCATCCCGCTCAACCTCGTGCTGCTCAAGGGCGTCCACGTGCTGGGCTTCCAGTTCCGCGACTTCGCGACGCACGCGCCGGACGACCTCCGGCGCAACGAAGGCGAGCTCGACGCGCTGCTGGCGGCCGGCCGGGTCGTTCCCTACATCGGCGCGTCGTTCGCGCTGGACGAGACGGCCGCCGCCCTGCGCCACGTCGCGGACGGCCAGGCCATCGGCAAAGTCGTCATCGACGTCTCCGGCGCCTGAGCGCGCCCCTCTGCTAGCCTGCCTCTACCAGAGCGCAAACCTCGTTCTCGTCGAGAGGGGAAGCCATGCTCGGAGTCGATGACCTCGTCCTCATCAGCGTCGACGACCACCTGATCGAGCCCCCCGACCTCTTCGTCGACCACCTCGACGCCAGGTACCTCGACCGGGCACCCAAGCTCGTGCGCAACGACGAGGACGTGTCGGTCATGTCCCGCAGCACCCGGGTGCGCACCGCCGACGAGAAGCTCGAGGGCTACCGGTCGCGGGCCCGGCGGGCGGTCGCCGCGGGCGCGGCCAGGTGAGCGGCGTGACGGCGCAGCGCACGACGGCGGCGACCGGCAGGCGCCGGATGGCGCTGGTCGGCTTCATGCAGGCCGGCAACGTCACGGTGTACTCGGGCTCGTGGCGCCACCCCGCCACCGATCACGGCTTCCTGACCGCGGGCTTCTACGAGAACCTCGGGCGCACCCTCGAAGCGGGTTGCTTCGACATGATGTTCTTCGACGACCGGCTGGCGATGCCCGGCATCCACGGCGGCTCGGTGGCCGACGCCGTGCGCCTGGGCGCTCGTCCCGTGAAGCTCGACCTGAGCATCGTGCTGGGCCTGGTGGCCGGCGCCACCCGCCGCATCGGCCTCGGCGCCACCTACTCGACGACCTACTACTCGCCCTTCCACGTGGCCCGCACGTTCGCCACGCTCGACCACCTCTCGGGCGGCCGCGCCGCCTGGAACGTGGTCACGTCGGTCAACGACGGCGAGGCCCAGAACTTCGGGGTCGACGCCCACCTCGCCCACGACGCCCGCTACGACCGGGCCGACGAGTTCCTCGAGGCCACCACCGGCCTGTGGGACACGTGGGACGACGACGCCCTCGTGCTCGACCGCGAGTCCGGCGTCTTCGCCGATCCCGGCAAGGTCCACCCGCTCGACCACGACGGCGAGTGGTTCCGGGTGCGGGGCCCGCTCACCGTGCCCCGGT
>DASTFE010000422.1:0-5399 GCA_035708905.1 Acidimicrobiales bacterium | reverse complement strand
TCACCCGTCCCATCGGTACCATCGCTTCCGCCGGAACTACCGTCGCCGGGGTCGGCCGGCGGCTCGCCGTGCCCACCGTCGCCGGCGGGGTCGGGGACGGTGGTCGTCGGGTCGTGGGCGGTCGACGTGGTGGTCGTGTCGCCCTCGGTCGAGGTGTTCGTGTCGCCGGCCGTGGTCGACGTGGTCGTGACGTCGCCGCCGGCCTCGCCGCTCTCGCCGCCCGGGCTCTGGGCGGCGGTGAGCACGTCGGCGGCCGCCCCGCCGCCGGACGTGCCCCAGGCGGGGGCGACCAGCGCGGCCACCAGCGCGACGGCCGCGGCCAGGCGGGCAGCGACGCGGCGGGCGGCCGGTGGCGTCGGCGTCGGCGGCATGTCAACCCTCCTGCGTGCCCGCGACATCGGTCCTCCTTCGGCGCCTGACGGACAGGGCCACCAGCGCGGCGCCGGCCACCGTCGCCGCCGCGCCGATGCGGGCGAGCGGCAGCGTGCCGTCGGCGCCGGTGCGGGGCAGGTCGCCCCGGGGCCCCGCGGCCGTGGTGGTCGTCGTGGACGGGTCGCCGGGTGCCGCCGGGCCGTGGGCCGTCGTGGTGGTCGTGGACGGCGGGTCGCCGTCGAGGTACCCCAGGGGGCCGAGCACGGTCTCGGCGAGGAACGCC
Source organism: Acidimicrobiales bacterium (assembly GCA_035708905.1). Taxonomy (GTDB): domain Bacteria; phylum Actinomycetota; class Acidimicrobiia; order Acidimicrobiales; family VFJN01; genus ZC4RG19. The sequence goes on along the minus strand of DASTFE010000422.1, from coordinate 4,744 downwards.
GTCGACCGCCGCACGATGTCGCGCTGGCGGCTGACGCTGATCTGGCTGCCGGCGCCGGCGTAGGCGACGACGTCGCAGCGGTCGTCCACCTTGCGGGCCGCGGTGCAGGTCCACTCGGACAGGTGGGCCGGCGCGGTCAGGTCGGCGCCGCCGTGGAAGGCCAGCACCGGGGGTGCCCCGGCCGCGGGCTCGCCGACCGCCACGCCCGACACCGGCAGCGCCGCGGCCACGGCCGGACCGGCATCCATGTCCATCGCGCCGTGCGTGCCACCGCCGCCGTGGCCCCCGGGCCGCCCCCGCCCCTGACCGGGGTAGGCCAACCCGAAGCTGACGGCGCCGCCGCCCTCGGTGCCGCCGGCGACGAGGGCGCGCGGGTCGAGCCGGTGGTCGCCGGCGTGGTCGCGCAGCCAGGCGACGGCGGACGCGCCGTCGTCGGTGGCGTCGGCGATCGCCTCGCTGACGCCGAGGGCGTCGCGGGTGGGGCAGCACCCGAGGTCGGGCCGGGCGCGGTGGTCGACGACGGCGACGACGTAGCCGCGGCGGGCGAAGGCGTCGGCGTAGCTGCGGGCGATGCCGCCGTCGTCGCTGCCGAACCAGCCGCCCCGGAACCAGGCGATGACCGGGCGTTGCTCGGCCGTGTCGCCCGCCGGCTGGTACAGGTCGAGCGTCAGCTGCACGGGCGCCCCGTGGGCGTCGTGCGTCTCGCGGTAGACGATCCCCTCGGTGACCTCGACCTCGTCGAACACCGGGTCGACATACCGCTGCTGCCCGCCGGCCGGGCTGGCGAACTCGACATCGGCCGTCGCGGTGCGGCGCCGGACCTCGTCGGCCGCGGCGACCATGCAGGCACCGGCGACGCAGTCGACCCCACCGTCCCAGGCCTCGAACGACTCCTCGACGGTGAGGTCGACGGTGAAGGTGCCCGACGACGAGACGTCGGGCCACAGCGCGGACTCCCAGTCGCAGCGGTCGGTCGACCCCCGCTCGCACAGCGACACGAACGCGTAGCCCGATGGTGTGAACCCCGTGCCGTCCACCGTGACGACGTCGCCGCCCGACAGCCCGGTCGACGGCGTCACCTCGATGGTCGGCGGGGGCAGCAGCGGACCGTCCTCGGCGAAGTCGAGGTCGGCGCGGCCGGCGCGCTCGGAGTCGGGAGCCCCCCGGCTCGCCACGAGCTGGCAGGGCTCGGCGCTGGTACGGCAGTCCACCTCGCCGGCGGGCGTCGACAGGATCGCCCAGACGGGGACGTCGGCGGCGACCGCCCCGCCGGCGTCGACCGCCGACCATCCCACCCACTGGCAGCTGTCCCACGACGCCTCGGCGGTGCACTGGGAGATCTCGACCCAGGAACCACCGGCGCCGCTGGGCGGGAAGTCGTCGCCGGTCACCGAGACGATCTGGCCGTCGACGAGCCCGGTGCCCGGCGAGACCGCCAGGCTGGGCACCACGACCTCGGCGTCCGGGTCGAACGTGAGCGCCGCGGTGGCGGTCTTGGACGGCGAGCGCAGGTAGTCGCTCGAGACGGCCAGCACGCAGCTCCCCGGCTCGCGGCAGTCGACCGGGCCCCGGTTGAAGGTCTCGATCGTGGCGAGCACGACCTGGTCGAGGTCGAGCTCGCCCGCCGCCGTCACGGCCACCGAGGCGGCGGTGGCGTAGTCGCAGTCGTCCTCGTCGACCGGGTCGGCGGCGCACTGCATCACCACCGCCGAGTCGGACCACACGAGCCCGGCGGCCTCGACGGTGACGCTCGCCAAGTCGTGGAGGCCCGTGTCGGGTGTCACCGACAGCGTGGGGGGCGGGGCGAGCGGCGCGTCGGCGACGAAGCCCAGCGCGTTCGACACCAGCGGCGTCGCGGCGTCGCCCCAGAGCGCGATCGTGCACGCCTCCTGGCGGCAGTCGACCTCTCGGCTGGTGCCCGCACCGAAGCCGGCCGTCAGGACGGCATCGACGCGCAGCGCCATCGTGGCGGTGCCGTCGGCACCGACGATGGCGAACGCGCCGTCCGACACGTCGCAGTCGCGGTAGGCGTCGCCGGGGGCGGACACGCACTGGCCGGCCTCGACCCACGATCCGGGCGGCAGCCCGCTCGCCGTGATCGTCACCCGGTCGCCGTCGACGAGCCCGGTGGCGGGGTCGACGGTCATCGCCGGCGCCGCCTGCGCCGCGTGGTCGGGCGCGACGACCGCCGTCGCGGTCGCCACCGCCAAGGCTGCGGCCACCGCAGCCCACGCCCGTCGTCCGGATGGCATGTGGATCCCCCGCCGTTCCCCGCTCGGTCGGGCGGAAAGCTACCGCATCCGCGCCGGCCCGCGGAGCCGTCGGCGAGAGCCCGGCCCGACGGGCCCCGGCCGGGACGGGCGCGACCGTCAGCGCACCTCGAGCACGCCCTCCATTCCTGCCTCACGGTGCCCGGGCAGCGAGCAGTAGAACGCGTAGCGGCCGGCCTCGAGCGCCACCTGCCCCGAGGCCGTGCTCCCGGCCCCGGCCTCGACGATGAACGGCTGGTCGGTGATGCGCAGGTCGTGCAGGACCCCGCCCTCGTTGCGCAGCACCACCTCGACGGTGCCGGCGGCGACGGCCACGGCGTCGGGGTCGTAGGCCATCTCGGTGGCGACGACGTCGAGCGCCGGCGAGGTGGGCCCCTCCACCGCGGGCAGGTCGCCATCGTCATCGCCGCCGCACCCGGCGACCACGAGCCCGGCAGCGACGGCGACGGCGAGGGCCGCCGCCGCGGCGACGTGGTGGCGCGTCATCGGTGCTCCGGGTTGGGGAAGTCGAAGCGGCAGCCGGCGTCCCACTCCGAGCGCTGGTTGCCGTGGGCGGTGATGCCGCCGGCGTCCTTGAGCATGCGGGCCAGGTGCAGAAGGTTCCACGTCATGAACGTCGTGTTGCGGTTGGTGAAGTCGTTCTCGGGCCCGCCGGAACCGGGGTCGAGGTACGAGGGGCCGGGGCCCGCCTCGCCGATCCAGCCGGCGTCGGCCTGGGGCGGGACCACGTACCCGAGGTGCTGGAGCGAGTAGAGCACGCTCATCGCGCAGTGCTTGACGCCGTCCTCGTTGCCGGTGACGAGGCAGCCGCCCACCCGGCCGTAGTAGGCGAACTGGCCGGCGTCGTTGAGCAGACTGGAGTTGCCGTAGAGCCGCTCGATCACCCTCGCGCACACCGACGACTTCTGCCCCAGCCAGATCGGGGTGCACAACACCAGGATGTCGGCGGCCAGCACCCGCTCGTACAGCGCGGGCCACTCGTCGCTGGACCAGCCGTGCTCGGTCATGTCCGGATAGACGCCGGTGGCGATGTCGTGGTCGACCGCCCGGATGACGTCTACGGTCACGCCGTTGCGCCGCATGATCTCGATGGAGATGTCGGCCAGGCCCTGGGTGTGCGACGTCTCCGGCGACCGCTTGAGCGTGCAGTTGACGAACATCGCCCGCAGGTCCGCGTAGTCCGCAGGGCGTTGCTCGCACAGCGCGATCTGCTTGCCGTTGAGCGCCATGGTGTCCTCCGTTCGGTCGCCCGCGAGACTATTTCCGGACCGGATGTCGATCGGCGCCTGCCCCGTTCGTCGCCTGCGGTGCATCCCGACCACGACACGGAGGAACCACGATGCGTTTCATGCTGATGCACTACTCGACCGAGGAGAACGAGGCCGACGTGCCACCGTCGCCCGAGCAGATGGCGGCGATCGGCGAGTACATGGAGGAGAGCGTGAGGTCCGGCGTGCTGCTGGCGGGCGAGGGCGTGCGATCGAGCCGGCACGGCGCCCGCGTCACCGTCGACGGCGGCAAGGTCACCGTCACCGACGGGCCCTTCGCCGAAGCCAAGGAGCTGATCGCCGGGTTCGCCATCCTCGACGTGAAGTCCAAGGACGAGGCGATCGAGCACGCCAAGCGGTGGGCCCAGGTCTCCGGCGCCACCAAGATCGACGTTCGCCGGGTGGCCGAGTTCTCGGACTTCGAGTAGGCGAGCCCGTAAATGCCTCGCTCCCCGGCTCGTGCCGGCGGGCCGCCCGGGGTCGGATCGACCCCGGCGACCGCCCCCGACCTGCCGCGCACGATCGGTGCGGTCTGGACGATGGAGTCCGCCCGGATCATCGCCCGGGTCGCCCGCATGGTGGGCGACGTCGGCACGGCCGAGGAGCTGGCACACGACGCCCTCGTCGCCGCGCTCGAGCGCTGGCCGGCGACGGGCGTCCCCGACAACCCCGGTGCCTGGCTGACGGCCACCGCCAAGAACCGGGCGATCGACCTGCTGCGGCGTCGCGAGCGGCTCGACCGCAAGCAGCGCGAGGTGGGGCGCGAGCTGGCGGTCCGCCAGGACGTGGTGGACGCCGACGCCCGCGACCGCCCCGAGCCCGACGAGGACCTGGGCGACGACCTGCTGCGGCTGATGTTCATCGCGTGCCATCCGGTGCTGTCGCAGCCGGCGCGGGTGGCGCTCACCCTGCGCCTGCTCGGCGGACTGACGACCGACGAGATCGCCCGGGCGTTCCTGGTGCCCGAGGCGACCGTCGCCCAGCGGATCGTGCGCGCCAAGCGCAAGCTGCGTGACAACCACGACGCGTACCGCATCCCGAGAGCCGCCGAGCTGCCCGATCGACTGCACGTCGTCCTCGTCGCGATCTCGCTGATCTTCACCGAGGGCCACACCGCGACCTCCGGAGACGAGCTGGTGCGTGTCGATCTGTCCGCCGAGGCGATCCGGCTCGGTCGGGTGCTGGTCGAGCTGATGCCCGACGAAC
>DASTFE010000421.1:0-3892 GCA_035708905.1 Acidimicrobiales bacterium | reverse complement strand
CCTGGGAGGACCTCGACCTCGACGCCGGGACCGCGCTGGTACGACGGGCGTCGGTCTACGTCGACGGCCGGGGCCAGCAGCTCGGGCCACCCAAGACGGAGGGGGCGCGCGGTGAGCACTGGCTGATGCCCACCGTCGTCGCCCTGTTGGAGAAGCGCCGGGCGATGCAGGCCGAGGAACGGGCGGCGGCGCCGGCCTGGGCGACGATCACCTACGGGGGCGAGCGGATCAACCTGGTGTTCACGAACCCCACCGGCGGCCTGGTGCTCCGCCAGGCGGTGGCGAAGGTGGTCAAGCAAGCGGCCAAGACGGCGGGCATCACGGGCCGACCTCGGTACGCACACCGGTCGGCGCACGGTCGTGACGACGCTGTTCGTGGACGGCGACGAGGCGTTGGAGGACATCGCCCGATTCGTCGGCCATGCTCGCCCGGCGACCACGGCCGGTTATGTGAAGCGGCTCGGGCGCCGCCCCCACGCCGTCGCCCAGCGGGCTGCTGCCGTCCTCGACGGCGACGATGCGGACGACCAGGTCGACGACGAACTCAGGGGTTCGGAATCACCCTGACGACTTTGGGAGCAACCGCGGGAGCAACGGCTCCGGACCGGCCGTCGCACCGCCAGACGACGGTGGAGCGTAGGCCCTGGTCAGGTCGTCGGGGCCGGACGGTGGTGGACCGTCCGGAACCCCGTGGTGGAGGTGATGGGACTCGAACCCACGACTTCTTCGATGCGACCGAAGCGCTCTAGCCAGCTGAGCTACACCCCCGTGACGGGACGGCTCATCGTAGCGGACGGTGCCACGGCCTCACGACCGTGGCCGGCGTCGATCAGGGCGTCGCGGTGGTCGCGGCGCGTGGCGCCGGCGCGTCCCCACAACCCCCTAGCGGGTCACTCCGCCGCTGCCCAGCACGATCACCGACGGCCGCGGGGCACGGATGGGCGTGAGGTAGCGCACCTTCTGCAGGCGCTCGGCCTCGCGCCGGCCCCTGCGGATCAGCAGCCCGACGTACGCCACCAGCAGGGTGGCTGCGAGTGCGTCGACCACGACCCACGGCCCCGCCAGCAGGACGGCCGGCACCGCGGCCGCCGCCGTGGCCAGCACCAGCACCGCCAGCACCTGCCGGCGACGGCGGTAGGGCCGGGCCGGTCGCCGCCCGGACGCGACTGCCGGAACGGTGGGGGACGCCTCGCCGGGCACGTGGTCTTCGGCGCCGGCGACGACCGCCGGGGAGGCGGGCGACCGCCAGTCGAGCTCGAACGCGTGCACCTGGGCGCCCCCACTCTCGATGTCGGCGGCGACGTCGTCGTGGTAGACGTCGTCGCCGTAGGCCGTGTAGCTGTCGATGCCGTAGGTGGGCGTGGCCCGCTCGAGCGACCAGAGCTGGCTACGGAACGACCGCATCGACGCGATCGGGCGCGCGTCGCGGCGGCTCTGCAGCCACGGGGGGATCAGGACTGCCGCCCACACCACCCCCAGGAGCAAGAACACGACCACGGCACCACTCTCCGACCACTCTTTCGAGCGACCATAAAGGAGATCGCCCGAGCGCGGGTGGATGGCCCGTGGCCAGGGGCGCGACCGCTAGAAGCCGAGGTCGGAGTCGAGGCCGTCGGTGCGGCGGTAGGTGCCGCTGCGCCCGCCGGTCTTCTCCCACAGGGTGACGTCGCCGATCGTCATGCCGCGATCGGACGACTTGCACATGTCGTAGATCGTCAGGCACGCGATCGTGCAGGCGGTGAGGGCTTCCATCTCGACGCCGGTGCGATCGACGGTCTCGACGTGCGCCTCGACCTCGATGTAGTCGTCCTCGATGCGGAAGTTCACCAGCACCGAGCCCACCAGCAGCGGGTGGCACAGCGGGATGAGCTCGGGGGTGCGCTTGGCCGCCTGGATGCCCGCCACGCGAGCCACCGCGAGCACGTCGCCCTTGTTGATGGCCCCCCGGGCGACGAGTGACGTCGTCTCGGACTTCATGTGCACCCGCCCCCGGGCCACCGCCCGGCGGTGGGTGGGCTCCTTGGGCGTGACGTCGACCATGCGGGCTCGGCCGAGGGGATCGAGATGGGTGAGTCCGCGGTCAGACATGGCCAAAGACTAGACGTCGCGACCGGGGGCGGGCCGAGCCGACGGGTCAGCCGCCGATCTGGCTCATGCTGCGCCGGGGGCGCACGAAGGTGACCTGGCCGATCATGTGACCGGCCCACTTGCCCGCCACGCAGCCCTGCACGGCCCGGGCGATGTCGTCGTCGCCCGCACCGCCCCGCACGAGCGCCCGCAGGTCGACCTCGTCGACCGCGAAGAGGCACGAGCGGAGCTGGCCCTCGGCGGTGAGCCGGATGCGGTCGCACGTGTCGCAGAACGGGCGGGTCACCGACGGGATCACGCCGACCTCGCCCCGCCCGTCGCGGTAGACGAACCGCTCGGCGGGCTGGTGGCCCCGGGCCACGGGCTCGACCGGGTACACGGCGTCGATCGCTGCCACGATCTCGGCCTGGCTCACGACCGCGTCGGAGCGCCACGTCTCGTCGGCGTCGAGCGGCATCCACTCGATGAAGCGCACGGTGACCCCCCGCTCGCGCCCGAAGGTGGCCAGGTCGACGACCTCGTCGTCGTTGACCCCCCGCATCACCACGGCGTTGAGCTTCACCGGGTCGAGGCCCGCCTCGACCGCAGCGTCGATGCCCTCGAGCACGTGGTCGAGCTCGTCGCGACGGGTCAGATCGACGAAGCGGTCGCGGCGCAGCGTGTCGAGCGAGACGTTCACCCGGCGCAGGCCGGCGGTCACCAGGTCGGCGGCCACCGAGCGCAGCGTGGCGCCGTTGGTGGTGAGCGCCACGTCGACCGGCCGCCCGTCGCCGGTGCGCAGCGCAGCGACCTTGCCCACCAGGACCGGCAGGTGGGCCCGCACGGTGGGCTCGCCGCCGGTGAGCCGGATGCTGTCGACCCCGAACCGCTCGACGCACACCCGGGCGATGCGCTCGATCTCCTCGAACGTCAGCACCTCGGAGCGGGGCAGCCAGTCCATGCCCTCGGCCGGCATGCAGTAGGTGCACCGGAAGTTGCACCGGTCGGTGACCGAGATGCGCAGGTCACGGTGCACCCGGCCGTAGCCGTCGACGAGGGGCTCGGTCATCGGCGACCAGCCTACGAGGGCGACGCCGCGGTTGGCGGCTCGGCCAGCAGGATCACCTCGACGGGCTCGCCCGCGCCCACCCCCTCACCGTCGGGCAGCACGGCCAGGCCGTCGGCCCGGGCCATGGCGCCGAGCTGGTGCGATCCCTGGCCCCCGGACGACCGCACCCGCAGCTCGCCGCCCGCCCCGACGGCGCCGCTCGCGCTGCCCCGGCCGCTGAGGCCCGGGCCGCCGACCGGTGTCACGGTGGCGACCACCCGCACGAAGTGGACCTTGCCGTCGGGCCGCCGGGCCAGCGGCTCGGCCGCCACCGCCCGGAAGCGGGGCAGGTGCAGCCGGGCGTCGGGGTGCCCGGCCAGGCGGCGCAGCCCGGCCCGGGCGAACAGGGCGAAGCTGACCATCGACGACACCGGGTTGCCCGGCAGCCCGAAGACAGGCACCGGCCGTCCGGCGGGCCCGGGCACGAGCCCGAACGCCAGCGGCTTGGCCGGCCGGATCGCCACCTGCATCCACCGCATGTCGCCGATGCGGTCGAGCACGACCCTGACCAGGTCGATGTCGCCCATCGACACGCCACCGCTCGACAGCACGGCGTCGCACGTCACCGCGCCCCGCTCGATGGCCCCGGCGATGGCCGGCTCGTCGTCGGCCACCCGGCCCAGGTCGACAGGCTCGAACCCGGCCTGCGCGACGAGCGCGAGCAGGGTCGGGCGGTTGCTGTCACGGATCTGGCCCGGCTGGAGGGGTGCCGGGCCG
>DASTFE010000420.1:0-7361 GCA_035708905.1 Acidimicrobiales bacterium | reverse complement strand
CGGTCGAGGCCGTCGTCGCGACCGAAGAGGTCATCCCGCCCCGAGGATGATCCCCAGCCAGCCGTCCTCGACCCTGTCGCAGCCGGGCACCGGCGCCAGCCCGACCGACCGGTAGGCGGCGACCAGGTCGCGGCGTTGGCCGGCCAGCACGCCGCTCACCGCCACGGCCCCGCCGGGCGCGAGCAGCGCGGCCACATCGGGCGCGCCGGCCACCAGGTCGGGGAGCAGCATGTTGGCGAGGACCAGGTCGAACCGGTCGGTGCCTCGGACGAGCCCGCCAGCGGGGCCGTGCACTCGCACCCGGTCGGCGACGCCGTTGCGGGCCGCGTTGTCGCGGGTGGCCGCCACCGCCGCGGGATCGACGTCGACCGCCACCGCGCGACCGGCGCCCAGGGCGAGGGCGGCGATGGCCAGGACGCCGCTGCCGCAGCCGACGTCCAGCACCCGCTCGCCGCCGGTGACCAGCTCGTCGACGGCGGCCAGCACCAGCCGGGTGGACGGGTGGCCGCCGTGGCCGAAGGCTCGCCCCGGATCGATGACCACCTCGACCCGGGCCCCACCGCGGGGCGAGGTCCGGCCTGCGGGCACACCGTCCGGCGCGCCACGAGTCGACCCTGCGCCACCCGGCCCCGCGTCGCCCGGCGGCGCCACCCACGGCGGCCGGACCACGAGGCGCTCCCCCACCACGACCGCTCTGGCGTGCGGCCGCCAGGCATCGAGAGCGGCACCGGCGTCGACGGGCACCACCTCGGCGGGCCACCGGCCCGCGACGGCGGCCAGCAGCGGCGCAGGGTCACCGGCGGCACCACCGGCGGCGTCGGTCGCGGGCGCAGCGGCGACCAGCGGGCCCGGCCGCTCCTCGATGGCGGCGGCGCCCGCCCGCCACAGCGCGTCGGCCGCCAGGTCGGCGTCCGGACCGCCCACGGCGACGTGGACCGTGAGGCTCGGCCGGGGCTCGGCGCGGGAGCCGGTGGGGGCCGGTGGGGGTGTCATGGCGGTCGCCATCGGCCGGTCCTCCGGGGCGGGCAGGGCGGGGCGTGCCGGCGGGGCGCCGCCGACCATACCGGCCGGGCGGCGGCCCGTGACCGGCCGGACAGCGCTGCCCGGCGGCGGGCATCGCGTTCGCCCGCAGGCGGCGCATGGGGCAGGCTGGCGGGCATGGCGCACCGCACCACTGCCGAGATGGAGGCCGCGCTCGACGACATACGCCGGGCGCCCGCCGACATGGGCCTGGTCGACCTGGTCGTCCGGCGCCCGACGGTCGGCGGGCGCGAGGTGCTCGACGAGGGCACGCTCGACCTGACCGAGGGCCTGGTGGGCGACAACTGGCGCAGCCGCGGGAGCTCCCGCACGCCCGACGGCGCGGCCGACCCGCTGGCGCAGCTCAACGTCATCAACGCCCGCCTCTCCGCCTTCGTGGCCGTCGACCCCGACCGCCGGGCACTGGCCGGCGACCAGCTCCACCTCGACCTCGACCTCAGCCTGGCCAACCTGCCGCCCGGCACCCGCCTGGCCCTGGGGTCCGCCGTCATCGAGGTGACCGCCAAGCCCCACCTGGGCTGCGCCAAGTTCGTCGACCGGTTCGGCCGCGACGCCATGCGCTTCGTGAACTCGCCGGTCGGCCGCGAGCTGCGCCTCCGGGGCCTCAACGCCCGCGTCGTGGTCGCAGGCACCGTCCGCCCGGGCGACGAGGTCCGCAAGCTGCCAGCCACCACCGCATGAGCAGCATCCGCCCGATGGAGGCCCGCGACATCGTCGAGGTCGCCGACCTGTACGAGCTGGTGATCCGCTCGGGCCGTCCGGCGGCGCCCCCCGAGCTGGTCCGCTACGTCGAGCGGCTCACGTTCGAGCAGCCGTCGGCCGACCCCGAGCTGCCCTCCCTGGTGTACGACGACCCGGGCCAGGGCATCCTCGGCTTCATCGCCGCCTACCCGCGGCGGTTCGTCCACGGCAAGGCGCCGGTGCGGGTCGTCTGCAGCGGGCAGCTCGTGGCGCACCCCGATGCCCGCTCGCAGGGCGTGGGGGCGTTGCTGCTACGCAAGCTGCTGGCGGGCCCGCAGGACCTGACGATGACCGACGGGGCCACCGACGAGGTGCGCGTCATGTGGGAGCGGCTCGGCGGGGTGTCGAACGCGATCGCCTCGACGGGCTGGACCCGGGTGCTGTCGCCCGCCCGCCACCGGGCCGAGGCGATGGCCCGCCGGTTGCGGCTCGGCCACGCACCGGCGCCCGGTGCGTGGCGGACGCTCGACCGGGCGGTGCGCCGACGGCGACCCGCCGCGTCGCAGGCCGGCGCGGGCGACGACGGCGCAGCCGGGCCCGCCACGAGCCGGCCGCTGGCGACCTCGACCGTCGTCGCCGAGCTGCCGCGCCTGGCCCGGCGGTTCCCGCTGCGGCCCGCCTACAGCGCGGACATGCTCGAGCACCTCTTCACCGAGATGGCCGAGGTCACATCGCGCGGACCGCTCGTGCGGCGCGAGGTCCGGCACGCCGACGACCGCTGCGCCGGCTGGTACGTCGCTTACGTGCCGCCCGGTGGCGTCGCCCAGGTGGTGCACATCGCCGGCGCCGACCTCGACGTCGTGCTCGAGACGCTCGCCGCCGACGCCGAGGAGGCCGGGGCGACGGCGCTGCAGGGCCGCATCGACCCCTACCTGTACCCGTCCGTCCGCGACGACCGCTACCGCCTCCACCCCACCGCCTGGTCGCTGGTGCACGCCCGCGACCCGGCCGTGCTCGGCGCCGTCCTCGGCGGGCAGGCGCTGCTCACCCGCATGGACGGCGAGTGGTGGATGGGCCACCACCGGCTCGATGCCGCGGCGCCGACCGGCTGAGGTCTCCCCTGCCGGCGATGACTTTCACCGCCGCGTCCGGTCGACGTGCTCGTGAAGCGCGCAGTCGAGCTGTTCACGCTCGAGCGACGACCGTCGCGCACGCCGTTCGTCGACGAGACGTGGCGGGCACGGAGCGACGGCGAGGAGCCCTTCATCTCGGTGGCGGCGAGCCACTGGGAGATGGTCGTCACGCGGCAGTGCGGCGCGGCTCGGTTGACGGTGCGAGGGCCAGAGACGAAGGCGACGACGGTGCCGGTCCCCCGGGACGCGGAGTTCTTCGGCATCCAGTTCAGCCTCGGTACGTTCATGCCGAGCCTGCAGCCGGGTCAGCTGGTCGATCGGTCGTTGGCGCTACCGCAGGTGGCGAAGAGCGCGTTCTGGCTCGACGGGTCCGCATGGGAGGTCCCCGGACCGGACGATGCCGAGGTCTTCGTCGACAGGCTCGTCCGCGCCCGTCTGCTGGTTCGTGATCCGATCGTGCCGGACGCCCTCGACGGTGCGGTCGAGGGTCTGTCCACGCGGTCGGTGGAACGACGGGTGTCACGGGCGACGGGGTTGACCCGGGGGACCATCAGGCAGATCCGACGGGTCGAGCGGGCGGTCGAGCTGCTGTCGGGCGGTCTGTCCCCACCAGACGCCGCGCGCTGTGCCGGTTACGCCGACCAGCCCCATCTGACCCGGTCGCTGAAGCGCCTGGTCGGCCAGACACCGTCCCAGATCGTGTCGCCCGCCGTCGGCGAGCCCTGACTGTCGTTTTGGTTCAAGACGACGTCGCTCGGGCCGGGCTAGACGTGAAGCCGTCCGGCCGGGAGCGCCCTGACCGGACGCATGGACACCGCCCGGACGACAAGGGGACCGACGCGATGCGGCAGCTGATCAACTCCACGTACATCACGCTCGACGGCGTGGTCGAGAGCCCGCACCTGTGGCCCTCGCTGAGGAGCGGCACCTCGGACGAGGGCGAGACGATCCAGACCACGTTGCTGGAGACGTGCGACATCGTCCTGATGGGCCGGCGCACCTACGACGTGTTCGCCCCCGCATGGTCGAGCCGCAGCGGGGACCCGTACTCGGATCGCATCAACGCCATGCGCAAGGTGGTCGTCTCGACCACGCTCACCGACCCCGAGTGGCAGAACACCGAGGTGATCGCCGGCGATGTCGTCGAGCGAGTCCACGATCTCAAGGACCAGGCCGGCGGCCACATCGTGCAGTACGGCTTCGGTGACGTCTCGCGCCTGCTGCTCGGACACGGGCTCTTCGACCAGCTCCAGCTGTGGATCCATCCGCAACTGGTCGGACCGGGCGACGTCGGCGATCTGCTGTACCGCCCCGGCACGGCCGCCACGTTCGACCTCGTGGACGCGAAGGTCCTGAGCAACGGGATCGTCCTGGCGACCTACACACCCTGAGAGGCCTGGTCATCGGCCGGGGAGCGATCGCGGCAGCCCGAACGTCGGGAGCACGCTGTTGTCGAAGCGGGTGATCGCACTGATCTGGTCACCAGTGAGGGTGAGGACGTCGAGCCCGATCCCGTGGCGCATGCCGCCGGTGGGGGCGCGGAGGTAGACCCCGAACGCCAGCTGACCATTGGCCCGCGTCGGCACGAGGTCGAACCTCCGGCCCTGGCGGCTGACGCTGGCGAGGAAGCGGGCCACCGCGTCGCGGCCGTGATATTCGAGGGGGATCGGTGGCATCGAGATGCAGGCGTCGGCGGTGAGCAAGGCGACCAGCGCGTCGATGTGGCCCGAGTCGTAGGCGCGCACGAACTCCGCCACGAGGGCCTGCTCGGCAGGTGAGTCGGGAGCAGGCGCCGGTGCACGCTCGCCGGTCGGCGGCAGGCGGCGCTGCACGGTGGCGCGGGCCCGTTTGAGGAGGCTGTTGACCGCGCCGACCGTCGAGTCGAGCATGTCGGCCACCTCGCTGGCGTGGTACCCGAGCACGTCGCGCAAGATGAGGACGGCGCGCTGGCGAGCGGGCAGGACCTGCAGCGCGGTCACGAAGGCCAGGGAGATGGCCTCGGTCTGTTCGTAGCGTGCCTCCGGCCCGAGCGGCACGTCGATCGCGCCCTCGAGCAGGGCGTCGGGATACGGCTCGAGCCACACGACCTCGCCGAGGCGGGTCGGCTCGGGCGGTTCGACTTCGGGGTTGCCCCACTCCCGTGCCGGGCGTCGGCTGGCCGAGCGGAGCGCGTTGAGGCACCGATTGGTGGCGATCCGGTAGAGCCACGTGCGGATCGAGGCACGTCCCTCGAACCCCCCGAGGCCTCGCCAGGCGGCCAGCAGCGTGTCCTGCAGGGCGTCCTCGGCGTCCTGGAAGGATCCGAGCATCCGGTAGCAGTGCACCTGCAGCTCTCGACGGTGCGGCTCGGTCAGCGTCCGGAACGCGTCGCCGTCCCCGGCCCGCGCCCTGGCCATCAGGTCGCTTGTCACCACTCCACCCTCGCGTCACGCCTCTCGCTCTTCATGTCCACCCTCGGTACCGACACCGGCCGAGCCCCGACGTGGGCGGACCGGGCGCGCCCGGTTTCTCGCCGCGGTGGTGTCTGCATCGTCGAGAGATGCAGCCATCCCACCATCGAAGGAGATCGAGATGATGCTGGAGAACAAGACCGCGGTCATCTACGGCGGCGGCGGGGCGATCGGCGGCGCCGTCGCGCGTGCGTTCGCGGATGCCGGCGCCCGTGTCCACCTCGCCGGGCGGTCGAGGGCCCGGCTCGAGAAGGTGGCGGACGACATCGGCGACGCCGCCGGCGCAGCCGAGGTCGACGCGCTCGACGAGCGCGCCGTCGCCGAGCACGCCGACGCCGTGGCCGCCGACGCGGGCGGCATCGACATCGCGGTGAACGCCGTGTCCTTTCCGTTCGCGCACGGCACACCCGTCGCCGATCTGGCCGTGGAGGAGGTCATGCAGCCGATCGACGCCTTCCTGCGGACCAACCTGATCACGACCAAGGCGGTGGCGCGGCACATGACGGCGCGCCGGTCGGGAACGATCCTGACGCTCTCGTCGGGCGCGTCCCGGGTCGTGCCCCCCGGGACCGTCGGCTACGGCACCACCTGTGCGGCGATCGAGGCGATGACCCAGCGGCTGGCGGTCGAGCTCGGGCCCAGCGGCGTGCGCGTCGTCTGCCTGCGACCGCACGCGATCGCCGACGCACCCTCCAACGGCTCGTTCGCCGGTGAGCTGTTCGGGCGGCGGGCCGCCGCGGCGGGTGTCAGCGTCGAGCAGTGGCTCGCGCAGTGGGCAGAGGACGTGACGCTGCTGGGGCGGCTACCGACGCTGGCCCAGGTCGCCGATGCGGCGGTCTTCCTGGCATCGGACCGCGCAGCAGCCATCACCGGAGCGGTGGTCGACCTGACCTCCGGCAACGCGGTGCGCAACACGGCCTCGGCACTGGTCGGCGTGCTCGACTAGGACCTGTCCGGCCGTGCAGGGGCGCGGCTCCCCGATCCCGTGCTCGTGGTCGCCGGGTCGGCGATGAGTTCGGGCGCGTCGTGGCGTCCGATCCGCATGGCCGAGACCTCACAGACCTTTCGCACCACCCTGCTGGCATCGGGGGGCAACAACGTCGGCATCGTCGTGCCCGAGGACGTCGTGACGGCGTTCGGGCGCGGCAAGCGCGTACCGGTCGTCGTCACGATCGATGGCGACCACCGGTACCGCAACACGATCGCCTCGATGGGTGGCCGGTTCCTGATCTCGTTCAACGCCGAGACCCGCCGTGCCACCGGCCGTGGCGCGGGCGACGAGGTGGAGGTGCGCCTCGACGTCGACGACGCGCCGAGGGTCGTCGAGGTGCCCGACGACCTGGCCGCCGAGTTGGCGCAGGACCAGGCGGCACGGGCGGCGTGGGACGAGCTGTCCTACAGCCGCCAGCGCGCCCACGCCGACTCCATCACCGGCGCCAAGGCTGAGACCACGCGTGCCCGGCGCGTCGCCAAGGTGCTCGACGCGCTGCGCAACTGACCGGCCGCGAGCACGAGCGTCGGCCAGCCGGCGCGGGCAGCGCCGCCTCTCAGGTGTCGCGGTGGACCGTCTCGGGCGAGAACGCAGGCAGGCAGACGGCCACGTACTCGGCGCCGTCGGGCCCTGGGGTGGCGTAGCGCACCCACTCCCCGGGGCGTGTGTGCACAGCCTGGCCGGAGGTGACCTCGAGCGAGCCGCCCTCGTGCTCGACCATGAGCGTCCCGCGCAGCACCACGGTGAACTCGTCGAACTCGGGACGCTGGCCCTGCTGCTGCGACGGTGGGCGAGCGCGGCACCGTCACGCCCATGGGTCCCGGGCCCTGGCACAGGTCGAGCCGGTACATGTTCGCCTCACGTCCACGCGTTCGATCGCCCTCCGCCTCGCTCGTGGAGCAGGTCCTCGAAACGATCGGGATCTTCTCCCGTGAGGACGAGCCAACCCCGAATCTCCAACTCGGCCTCATGGTGCACTTGCTGTGTCGAGACACCTCGCCGACGAGCGTCGGCCCCGAGCGTCCTCCGTGGGTCGTGGTAGCTCTGGCTGGTCAGCACTGGAGT
>DASTFE010000419.1:0-6168 GCA_035708905.1 Acidimicrobiales bacterium | reverse complement strand
CGGCCGGCGACCGCCGCTCACCGGGCGCCGGCGCCGCCTCGCCGGGCGGCGGCGCCACCTCGGCGGCCCACCGCGGGTGGTGGCGCTCGGCCCAGGCACGGGTCACCCGGCCCGTCAGCATGCCCCGCAGCGAGCCCGCGTCGGCCAGGGCGAAGAGGATGTGCCCGGTCACCACCGCCCAGGTGGCCACGGCCGTCCAGTCGTGGACGAAGGTGGCGCCCGTGCGGTAGGTCAGGTCGAAGGGCTCGGGCCACCGCATGATCGACCCGGTGACCAGCATGAGCGGGATCATGCCCGCCACGAAGGCGGCGTTCGCCTTCTGCCCGGCGTTGAACTTGCCCACCTCGTCGGCGGCGTCGCGGCCCCGCGACCGCAGCCATCGCCGATCGGCCCGGGTCCACCGGTTGAGCCGGCGCACGTCGGCCCGCACGCTCGCCCGCCAGCGCCCGGCATAGGCGGCCAGCAGCGGGACGGGCATGGCCAGCCCGGTGGCGACGTGGACGTCCTTGACCAGCGGCCGCCGGCCCACCAGTGCGGTGAGCGGCCCGATGTAGAGGATCAGCCCGGTCACCGCGCACACGAGCACGACGGCGGCGGTGGCCCAGTGCAGGGCCCGCTCGGCCCGGGTGAACCGCTCGATCACGCCGCCCCGCCCGCGCTCACGCCGAGATCGGCTCGTCGTCGCGGCCGTTGGAGCGGCCGACCCAGGCGTCGACGTCGTAGCCCCGCACCTCCCAGTAGCCGGGGTGGAGCGCGTCGACCACCTCGATGCGGTCGAGCCACTTGAGCGACTTGTAGCCGTACATGGGGCCGACGAACAGGCGGACCGGGCCGCCGTGCTCGCGGGTCACGGGCCCGTCGAGCATCCGGTGGGCGGCCAGCACGTCGTCGCGGCGGGCCTGCTCGAGGGTCAGGCTCTCGGTGTAGGCGCCGTCGAAGCTCCAGATGCGCAGGTGGGTGGCGCCGGAGGCCACGCCGGCCTCGTCGAGCAGGTGGGCGAGGCGGACGCCCGTCCACGGCACGTCGGCCACCCGCCAGCCCGTGACGCACTGGAAGTCGAGCGTCAGGTCGGACTGGGGCATGCCCAGCAGGTCGTCGTAGCTCAGGCTGAGGGGTCGCTCGACCATGCCGTCGACGGTCAGGCGGTACTCCTCGGGGCTGCGCTCGGGCATGTGGGCGGTGACCGAGTAGATGCGGAACCGGCCGGCGGTGGGCACGAACGAGGACAGGCCGGTGGGGTCGTTCTGCGTGACCGGCCGCAGCGCGGACTCGATGCGGGCCTGCAGCCGGTCGCCCACCAGCACGCCCGCCGCGCCCAGCCCGAGCATGCCGAGCACGATGCGCCGACCGATCGGGGCGCCGCCGGCCTCGCCGGCGGGCCCACCGCCCCCGCGCGTGACGTCACCGGGGCTGTCGCCGCGCATGTCGTGGCCGGCCATGCCCCGAGGGTACGCCGGTGGGGTGCGGACGGCGCCCGCCCGCGGCTCGACCGGGCGGATGTTCCGCGATCGTTCACAACCTCGGCCGCCAGGCGGCCTGCCGGCGTCCCCGCGTCCCGCCCACACGGTCGACCGCCGGAACCGCGCCCGCCACACGTCGGCCGCTGTCGGCCCGAGGGTACGCCGGTCACCGGTCCGGCGGCGCCGCCCGGCTCACTCGAAGCGGCGGCGCAGGCGGTCGAGGCGACCGTCCCAGCGGCGACCCGTGGCCTCGGCCCAGGCGGCGAGCTCGTCGAGCGGCGCCGTGGCGGCGGTGAAGCGGGTCTCGCGGCCCGCCCGCTCGGCCGTGACCAGGCCCGCGTCGCGGAGCAGTCCGAGGTGCTTGGCGATCGCCTGGCGGGTGACGGGCAGGCGGTCGGCCAGGGCCGTGGCCGTGAGCGGGCCCTGCTCGGCGACCATGCGCAGCACGCTGCGCCGGGTGGGATCGGCGAGAGCGGCGAAGACCTCGTCGGGCGGCTCGCGGCTGGCCGTGCCCGGCTCAGGCGACGGGGACACGGGCGGCCACGAAGCGCAGCTCGAGCCCGAGGAGGCGGCCGTCCCACCGGTCGGCGGCGCACCGCAGCCACGCCGGGGCCCGGCGGACCGCCGTGGCCCACGGCGCCGCCCGGGCGGACAGGGAGGCCGCCGGGCCGGGCCGCGGCGGGGCCGGGATCGTCTCGGTGACGACGACGCGGGTGCCGCCGCCCTCGGCCGGCGCCAGCACGACCGCCACGGTCGAGGCCCCGTCCTCGTCGCCGGGGTGCCACCAGGTCCACACCAGCCGGTGGCCGGGTGCGGACTCGTCGATGCGGACCTGGCGGAGGGCGGCGTCCGGGTCGTCGAGCCACAGCGCCCGCTCGCCCGGGTCGGCCACCACCCGCCACACGTCGTCCACGCCGGCGCCCACCACCACGCTGCGGGTCACCTGGTCGGCGGGCACACCCCCGGGCATGCCCTCGGCAAGGTCGGCGGGCGCCGGGCGGTCGGCGGGCAGCTCGTCACGCATACCCGCAACTCTACAGTTGCGCTTCCGTACGACCACCCCTACCCTCCTTCACGCAACCGAGTGGTTGCGCGAAGGAGGACCGGACAGTGCTCATCCCCACCGTCATCGAGACCACCAACCGGGGCGAGCGGGCCTACGACATCTACTCCCGCCTGCTGCGCGAGCGCATCGTGTTCCTGGGCACCGCCCTGGACGAGAGCGTCGCCAACCTGATCATCGCCCAGCTCCTCCACCTCGAGGGCGAGGACATGGAGCGGCCGATCAACCTGTACATCAACTCGCCCGGCGGCGACATGACCGCCCTGTTCGCCGTGTACGACGCCATGCAGTTCCTCGGCCCGCCGGTCCACACCGTGTGCGTGGGCCAGGCCTGCTCGGCTGCCGCCGTGCTGCTCGCCGCCGGCGAGCCCGGCCACCGCACGGCGCTGCCCAACGCCCGCATCCTGATCCACCAGCCCCACGGTGGCGCCCAGGGCCAGTCGACCGACATGGAGATCGCGGTGCGCGAGATGGTGGCGATGCGCGAGCGCATGGTCGACATCCTGACCGCCCGCACGGGCCAGCCCCGCGACCGCATCGAGACCGACATCGACCGCGACTACATCCTGCGGGGCGACGAGGCCGTCGCCTACGGCATGGTCGACGAGGTCATCACCCACCGCAAGCCCCGGCCCGTGCCCGGCTTCGCCAAGCCCGACGAGGTGCCGGCGGCGGCCGCGGGCTGAGCGGCCCGTCCTCCCGGGCCCGGCCGGATGACGCGAGTGTCACCGGACGGGGCCCGGCGAGCAGACTGGCCGCATGGACCCCTCCCTCCGACTCGCCGGCGCGGACCTCACCCTGGCGGCCGACGCGTACGGCCCCGTGGACGGCCCCCCGGTCGTGCTGTTCCACGGCGGTGGCCAGACCCGCCACGCCTGGGACGGCACCGCCCGCCTGCTGGGCGACAAGGGGTGGCGGGCCACGACCGTCGACCTCCGCGGCCACGGCGACAGCGACTGGGCGGGCCCAGGCGCCGGCTACTCGCTGGACGAGTTCGCCGCCGACGTCCGGGCGGTGGCGGCCGCCCAGCCGCGGCCGCCGGTGCTGATCGGCGCCTCGCTCGGCGGGCTCAGCTCGCTGGTCGCCATCGCCGAGGCGCCGCCGGGCGTGAGCGTGGCCAGCGGCCTCGTGCTGGTCGACGTCGCGCCCCGGCTCGAGGAGGCGGGCATCGCCCGCATCGCCGAGTTCATGCTCGGCAACCTCGACGGCTTCGCCAGCCTCGAGGAGGTGGCCGACGCGGTGGCGGCCTACAACCCGCACCGCCCCCGGCCCACCGACCTGTCGGGCCTGCGCAAGAACGTGCGCCGGCGCGAGGACGGCCGCTGGTACTGGCACTGGGACCCGCGCTTCCTGCTCGGCGGCACCGACGAGCCCCGCAGCCTGCGCAACGAGGACCGCCTCGACGCGGCGGCCGGCGCCCTCACCCTGCCGACGCTGCTGGTGCGGGGCCGCCAGAGCGACGTGCTGTCGGAGGAGGGCGCCCGCCACCTCGTGTCGCTCGTCCCCCACGCCCGCTACGTCGACGTGGGCGGCGCCGGGCACATGGTGGCCGGCGACCGCAACGACGCGTTCAACGACGCGGTGATCGAGTTCCTGCGCCGGGAGCTGCCCACCTGACCAGCGCCGGGTGCCCGTGCCGGAGGTCAGCCGATGCGCAGCTCGGAGTGGTAGACGCGCCGGGGCGCCAGCTCGACGTCGACCGTCTCGGCGATGCGGTCGAACACCTGGGCCGCCTCGCCGTCGGGGTCGACGGTCGCGATGGGCTGCCCGCTGTCGCTGCCCTCGCGCAGCGCGGGCACCAGCGGCACCTGGCCGAGCAGCGGCACGTCGAGCCGGGCGGCCAGGTCGGCGCCCCCGCCGGCGCCGAACAGCTCGTACCGCTTGCCGTCGTCGCCGGTGAACCACGACATGTTCTCGACGACGCCCTTCACCTCGAGGTTGACCTTCTGGGCCATGAACGCCGCCCGCTGCGCCACCCGCTGGGCGGCGGGCTGCGGCGTGGTGACCACGTACACCTCGGCCCGGGGCAGGAACTGCGACAGGCTGAGCGAGATGTCGCCCGTGCCCGGGGGCAGGTCGATGACGAGGTAGTCGGGGTCGTCCCAGAACACGTCGGTGAGGAACTGCTCGAGCGCCTTGTGCAGCATGGGGCCCCGCCAGATCACCGGCTGGTCCTCGGCGGCGAAGAAGCCCATCGAGATGCAGCGCACGCCGTGCGACTCGGGCGGCACCAGCATCTGGTCGATGACCACCGGCGGGTGCTGGACGCCCAGCATGCGGGGGATCGAGAACCCCCACACGTCGGCGTCGACGACCGCCACCTTCCTGCCCCGGCGGGCCAGCGCCACCGACAGGTTGGTGGTGACCGACGACTTGCCCACCCCGCCCTTGCCCGAGGCGACGAGCAGCACGCGGGTCTTGCTGCCGGGGTCGGCGAAGGGGATCTCGCGGCCCTCGGCGTGGCCGTGGGCGTGCTGGCTGCCGGCGGTGGCGGCCGGGTCGCCGTGGAGCTTGGTGCGCAGCGCCGCCCGCTCGTCGTCGGTCATGACCGTGAAGTCGAGGTCGACCGCGTCGACCCCGTCGAGCGCCCGGACCGCGCCGGTGACCCGGTTGGTGATCTCGGCCCGCAGGGGGCAGCCGGCGACCGTGAGGGCCACGGTCACCCCGACGTGCCCGCCGTCGACGGCGACGCGGCGCACCATGTCGAGGTCGACGATGCTGCGGTGCAGCTCGGGGTCTTCGACGGGGCGGAGGGCCTCGATGACCTGGTCTTCGGAGACGGGCATGACGCTCCCGGCGGGTCGGGGACGGGCGGCCGGGCCGCCGCCGGCGCCACGGTCGGCGGGCGGGCGAGCGGGCCAGGGGATTATCACTACGGCGATAGGTAGAATACCGGCCGTGGACCGGCCGCCTCTCTCCCCCACCGATTTCGCCTCTGCGGTCACGGCCATCACGTCGGCCTTCGGCGACCCCACGCGGCGGGAGATCTACCTGTTCGTCCACCGGCACGACGAGGGCGTCACCGCGTCCGCGGTCGCCGAGACGTTCGACCTGCACCCCAACGTCGCCCGCCACCACCTCGACAAGCTCGTGGCCGGCGGCTACGTCGAGGTCACGGTGGCCCGGCCGGCGGGCAGCGGTGCCGGCCGCCCGTCCAAGCGCTACCGGGTGGTGGCCCCCGACATCGCCCTCGACCTGCCGCTGCGCCACGACGACGTGCTCGTCGAGCTGCTGGGGCGGGCGCTGGCCGACCTGGGCGACGAGCGGGCCGAGCGCCTGGCCGAAGAGGTGGGCGTCGACTACGGCCGGGCCATGGCCGCCGCCATGTCGCCGGGCTCCGACCAGCACCGGTCGTTCCAGGCGGCCCTGCACGCGGTGGCCGACGCGCTGACCGCCCACGGCTTCGCCGCCCACGCCGAGCGCCACGGCGACCAGCTCCGCATCGTCAGCGAGCACTGCCCGTTCGGCGGCGCGCCCATCGAGCACCCGGTCATCTGCGCGGTGGACCGGGGCATGGTGCGGGGCATGCTCGCCGCGCTCTACGGCACCGACCTCATGACCGAGACCGCCCTCTCGCTGCCCACCGGCGCCGAGCGCTGCGTCACCTCGGTGCAGGGCGCCTGAGCCGCCGGCCCTGCCGGCCTG
>DASTFE010000418.1:0-7138 GCA_035708905.1 Acidimicrobiales bacterium | reverse complement strand
TGGGGGTCCGGGTCTCGGGCGCCCGGCCACCGCTGGCCGGCGCCCTCGGCCGGCGGGGCGACGAGGTCGGGCCGCTGCCGACGGGACCCGCCAGCCTGGCGACCACGCCGCTGGTGTCGCCCCGCGGCAAGGTACGCCTGGCCCGGGTGCTGGCCGGCATGCGGCGCTGGCGCCCGCAGGCACTGGCCGATCGCACCGCGGCCGCATGGCTCGACGACCTCGGGCTCCACGGCGACGAGCGCGGCATCGTCGAGATGCTCGCCCGGGTCGCCACCTACGTCGCCGACCTCGACACCGTCTCCGCCGACGTGGTGGCCCAGCAGGTGCGCGCCGCCTACACGGACGGGGTCGACTACCTGCACGGCGGCTGGACCACGCTGCGCGACGGCATCGCCCGCGCCGGCGCCGACCGCGGCGTCGAGCGCGTGGTGGGGGCGGCCACGGCCGTCGTGCCGGAGGGCGAGCGCGTCCGGGTGCGGTTCACCGTGCCTGCCGACAGTGGAGACGGCGGCGGCGCCGGGGCCGGCGAGCGGACCGTGCTGGCCGGGGCGGTGGTGGTGGCGGCCGGGCTCCCCGACGCCTGCGCCGCGCTGCTGCCGACCCGGCCGGCCGCCTGGGCCGGCCTGGGGCCGCCGCTGCGCATCGCCTGCCTCGACCTGGGGCTGTCCGAGGTGCCGCAGGCGACCGTCCTGTTCGGCGTCGATCGCCCGCTCTACCTCGTCCGCCACTCGCCGCCGGCCGACCTGGCCCCGCCCGGCGCCGCGGTGGTGCACGTCATGCGCTACCTGCGGGCGGCCGAGAAGCCGACGGCCGCCGCCGCTCGGGCCGATCTCGAGGCGCACTGCCGCGTGGCTGGCATCGACCCGGCCGCCGCCGAGGAGGCGCGCTACCTCCACCGGATGGTGGCCTGCGGCGCGTTGCCGACCCCCGCGGGAGGCGGCCTGGCCGGGCGCCCGGACGTCGCCGACACGGGCCACGAGGGCGTGTTCGTGGCGGGCGACTGGCTCGGCTCCGTCGGGCACCTGGCCGACGCCGCGCTCGCCACCGGCGAGGCCGCGGGCCGGCGGGCCGCCGACCGTGCCGGCGAGGCGGCGGGGCGCGGCGGCCGGGCCGCGGCGACACTGGCGGGGCATGGCTGACCGACCGGGCGCCGCAGACACCGCCACGAGCGCGGTCGAGCAGGCGCTCGTCGCCGAGCGCGCCCACTTCGTGGGACTCGCGTACCGCATCACCGGGTCGCGCCTCGACGCCGAGGACGTCGTGCAGGAGGCGTGGGAGCGGGCCCGGCGGGTCGACCCCGGCACCATCGACCGGCCCGCTGCCTGGCTGACCACCGTGGTGTCGCGCCTGGCGCTCGACCACCTGCGGGCCGCGCAGCGGCGGCGCGAGACGTACGTCGGTCCCTGGCTGCCGGAGCCGGTGGTCACCGCGCCGGGGGCGGGGGCGATCGGGCGCCCGGGCGACCGGGACCCCTCCGAGGTGGCCGAGCTGGCCGAGTCGCTCACCTTCGGGTTCCTGCGCCTGCTCGAAGCGCTCACACCGGTCGAGCGGGCGGTGTTCGTGTTGGCCGACGTGTTCGGCGTGCCGTTCCCCGAGATCGCCGTGGCCGTCGAGCGCAGCCCCGACGCCTGCCGGCAGATCGCCAGCCGGGCCCGGGCCCGGGTGCGCGACGACGGCCGCCGCCGGTACGCGCCGGACGACGCGACCCGTGTCGCCGACGACCTCGTCGCCGCGCTCGTGCGGGGCGACATCGAGCAGGTGCTGGCGCTGCTCGCTCCGGACGTCGAGCTGGTGAGCGACGGCGGCCCGGCGACGCACGCCGCCCGCCGGCCCGTGGTCGGCCCCGACCGGGTGGCGCGGCTGCTGGTCAACCTCGTGCGCCGCGGGGCCGGCTGGGGCCTGCGCTACGAGCACACCGAGCTGAACGGCGACGCCGGCGTGGTGGTCCTGGCGGGCGACTCGCCGGCGTACGCCTCGGCGTTCACCCTCGACGAGGGGCGCGTGCACCGGATCTACATCGTGGTCAACCCCGACAAGCTGGCGGCGCTGCGCCTCGGCGGCCCGGTCGAGTAGCGGGCCTCACGGTCCGGCCCGGCGCGGTTCCGGCGGCGCGCCACCGGGCCGGCGGCGACCGTCGTGGCCGTCCCGGGTGAGCAGCACCGAGATGGCGACGAGCACCACGCCCGCGGCGAGGATCAGCAGCGGCGCCCGGCCTTCGCCCGGGAACAGCCGGCTGATCGCCCACGGGACGTTCACCAGCAGGCCGAGCGTCCCGAGCAGGGACAGCGCCACGCGACCGGGCAGCATGCCGAGGGCCACCAGGGCGATCGCGCTCACGAGGCCGAACAGGGGGGCGGCGGCGCCCCACTGCACGCCGGTGACGGCCGCGCCGCCGAGCACGGCGAGCCCCCCGAGCGCCTCGACCGCCTGCGGCTGGCGGACGAGCCGGCGGGCACCCACGGCCATCAGCGCCACGCCGACCAGCCACGTGGTGACGCCCGTGGCCGCCCCTGCGTCCTGGGCGAAGTAGCCGATGGCCCCGGGCACGAACTGGGCGAGTGCGACCGCGCCCACCACGGCGGTCGTCCGCTGATCGGCGACCCGGGGCGCCGCTCCCGGTACCGCGGCCACGGCCAGCAGGGCGAACGCGGCGAGGACGGCGAGCACCAGCCCGGGCCCCTGCCACCCGCTGGCGACGACGGCGGCACCCACCACGACGGCGACGGCACCCGCGGCGACCGTGAGGGTCGTCACCGGTCGGTTGGTGCGCAGCCCGACGGCGAGGTACCCGGCGCCGACGGCCATCACCGCCAGCCCGCCGGGCCCGGTGCCCGTCAGCCAGGCCAGGGCCGTGCCGGCGGCCACGGCCAAGCCGCCGAGCGCCGCCGCCTGCTGGAGGGGGCGCACGTGCCCCCACCACAGCGGGCCGCTGTGGATCGCGACCGCGAGGCCGGCCGCCGCCGCGACGGCAAGGGCATCGGCGTCGAGGCCGTCGGCAACCAGGACGCCCGCGGCCAGCGCGCTCGCACCGGCCGACCCGAGCCACAGGAACCACCGCAGCCGGGCGAGGGCCGGGTCCGCCTGCTCGCGCACCAGGGCACCGGCCGCGAGCAGCGCCAGCGCCGCGAGAGCGCTCAGGGCCACCCGCGCCACGGTGGGCACGTCCGGCCAGTAGCGGGCGACGACGAGCCCGAGGCCGGCTACGCCCAACGCCCCACCGAGGTAGCCCAGCGCCTCGGCCACGATCGGGACGCGAGAGGTCGACGCAGGCGGCGGCGCCGGGTGCTCGGCGGCCCGATCGCTCTCCCACGTCACGATGGCGGCCGCCTGCGCGTCCGACAGGAGGCCGGCGTCCGTCCACCGTGCGAGGTCGGACGCGAGCCCGGGCGGGCCGCCGACCCGTCGGCGGGGCGTGTTGCCGGCGATGCGCCGCCGTCCCGTCGCCTGGGCCGCAGCCCACACGACGACGCCGACCAGGAGGACGACCGCGAGGACGACCACCACGGGACTCCTTCCGGTTGCACAGCTCCACCCTGAGTGTCACCACCGCCAGGTTCCACAGCCAGGGCCGAAGGACCACGCGGTGGCGCTGATCGGCTCCGGCGGTCCTGGGCGGCGGCGACCCCGGGAGCGGCGCTCAGGCCGGGGCGAGCGAGCGGGCGCGGGCGGCCAGCGCGGGGGCCCCGAGCGTCTCGCACAGCTCGGCGAACGCGCCGGGGTCGGGTGGTCCGGTCCAGCGCAGGTCGTCGACCGTGTCGCTCACCGGTGCCTCGGTGTCGACGGTGGCGATGCGGCGGAACAGCAGCGCCAGCTCGAACTGGTCGCGCAGCGTGGCGTTCAGCTTGGCGGCACTGCGCACGCCCGCGTCCCAGGTGGTCGGGTCGGCGGGGATGTCCTCGAGATGACCCCAGCGGCGCAGCACGGCGGCGGCGGATTTGGCGCCCCAGCCGGGCAGCCCCGGGAAGCCGTCGGCCGAGTCGCCCACCAGCGCCAGCAGGTCGGGGATCGACGCCGGCGGCACCCCGAGGCGGGCCTCGACGCCGGCGGCGTCGAACACCACGCCCTTGCGCCGGTCGAGCTGGACGACCTTGCCGCCCACGCACTGGCCCAGGTCCTTGTCGGGCGTGCAGATGATCACGCGCTCGACCCGGTCGTCGGCGGCCGCCATCAGCGCGGCCGCGGCCATGCCGTCGTCGGCCTCGTAGGCGACCTGGGGCCAGACCGTGAACCCGGCGACCTCCATCGCGCCCTCGACCAGCGGGAACTGGGCCAGCAGCTCGGGTGGCATGCCGGCCGACGACTTGTAGCCGGGCCACAGCTCGTTGCGGAACGACTCGATGACGTGGTCGGTGGCCACGCCGATGTGGGTGGCCCCGTCGGCCACCATCTGCAGCAGGGTGGACAGCACGCCCACGGTGGCGCCGCGGTCGGCGTCGCGGTTGTTGGGCGCGAAGTGGTAGCGGAACAGCTCGTAGGTGCCGTCGACGAGGTGGACGTCC
Source organism: Acidimicrobiales bacterium (assembly GCA_035708905.1). GTDB lineage: Bacteria > Actinomycetota > Acidimicrobiia > Acidimicrobiales > VFJN01 > ZC4RG19. The sequence continues at coordinate 2,639 of DASTFE010000418.1, read as the reverse complement.
ATGCAGGCGTCGACCGTAGCGCCCGTGCCGCCGGGGCCGGCGCTGTCACCCCGGCCGGGGGGTGCTGGCACTGTGCCGCCATGACCGACCGGACCCACACCCGCCTCGCCCCCCGGCGCACCGGCGCCCGGGTCGGCGCGGTCGACGAGTACACGGCGCTGCAGCGAGCCGCCATGGACCGCCTTGTCCAGCACGGGATCGACGCGGCGTCCGCCACCATCCGCCTCCGGTCCGAGGCCCGCCGGCTGGCCGCCGAGAGGGGGCTCGACCATCGGGAGGCCAGCATCACCGTCGTGCCCTTCGTCGAGGCCACCGAGCAGGCCATCGCCGAGCTGCACGACGAGCTCCGCCTCCTCACGCAGCACGTGCTGCGGCTGGCCCGCGCCCGGCTCGGGCTGTGCTGAGCCCGTCGGTCGCCGTCCGAGTGTGACGAACCGATCGGCCCGGTGACGAAGTGGTCGGAACCATGACGATCGCCGCGGACGTGTCATCCCGGAGGGGGTGGCTGGGTACGGTCCCGCCACCGGTCGACAGCGCCGTCGAATCGCACCACCACATGCGATCGAGAGGAGGCGGTGACGTGACGATCGACGTGCGATACGCGCAACCCCCGGGTGAGCGGGTCGCTCCCGAGCTGGCGATCGCCAGGCTCGACCTCCGGCAGCTCAGCCTGCTGGCGGCCCACCCCATGCTCACGGCCGTCGAGCGGCAGGCCGTCGGCGCCGAGCACGCCGAGGCCCTGACCGCAGCGGAGGCGGTGCTCGCCCGGCACGCCACCCGCCCCGACCGCAGCGTCGGCGACGTGGCGCGGCTGTTCTTCGCCTTCTACTACGCGTACCCCAACCTCGGGCTGGTCGGGCCCTTCTTCGAGGACGACGCCCGGCCGCTCAAGGAGATGGTGTGGATCGCCGCGTACGACTCGGTGCTCTCGGGCGTGAGCGTGCGCCAGGAGTTCCACGCCCGCCTGTGGGACCACATCTGCGACGAGGACAACCGGGCCCGGGCCGCCCGCTGCTACGCCCAGGACCGCTCGTTGCACTCGTACCCACCCTCGGCCGACCCCGTGGCCGTCGAGCGCTACCGGCGCCGCATCGACACGCTGATGACAAGCGCCGAGTGCGTGCCCGCGCTGCTGGCCAGCTGGGCGATCGAGCGCCTGCCGCGGCGCCTCGACGGCCTGGCGACGACCGAGGTCAAGGGCAAGCACGGGCTGCTCGAGCAGCGCGACATGGCCCGCTTCATGGGCATGAGGCCCAACACCCTGTCCCAGAGCCTGAAGCGCTTCCGCGCCCGCCTCGGCGAGGAGATGCGGGTGCTGTGGGACATCGAGAGGACCGCCGCCGTCGACGAGGACGAGGAACGATGAACGCCACCGATCGCAACACCGCCGTGCCCGAGCCGCCAGACGCGACCGTCGACGCCGCCGCCGTCCCCCCCGACGACACGGCCGGGGGCGAGCCCCTGGCGGACACGCACCTCGACCGGGCCACCGCCGTGCGCCTGCGCGACGAGTCGCGCCGCACCCGGGCGCGCATCGAGCGCCGGCTCGCCGACGCCGGCCATCTGACGGCCGACGGCGAGCCGGTCGCCGACGACCGCGCCACACCGCGCGCCGACCACATCGACGCCTGGCGCGACCTGAGCGACCTGCTGGACGACAACGTCGCCTTCTTCGAGCACATCGACGCCCTCCACGACCGGCGCGCCCAGTCGCGCTCGCCCCGCGAGCGGCAGGTGGCCACCCGGGTGCTGGCCGAGGCGCTGCACCGCATCGTCAGCGGCTACCGGGTCGACGACGACCCGCCGCACCGGCCGGTCATGGCGGCCCGGCGCGTCGACGAGTGGCTCGGCCGCACCTGCCGCCGCCTGGCGGCCCGGGGGCCGCAGCGCCAGGGGGCGACCCGCTGGTGGGCTCGCAACGGCCGCTGGGTCCGCCTGGTGCTCGCCCTCGTGGCCTGCGTGCTGCTGATCGACGGTCGCACGGCTGCGGCGGCGCTGGCGGTGGGCGTCCGGGCCGCGCTGTCGTTCGCGTTCTACGCGCCCGCCCGGCCCGTGGGCCCACGGCGCCAGCTGATCGGCTACGACCCGCACTGGGCGACCTCGATCGGCACCAACCTCGGCGACGCGGCCATCGTCGCCGGCTTCGGGATCGGGCTGCACCTCGGTGGGCTCAGCGAGTGGGGCGTCGTGGCCGTGCTCGCCGCCTGCTTCCGCGTGATCGCCACCATGCTGCGGGTCGCCAGCGGCCACCACGGGTTCCGGCTGCCCCGGCTGTGGCTCGACCGGGTGGCCATGACTGTGGGCCTGCCGGCGGCTCTGGCCGTGGCGGCCGTCGTCCCCTCGGCGGGGCCGGGCCGCCTCGGCGGCGTGCCGGTGGCGGCGGCCGTGGTGGCGATCGAGGTGGCCATCGGCCTCGTGGAGGTCGGGCGCGTCAGCTACTACGCCTGGTACCGGCGCCGCCTGTTCCGGCGGGCCGCGGCGGCGGGCGATGCGCTGATGCCCGATGCGATCGTGACCCACACGAGCGACGCCATCGTGGTCAACCTGTCCCGCGCCGCCGACCGGCCGGGGGTGCTCGATGCCGAGCCGGCCGGTCCCCGGCTCCGGGCGGTCGGCGACGGGCACGGGGGTGACTCGCC
>DASTFE010000417.1:0-3071 GCA_035708905.1 Acidimicrobiales bacterium | reverse complement strand
CGAACCTCGTGGACCTCGATCGCTGGCATGTCGTGAGCTGCTTCCACCGTCGCTCGGTTCGTTGTCGGCATGGCGATCACGGTACGAATCAAGCCCAAAGCCCGGTAGTGCAGACCGTCACGACCCGACAATGACATCCGTCAGAAAACAAGCACGTCCAGCCCGTGCCGCCGGCGCGCCCGCAGCCTTTGGGGCACGCCCGCCATCGGCGCCGGGTGTGCGGATGTGGCCGGGCACGTCAGCGCAGGATCATTCCGTGGAGGGTTAGCGGGGTCGCCGATGTCGACGAGACGTACGCCCGTGCATGGCCGCCGGCGCAACAGGGGACGGACCCTCCGACCCTGCTCGGTTGGGCCGGCCCCCACGCCGAACGGGCCCTCTCCCTGGCGCGCGAGGTCGCGCGCGTTCACAGCCAGCAGCTCGACCGCAGCGCCACCCCCGAACCGAGTGACACGGTTGTGATGCACTCTAAAACTAACTAGTGTTGATGTTAGAGAACGAAGGTTCCAGCACCACCCGGAAGGGGCGCCATGACGACACTGCAGCGATTGCACGACGAGCAGGGTCAGAGCCCGTGGCTCGACAACCTGACCCGCCCGTACCTCCGCGACGGCACGCTGGCCCGCCTCGTTCGCGATGGCGTGCGAGGCGTGACGGCCAACCCGACGATCTTCGCCAGGGCCATCGAAGGGTCCGACGCGTACGACGAGCAGTTCACGGCGCTGACTTCGGCGGGATGCACGGTCACCGAGGCCTACTGGCGTCTCGTCGTCGACGACGTGATCGGCGCGCTCGGGGTCCTGCGCCCCACCTTCGACGCCAGCGGCGGCACCGACGGCTTCGTGTCGATCGAGGTGGCGCCCGAGCTCGCCCGCGACACCGGCGCCTCCATCGCCGCCGCCCGCCAGCTGCACGAGCGGATCGACCGGCCGAACCTGTTCGTGAAGATCCCCGCCACGCCCGAAGGCGTGCCCGCCATCGAGGCGATGATCGCCGAGGGCCGCAGCATCAACGTCACCTTGATCTTCTCGCTGTCCCGCTACGACGAGGTGATCGAGGCCTACCAGTCGGGGCTCGAGCGCCTGGCCGAACAGGGCGGTGACCTGGCGGCGGTGCGCAGCGTCGCCTCCTTCTTCGTAAGCCGGGTCGACACCGAGGTCGACCGGCGCCTCGAAGCCATGGGCACCGACGACGCCCTGGCCCTGCGCGGCCGGGCCGCCGTCGCGCAGGCCAAGCTCGCCTACCAGCTCTTCCGCCGCCGCTTCGCCGGCGAGCGCTGGGAGCGGCTCTCGGCTCGGGGTGCGCGGGTCCAGCGGCCGCTGTGGGCGTCCACGTCGACCAAGAACCCCACGTATCCCGACACGCTCTACGTCGACGGCCTCATCGGTCCCGACACGGTCAACACCCTCCCCGAGGCGACGATCACGGCGTTCGAGGACCACGGCACCGTCGCCCGCACCATCGACGCCCGCGTCGAGGACGCGGCCGCGGTGATGCGTCGCCTGACGGCCACGGGCATCGACATGGACCATGTCGGCAGCACCCTCGAAGACCAGGGCGTCGCCAGCTTCCACGACTCGTTCGCACACGTGCTCGACGCCCTCGGCACGAAGGCCCACGCCCCGGCAGGACGCTGATGGACGAGGCCGGGCGGGGAACTTCTACGACGGGTACGGGCCCGTGCGGATCTACGACCTGGGCGACGGCGCCGAGCGGACCGTCGAGGCCCATGGCCTGTGCCCTGACCGCCGCAGGTGCCGGGCGACCCGGCGGCGGCACCGCGGCAGGTGCCGGTCCGGGTGCCTAGCTCTTGACCAGGCGCTCGATCGCCCGGGTGGCCTCGGTCACCTTGTCGGCGGCGTCGGGCGCGCCCCCGGCCACCGCGTCGGTGACGCAGTGGTGCAGGTGCTCGTCGAGCAGGCCGACCGCGACGCTCTGCAGCGCGCTGGTGACCGCGGAGATCTGCGTCAGCACGTCGATGCAGTAGGTGTCCTCGTCGACGAGCCGCTGCAGGCCACGGACCTGGCCCTCGATGCGCCGCAGCCGCCGCAGGTAGTCGTCCTTGGTCATTGAGTAGCCAGCCACGCCCTATACCGTAGCGGGGTATCTCGTGAACGGTGTGCTGGCCTAGGGTGGGCGGGTGCTCATCGGTTCGCATGTCCCGCCCGCCGACCCGCTCGCCACGGCCGACGCCGAGGGCGCCGACGTGGTGCAGATCTTCCTCGGCAACCCGCAGAGCTGGAAGAAGCCGGCCCCGCGCGACGACGCCGACCTGCTGCGGGCCTCGAGTGTGCCGATCTACGTGCACGCTCCCTACATCATCAACCTGGCCTCGCCCAACAACCGGGTGCGCATCCCGTCGCGCAAGATCCTGCAGCAGACCTGCGACGCCGCCACCGAGATCGGTGCCCGCGCGGTCATCGTCCACGGCGGCCACGTCACCGAGGACGACGAGCCGGGCGCCGGGTTCCTGCGGTGGCGCAAGGGCATCGACACCATCGAGACCGAGGTGCCGATCTACCTCGAGAACACGGCCGGCGGCGACCACGCCATGGCCCGCCACTTCGACACGATCGGCCGGCTGTGGGACCACATCGGTGACACCGGCATCGGCTTCTGCCTCGACACCTGCCACGCCTGGGCCGCCGGCGAGGCGCTGGTCGACGCCGTCGAGCGCATCCTCGGCATCACCGGCCGCATCGACCTGGTGCACTGCAACGACTCGAAGGACGGCGCGGGCTCGGGCCGCGACCGCCACGCCAACCTCGGCACCGGCACGATCGACCCCGACCTGCTCGTGGCCGTCGTGTCGGCCGCCGGCGCCCCGGTGATCTGCGAGACGGCCGACGAGGGCCGCAAGGACGACATCGCGTTCCTCAAGGGCCACGTCGGCGGGTAGACGGGGCTCGGCGGGCCGCCGCCCGCCGCCGCGCCGACGCGCCGCGCGGGCCGGCTCAGGGTGAGGGCACGCCTACGGCCGCGGCGCCGCCACCGGTCGCCCCGTCGCCGTCACCTTCGTCGCGGCGGTGGCCGTCGCCGGCGGCGGTGGCGCCGTCGCGGACCAGCGTGCG
>DASTFE010000416.1:0-5531 GCA_035708905.1 Acidimicrobiales bacterium | reverse complement strand
CACTGCGCCACCGGGGCGTGTGGGGGTGCGACAGCCCGGTGAGGACGTCGCGGCCCGTCCGGAGGTCGTGGACGAAGCCCCGGCGGGCGTCGTTGCCGTCCTTCCACGCCCGGTGCCGCCTGAAGCGGCCGAAGGCGCACACGAGCAGCGCGCCGTCGAGGGCGACGAGCGAGTTCACGTGCCACCCGTCGGGCACCGTGGATCCCTGCCACACCAGCGCCGGGTCGTCCCGGCCCGGGTCGACCCGCCACACCGCGTCGTCCCAGCTCGAGCTGACGTGGGGGGCGCCGTCGAACCAGCACACGTCGTGCGGGTCGCGGATGGCGTCGTAGCGCTGGTAGCTGCGCACGCCGCGGGCGTCGTACGAGAGCAGCTCGCACGTCGCGGTCTGCTCGCCCGGTGCCCGCAGCACCCGCCACAGGCGGCCGCCGCCGATCGCCAGGCCCGCGGTGGGCAGGTCGTCGAGCACCTCGGCCTCGCCGGTGGTGACGTCGTACAGCCCGCCGCCCCCGCGGCCGAACCCGCTCACCAGGACGCGGGCGTCGCCGAGCCGGTCGCGCCAGCCGGACGTCTCGGGCGGCATCAGTCGATGCCGTGCTCGAGGGCGTACCGCACCAGCTCCTGGCGCCGGTTGAGGTGCAGCTTGCCGAGGATGTTGCGCACGTGGTTCTCGACGGTCTTCTCGGCGATGAAGAGCTGCTCGCCGATCTCTCGGTAGGTGTGGCCCCGGGCGACGTACTGGAGCACCTCGCGCTCGCGCTCGGACAGCGGCTGCACCGGGCCGGCGGCGCGCGACATGCGCCGGAACTCGCCGAGCACCAGCGACGCGAGCGCGGGCGAGAACACCGGCTCGCCGCGGGCGGCCCGCCACAGCTCGCGGCGCAGCTCGTCGGGCGGCGTGGTCTTGACGAGGTAGCCGTTGGCGCCGGCGGCGATGGCGTCGAGCAGGTCGCGCTCCTGCTCGCTGACCGTGAGCATGACGATGTGCGTGTCCTCGCCGCAGGCCCGGGCGACCTTGAGGCCGCCGCCCGGCATGTGCAGGTCGCACACCACCAGGTCGGGGCCGAGCGCCCGCACCGCCTCGATGGCCTCGTCGGCATCGCCGGCCTCGCCCACGACGTGGAAGTTCGACCCGAGGTCGGCCTTGAGCCCCGACCGCCAGATCGGGTGGTCGTCGGCCACCACCACGCGCACGGCCCGCAAGTCGCTCACGCCGGGCCAGGGTACGCGGCGGGCGGGGGACGGGGGGTCACGGCGGGGCCGGGGCTGCCGCGGTCAGCGCTCGACCGGCACCCAGCACCGCACCTCGGTGCCCCGCCCCGGGCGGCCGTCGACCTCGACCCGGCCGCCGACCTCGGCGACCCGCCCCCGCACCGAGTGCCGCAGGCCGGCACCCTCGGGAACGGTCGCGGGGTCGAAGCCGGCGCCGTCGTCCTTCACCGAGCAGAACAGGGCGCCGTCGACCGGCTCGGCGAAGACGGTGACCGTGGCCGCCCCGCCGTGCTTGCCGGCGTTGGCCAGCGCCTCGCCCACCGCACCGGCCAGGGCGTCGACCGCGGCCGGCGGCAGGGTCGGGGTGTCGGGCGCCAGCACGACGCGGGCGGTGCCGCCGTAGCGGTCCTCGTACCGGGCGGCCGCCGCCCGCAGGCGGGCACCCAGATCACCGCCGCCGCCGACGGCTCCCGGCGTGCCGAAGAGGAACTCCCGCAGCTCGCGCTCCTGCTCGTGGGCCAGGCGGACGAGGTCGGGGTCGCCGGTGCGGCGCCGCACCACCGCCAGCGTCTGCAGCACGCCGTCGTGGAGGGTGCGGGCCACCTCCTCGCGCGCCTGGGCCAGCGAGATGCGGCGCTCGGCCTCGCGCAGCCGGGCGGTGACGAACCCGGCCACCAGCCCGGCCAGCGCGTAGAGCACGACGCTCGACAGCACGCTGACCGTGTGGCGGTCGGTCCAGCCGGCCGGCCCGACGAGCAGGCCGACGCCGCGCCCGAGGCCGACGGCGACACCGGCCGCGACGCCGCCCCGGGCCCGGAAGGCGATGCCGGCGGTCAGCACGCCGGCGAGCGGCCAGGCGGACGACAGGCTCTGGGGGTGCGAAACACCGTTGTAGGCCACGGCGTCGCCCACCTCGAGCGCGCAGGCCACGGCCACCTCGGCGGCGACGACCGGCAGGGTCAGCAGGCGGGCCGGCTCGGTCGACAGCAGCGCGGTCGCCGCGACGGTGACCAGCAGCGCCGCCCCCACCAGGGCGAGGGCCACCCAGGGGCGGGCCTCGGGCTGGCGCAGCTCAGGCCGGTTGACGACCAGCAGCGCCGCCACCCACGCCCACGCCAACCAGCGGAACACGGCGATGCCGGTGAGCAGGCTGCGCACCAGCGCGTCCTCGCGGTCGTGGTGGGCCGCCGTGCCGGCGATGCGGGTCGCGAGGTTCACCGGCCCAGTCTCGACCAGCGACGCCGGCGCCGCGGCCGCGGGCCGGGTGCCGCGGGCGAAATAGCCCTGCACCACCCGGCGTTGCACGCGCCAGCATGCACGACGTGACCACCGAGCCCCGCGACCTCGCCCCCGCCACCGGGGCCGCGGTCGCGGCGCGCCCCCCGCCCGACGGTGTGTGGGCGCCCGGTCGCCGCCGGCTCACCGCCGCGCTCGTGCTCACGATCACGCTGGTCGCCTTCGAGTCGCTCGCCGTGGCCACCGTCATGCCGGTCGTATCGGACGACCTCGGCGGCCTCGGCCTCTACGGTTGGGTGTTCAGCGGCTTCTTCCTGGGCAGCCTGGTCGGCATCGTCCTCGCCGGGCGGGCGGCCGACCGGCGGGGCACCCGGCTGCCCTTCGCCGTGGGCCTGGCGCTCTTCGCCGCCGGCCTGGTGGTCGGCGGGGCGGCGCAGTCGATGCCGATGCTGGTGGCGGGCCGGATCGCCCAGGGCGCCGGCGCCGGCGTGATCCCGGCGGTCGCCTACGCCACGGTCGCCCGCGGTTACCCGCCCGACCTGCGCCCGCGGGTGTTCGCCGTGTTCTCGACCGCCTGGGTGGTGCCCGGCCTGATCGGGCCCGCCGCGGCCAGCGGCATCGAGCACGCCGCCTCGTGGCGCTTCGTGTTCCTCGCATTGCTGCCCCTCGTCGGGCTGGCCGCCTACCTGGCCCTGCCGGTGCTGTCCCACACGGCACCCGCGGCGAGCGTCGACGGCCGCGGCGAGCGCGACGACCGCCGGCGCGACGCGCTGGTCCTGGTCGGGGGCGTGGCTCTCGTGCTCGGCGGTCTGGGGGCGCACCAGGTGGCGTTGACCGTGGTGCTGGTGGCGGCCGGCGCGCTGCCGGCGGGTTGGGCGTTCCTGCGGCTGGTGCCGGCGGGCACGGCCGCGCTCCGGCCCGGCCTGCCCGCCGCCGTGGCCGCGCGCGGCATCCTCACGTTCGCCTTCTTCGGGGCCGACGCCTACGTCTCGCTGGCGGTGACGAAGGCGCACGGGGCGCCGACCTGGGTGGCGGGCCTGGCGCTGACGGGGGCGACCCTGACCTGGACCACCGGGGCGTGGGTGCAGCAGCGCCTGGTGCACACGCGTGGGCCCCGTTGGCTGGTGCGCCGGGGGTTCGCGATCATCGCCGTCGGCATCGGCGCGCTGGCGCTGTCGCTGGGGCCGGTGCCCGTCGCCGCCACCGTGGTGGCGTGGACGATCGGGGGTCTGGGGATGGGCCTGGCCTACGCGCCCATCTCGGTGACGGTGCTCGGCACGGCCGCCCCCGGGCAGGAGGGTCGGGCCAGCGCCGCCCTCCAGCTCACCGACGTGCTGGGCGTCGCCCTGGGCACGGGGCTGTCCGGCGTGTTCGTGGCCCTGGGCGACGGGCGGGGATGGGCGACGGCCTCGTCGCTCACGGTCGCCTTCCTGGTCACGCTGGTCGTGGCAGCCGCGGGCGCGCTGGCGGCCGGACGCCTGCCCGACGTGTTGCCCGGCACCGACGCCTGACGGGTCGGGCGTCGGGCGCTGCGGAGCGAGGTCAGGTACCGGGGGTCTCGTTCAGTCCCTCGTTGGCGGCCCGGTACAGGTCGTAGATCTCCTTGCAGACCTGGCACATGGGCAGCTTCTTGGGGTCGCGCTGGGGCACGAACCGCTCGCCGCACAGCGCCTCGACGGGGAAGCCGTAGATGCGGGCCTCGGTGACCTTGGCCACCGCGGACTCGCCGGGGTCGGTGCGCACGATGTGCGCAACCTTGGGCTCGCCGGTCTGCAGGTCCTCCTCGGTGCGCTCGTCGAGGCGCTCGTCGAGGTCGGGCCGGATCGTGGTGAGCGGCGCGGGCACCCCGTCAGGTTACGTCCCGGTCGGGCGGCACGGCATGGTCCGAGCGCGGGCCGAGGTGGCGAAGCGGCCCCGCCGCAGGACCGCGGCCTCGACGTCGACGGGCAGGTCACCCACGGTCGCCGCCGGCGCCGCGGGCGGCGAGCGCCGTGAAGCCCTTGGCCACGTCGTCGAGGTGGTGCACGGGATCGTGGATGAAGTACCGGCCGAACGACTCGACCGTGAACGTCGCGCCGTCGCTGCGGTGGCCCGTGCGCTGCCAGGCGTCGCCCGACACGCTGTCGAACCGGTCGGCCAGGGGCGCCGCGGCCTCGGCGATGGCGGCCGCCACCTGCGCCGGGTCCTGCTCGCCGTAGCGCTCGTCCACGGCCGTGGCGTCCTGGTCCCAGTTGGCGAAGTGGGGGCCGTCCTCGGTCAGCATCAGCGCCAGCCGCTGGTCGTAGATGCGCAGCACGTCGCGCACGTGGCACGCGTACTCGAGCGCCGACCACCGGTCGTCGGACGGCCTGGTGGCCAGCTCATCGCGGGGGCGGGTCAGGATCTCCCGCCACACGGTGGCGGTGTCGCGCACCATCTGCCCGATCCGGTCGACCGCCACCGCGGTGGCGTCGAACCCGCACTCGGGGCAGGGGCGGTCGAGCACCCAGGTCCAGTCCTTGGTGTCGGGCTCGATCGGCATCGTCGCGGACGCTACTGACAGCCAGTCCCGGCGGGCACGTGAGATTCCGCCGATGGTCCCCCGGGCCAGGCTGGTCGCATGAGCAGAACAGACACCACGTTCAGTAGCGGAACCGTGCCGAAAGTGGCCGTTGTGCGGTTCGAGGCGGCGATATAGGTTCGATCTGTCGCCGTGGCGGGTGTGTTCGGTCGGGTCTTTGGCAACCGGCGAGGCGGCACGCCGTCGGGGTGACGTCGGAAGGGTCGCGGAGCGATCCGTCCGTGACCCGTGTGCGAAGGAGGGCGGCAATGCGCAGACGGATAATCGGAGCGATCGTGGCCACGACGGCGTTCGTGTCGTTGGGGGTCGTGAGTGCGAACGCGGCCTCGGCCGCGCCGATCGACTGCCCCGGCGGCCAGATCGCCACCAAGGTCGACGGCGGTTGGGACTGCGTCAACCGGGGCGGCAACACGTCCAACGCGGAGGACCCCAAGACCCCGAACGCGGGCAAGGGCGACTTCTGACCTGAGACCCGCCCGGCAGGGCCCGGCCGTCACGCCCGACCGGCTCGACCGGCGCGGTG
>DASTFE010000415.1:0-12068 GCA_035708905.1 Acidimicrobiales bacterium | reverse complement strand
CGGGCTACGAGCCCGACCCGCGCTGGCGCGACGACTCCGGGCCCCGCCACGCCCAGTCGTCACCGCACGAGCCGGGTGGCTGGGCCGACCCCGCGCAGCCGGCGGGTGGCCGGGGCCCGATGCAGGGCACGCCGGTCAGCTTCGACGAGGGTGTCGAGCCGCCCGCGGGCCGGTCGGTGTTCGAGGGTCCCGCCACCGCAGCGCCCCCGCCCGTCGCCGGCGAGTCGTACACCGAGGACGCCTACGCCGACGACTACGAGGCCGGCTACGACGACGCGTACGACGACGTCTACGACGACGAGGTCTACGACGAGCCCGCGGCGGGCTACCCGCCCCGGGGCGCGCACCGCCGGTCCGACCGGACGCCGCGCCGGGCGCCCCGGCGTTCTTCCGACCGCGACCTGCGGTCCGCGGTGCTGGTCGGGGCCGGCATCCTGGCCGTGGCACTGGGGTTGTTCGCGGTGCTCGGCCCGCTCGGCGGCATGATCGTGGCGGTGGCCATCCTGGCCTACGCGTCCTACGAGTTCTTCGTGGCGGTCAACACCGCCGGGTTCGAGGCACCGATGCCCGTGGGCGTGGCCGCCTCGGTGGGCCTGATCGTCGCCGCCTACAACTACGGCGAGGGCGCCCTCCCGCTGGTGCTGGTCCTGGCCGTAGCCGTGTGCTTCCTGTGGTACCTGGTGGGGGCCGGGGGCGACCGCCCGGTCGCCAACATCGGGGTGACGTTGCTCGGCATCTGCTGGGTCGGTGTGTTCGGATCGTTCGCGGGGCTGTTGCTGGGCGAGCCGTTCGGCAACGGCGTCGCCCTGCTGCTCGCGGCGGTCGTCCCCACCATCGGCTACGACGTCGGCGCGCTCTTCGTCGGTCGCAGCGCGGGGTCGCGTCCGCTGTCGGCGGCGAGCCCCAACAAGACGATCGAGGGCCTGGCCGGCGGCATGCTGCTGGCGGTCGTCGCCGCGGTGGCCTTCGCGATCGTGGGCGTGCACCCGTTCGACCAGTGGCAGGAGGGGTTGCAGCTCGGCGTCCTCGTGGCCCTGGTCGCGCCGCTCGGCGACCTGTCCGAGTCGCTGGTCAAGCGCGACCTGGGCATCAAGGACATGGGCAGCGTCCTGCCGGGCCACGGGGGCCTGCTCGACCGGTTCGACGCGCTGCTGTTCGTGCTGCCCGCCGTCTGGTACCTCTCGCGGGTGAGCGACTTCTTCCTGACGTGACCGGCGCCATGCCCGGCGCCCGGCCGCCGGCCGGCGGCAAGGGGGTGGCAGGTACCCTGGCGCCGTGGCCGTGACGACCGTTGCCATCGCCGGTTCGACGGGCTCGATCGGCACCCAGACGATCGACGTGGTGCGGGCCGAGCCGGGCCGCTTCGAGGTGGTGGCCCTGGGCGCCTGGTCGTCGGCCGACGCGCTGGTCGCTCAGGCCCGCGAGCTGCGGCCCAAGCTGGTGGTCGTCGGCGACGAGGCGGCGGCCGCGCCCGTGGTCGACGGCGTGCCCGCCGGCACCGAGGTGCAGGTGGGCCCCGCCGCGCTGGCCGACCTCGGCACCGTGGCCGACGTGTGCGTCAACGGCGTGGTCGGGTTCGCCGGGCTGCGCGTGACCCTGGCCACGCTGGCGGCGGGCAAGCGGTTGGCGCTGGCCAACAAGGAGTCGTTGATCGCCGGCGGCCCGGTGGTGCGCGACGTGCTGGCCCGGCCGGGCGCCGGGCGGATCGTTCCCGTCGACTCCGAGCACGGTGCCGTGCACCAGTGCCTGGCCGCCGCCGGCGAGGGGCCGGGGCGGGTGGCCCGCATCGTGCTCACGGCCAGCGGCGGCCCGTTCCGGGGCCGCTCCCGTGCCGAGCTGGCCGAGGTGACGGTCGACGATGCCCTGGCCCACCCCACCTGGTCTATGGGCCCCAAGATCACGGTCGACTCGTCGACGCTCATGAACAAGGGTCTCGAGGTCATCGAGGCCCACGAGCTGTTCGGCGAGGCGTACGGGGTCGACTACGACCACATCGAGGTCGTCGTCCACCCCCAGTCGATCGTCCACTCGATGGTCGAGACGAGCGACGGTTCCACCATCGCCCAGCTCTCCCTGCCCGACATGCGCCTGCCGATCGGCTACGCGCTGGCGTGGCCCGACCGCATCGGCACCGCGTTCGGGCGCATCGACTGGGCGGCGTGCGGGCCGCTCGAGTTCGAGCCGCCCGACCGCGAGGCGTTCCCCTGCCTCGGCCTGGCCTACGAGGCGGGACGGGCCGGTGGGCTGGCCCCGGCCGTGCTGAACGCCGCGAACGAGGAGGCCGTGGCCGCGTTCCTGGACGGCCGCATCGCCTGGGTGGGCATCGCCGACGTCCTGAAAGCGGTCCTGTCCCGGCATGATGGTGGTCGCGCCGACGGGGTCGAGGCCGTGATCGACGCGGATCGCCGGGGCCGCGAGGCCGCTCGGAGCGAGATCGAGAGGATCGCCGGATGACCCACACGGATCGCCAGGACGACGCCGGGCCCTCGCGCGCGCCCGGGCTGCCGCCCACGCCGGCGCCCCCGGCCCCCGGCGGCCGCCGTCACGGTGGCGGCGGTCACGGCGGCGAGACCCCCTCGTACGAGACCGGTGGCCTGCGGCTCGCCCTGGTCGTCGGTGCGCTCGCGCTGCTCGGCCTGCGCTTCGGCTGGTCGGTGCTGGCGATCGTGCTCGGCGTGGTGGTGATGATCTTCCTCCACGAGCTGGGCCACTACGCCACGGCCAAGTGGTCGGGCATGAAGGTCACCGAGTTCTTCATCGGGTTCGGCCCCCGCATCTGGTCGTTCCAGCGGGGCGAGACCGAGTACGGGCTCAAGGCCATCCCGGCCGGCGCCTACGTGCGCATCATCGGGATGAACAACCTCGACGAGGTCGACCCCGCCGACGAGCCCCGCACCTACCGCCAGCAGTCCTTCCCCAAGCGGCTGCTGGTCGTGTCCGCCGGCTCGATCATGCACATGGTCCAGGCGTTCGTGCTGCTGGTGATCCTGCTCGGGGTCGTGGGCGTACCGGGCGGCAGCCTGTCCGACGAGGGCCAGCGGGCCCGCGACTGGGAGGTCGGCAGCGTCGTGGCCGACAGCGCCGCGGGCGAGGCCGGCCTGCTCGAGGGCGACCGCATCGTGGCCTTCGACGGCGAGCCCGTCGAGACCTGGGCCGAGGTCACGTCGGCCATCCGGGGCAGCGACGTCGGCGACGAGGTGGCGCTTACGGTCGATCGCGGCGACCAGACCCTCGAGCTCGAGGCCGTCCTCGGCCCCCGCCCCGCCGCCGAGGGCGGCGAGGAGGGCGCGCCCTTCCTGGGGGTGGGGGCGCGCACGCCGATCGAGAGCATCGGTCTCGGGCGCGCCATCGTCGAGGCGCCGGGCGAGCTGGTCGGCTTCACGGGCGACGCGGTGGCGGCCATGGCGGGCTTCTTCAGCCCGTCCGGGCTGAGCGACTTCGCCGACAACGTCGGCGAGGGCGGCGGGGGCGGCGACCCGGCGACCGCTCCCTCCGGCTCGGGCGGGTCGGGCACCGTCGACGACGGCGACGGCAACCGGCTGATCTCGATCTACGGGGCCATCCGCATGGGGAACCAGCTCAGCGAAGACGGCTGGATGTGGGTCCTGCTGATGTTCTTCCAGATCAACGTGTTCATCGGCATCCTCAACATGGCGCCCCTCCCGCCGCTCGACGGCGGCCACGCCGCCGTGGCCGTCTACGAGCGGGTGCGGTCGCGCCGCGGGCAGCGCTACCAGGTCGACATGACCAAGCTGCTGCCGCTCACCTACGCGGTCGTGATGGGCCTGATCGTGCTCGGCATCGCCGCGCTGTACCTCGACATCGTCAACCCCATCGACATCTGACGCCCATGGAGCTCGGACAGTCCTCGTATCCCCGCCGCAAGACCCGCCAGATCATGGTGGGCGACGTGGCGGTGGGCGGCGACGCACCCGTGACGGTGCAGTCGATGACGACCACCAAGACGGCCGACGTCGACGGCACCCTCCAGCAGATCTACGACCTGGCCATGGCCGGCTGCGACATCGTGCGCTGCACCTGCAACGAGATCGAGGCCGCCGAGGGGCTGGCCCGCATCGTGCCCCGCTCGCCGGTGCCGATCGTGGCCGACATCCACCACCAGCACCGCATGGCCCTGGCTGCGCTCGAGGCGGGGGTGCACTGCCTGCGGTTGAACCCGGGCAACATCCGCAAGCCCGAGCACATCAAGCTGGTGGCGCAAGAGGCCAAGGCCAGGGGCGTGCCCATCCGCATCGGTGTCAACGGGGGGTCGCTGCACCCCGACCTCTACCGCAAGCACGGCGGCCGGGTCACGCCCGAGGCGATGGTCGAGTCGGCCCGGATGGAGCTGGCCTACTTCGACGAGGTGGGCTTCGACGACGTGAAGATCTCGGTCAAGGCGTCGTCGGTGCCGCTGATGATCGAGGCCTACCGCCAGCTCTCCGACGCGGTCGACCACCCGCTGCACCTGGGGGTGACCGAGGCCGGCCCGCTGCCCGGCGGCATCATCAAGGCCACGGCCGGCATGGCCACGCTGCTGGCCGAGGGCATCGGCGACACCATCCGCTACAGCCTCACCGCCGACCCGGTCGAGGAGGCCCGCGCCGGGCGCACGCTGCTCGAGTCGATGGGCCTGCGCGAGCGCAAGAACGTCGACCTGATCGCGTGCCCGTCGTGCGGGCGGGCCGAGATCGACGTCATCGAGGTCGCCCGCCAGGCCCAGGAGGCGTTCGGCAACCGCGAGATCCCGCTGCAGGTGGCGGTCATGGGCTGCGTGGTCAACGGCCCGGGCGAGGCCCGCGACGCCGACATCGGCATCGCCGCCGGCAAGAACAAGGGCCACCTGTTCGTGCGGGGCCAGAACGTGGCGGTGGTGCCCGAGGACGAGATGGTCGACGCCCTGGTCGAGTGGGCCACCTACATCGGCGAGCACGGCGTCGACGCCGCGCTCGAGCGAGCCCGGTCCACCAGCGACGCCGCCCGGCGGGCCGCCGAGCGCGACCGCGCCGAACTGCTCGACGAGCAGGGCGCCGACGCCAACCGCAGCGAGCAGCGGGTCGAGGTCATCCGCAAGCTCTGACCCGGTGGCGGGCCGCGCGCATGTGACGATCAGCGCGCGGCGACACCGCTGAGCGCGCCGGGGGCCGTACGCTGGCGCCCATGTCCCGGCCAGCGCCGCCCGGCGAGAGCTTCACCACCCGCCTCGTCATCGGCATCGTCCTGCTGGTCGTCGCGTGGATCGTGATCCGCGTGGTGCTCGGCACGATCTACTCGATCATCCGCGCGGTCCTGTTCATCGCCCTGTTCGCGGTCGTCGCATGGATCGTGCTGGTCGGCCCGCCGGGCCGTCACGACGACCGGTGACCACGGCCTGCGCCCGCCGCCCGCAGCGCGTGCCCGTGGTCTGCGCGGTGGCAGCGCCGCACGGCCGGCGGTGCCATTGTGCCGCGTGATCTCAAAGCCGATGTAACAGAACCGCAACGCGCGTTTCGGTACCGTGCGCCGGTCGTGCGCACCCACTCCCGCTCCCACAACTCACGTGTGGCCCTGGCCGGCCTCGGCGTGATGGCCGCCCTCGTCGCGCTGGCCAGCGACGCGCAGCCCGCGCGTCCCGCCGACGCCGCGGTGGGCGGTGGGTCGCGGACCATCGACGAGGTCGACTTCGCCGCGGTGGCCCAGTCCGGCGCGACCTGCGACGAGGGGGTGCAGAGCGCGACGCCGCTGCTGGTCAAGGTCGAGGGGGGCAGCAGCCAGCTCCTCGACTCGGCGACGTTCGCCACGCTCGAGGTCGACCCCGACGTCCTCGTCGCCGACCTCGACGGCGACGGCCAGGACGAGGCCGTGGTGTCGGTGGTGTGCAACTACGGGGCGAACGGCGAGCAGCACACCGTGCAGGTGTGGGCGCTCGACGGCGATCGGCCGGTGGTGGTCGACCGCATCACCGGCGCTCCCGGCGACGTGGCCGACGCCAGCGCCTTCCCGCCCTCGGTCCAGGACGTGGCGGTCGAGGGCGACGACGTGGTCGTGACCTTCTCGCACCACGCCGAGAGCGACCCCAGGTGCTGCGCGTCGCGGCAGACCGAGGTGCGCTACGCGCTCGACGACGGCGACCTGGCGGTCGCCGGACGCCCGGTCACCACGCCGGTCGGGGCCTGACGCCGCGACGCAGCGGGCCGCGGCGCCCGTCCCGACCCTGCGATACCGGGTCCGGGTGGGCGTCGGCCGGCCGGTACGATCCGATCCCTATGGCGAAGGTGCTCACGGCCCAGGCCGACGACTTCCCCCGGTGGTACCAGGACGTCCTGTCCAAGGCTCAGCTGGCCGAGAACGGGCCGGTGCGCGGCACCATGGTCATCCGCCCCTACGGGTACTCGATCTGGGAGCGCATGCAGGCCGAGGTCGACGACCGCATCAAGGCGGCCGGCGCCGAGAACGCCTACTTCCCGCTGTTCATCCCCGAGAGCTACCTGCGCCGCGAGGCGCAGCACGTCGAGGGCTTCAGCCCCGAGCTCGCGGTCGTCACCATCGGCGGCGGCAAGCAGCTGGAAGAGCCGATCGTCGTGCGCCCCACCAGCGAGACGGTCATCGGCGAGTACATGGCCCGCTGGGTGCAGAGCTACCGCGACCTGCCGCTGCTGCTGAACAGCTGGAACAACGTGGTGCGCTGGGAGCTGCGTCCCCGCATCTTCCTGCGCACGACCGAGTTCCTGTGGCAGGAGGGTCACACGGCCCACGCCACGGAGGCCGATGCCGCCGCCTACGCCGAGCGCATCCTGCGCGACGTGTACGAGGACTTCATGGTCAACGTGCTCGCCGTGCCCGTGCTCGTGGGCCGCAAGACGGTGAGTGAACGCTTCGCCGGCGCCATCAACACCCTCACCTGCGAAGCCATGATGCGCGACGGCAAGGCGCTGCAGATGGGCACCAGCCACGAGCTGGGGCAGAACTTCGCCAACGTCTTCGACATCACCTACCTCGACGCGCAAGGCGACACCCAGCACTGCTGGACCACCTCGTGGGGCTCGTCCACCCGCATGGTCGGCGGGCTGATCATGACCCACGGCGACGACGACGGCCTGGTGGTGCCCCCCCGTCTCGCCCCCACCCAGGCGGTGGTGCTGCTGGTCAAGGACGCCGAGGGGGCAGGCGAGCGCGCCGCCGCGCTGGCCCGCGAGCTGGGCGAGGCGGGCCTGCGGGTACGGCTCGACGACCAGGTGGCCACCAGCTTCGGGCGCCGGGCCACCGACTGGGAGCTGAAGGGCGTGCCGGTGCGGGTCGAGGTCGGCCCCCGCGACCTGGCCCAGGGCAGCGTGACGGTGGTGCGCCGCGACACCGGCGACAAGCAGCAGGTGCCCCTGGCCGAGGCGACCGCCCGGGTAGCTGCGCTGGTCGAGCGCGTGCAGGCCGACATGCTCGCCGCCGCGGTCGAGCGGCGCGACGCCGCCACCGTGGACGTGGCGTCGATCGACGAGGCGGCCGAGGCCGGGCACGTCGGGTTCGCCCGCCTGCCCTGGCCGCTGGTGCGGGGCGAGGGCGAGGCCCAGCTCGCGGGCAAGGGCATCACCGTGCGGTGCCTCATGGGCCCGGACGGCGCGCTGCCCGCCTCCGAGGACGACGACGACATCGTCGCCGTGGTGGCGCGCGCCTACTGAGCGCGGTCGTTCCGCGATCGGTGATCGCGGCACATCTCGCTATACTCCAGCGTCCGTTCAGTTGGGACGGATGCCGTCACCGTTCGCAGGATCGAGCGAAGGCGTGGGCCTGGGGCCCACGCCTTTCGTGTGAAAGGAGGTACCGCAGATGACCGTCACCGACCGGGTGCGCGAGCTGGTCCTGCCCCTCCTGGCCGACCGCCAGCTCGACCTCTACGACGTCGAGCTGGCCGGCTCGCTGCTCAAGGTGGTGGTCGACCGGCCCGAGGGCCTCGACCTCGACCTGCTCAGCGACACCACCCGGGCCGTGTCGCGTGCGCTCGACGAGGCCGATCCCATCCCCGGCACCTACACGCTCGAGGTCACGAGCCCCGGCCTCGAGCGCACGCTGCGCACGCCGCAGCACTTCGCCCGGGCCGTGGGCGAGCAGATCAAGGTCAAGCTGCTGGCAGGCGCCGCCGCGACGGGCGAGCGGCGGCTCGCCGGCGAGCTGGTCGCGGCCGACGACACGGGCGTCGTCGTGCGCGCCGGCAGCGACGACGACGGCGTCCCCGTCGAGCGCCGGGTGGCCTACGGCGACATCGACCGGGCCCGCACCGTGTTCGAGTGGGGGCCGACCGCCAAGCCGGGCGCGGCGCGCCGGCCCGGGCGGAAACCGCAGCGCAGGCAGGCAGGCAAGGCAACGAGCAACGAGAAGAGGGACCACACGTCATGAGCGAGATGATGGAAGCGCTGCAGGCGCTCGCCGCGGAGAAGGGCATCTCGGTCGACACCCTCATGTCCGCCCTGGCCGACGCACTCGAGTCGGCCTACAAGCGCATGCCGGGCGCCCACGAGTACGCCTGGGTCACCATCGACCCCACCAACTTCGACATCCGGGTGTACGCGCAGGAGATCGACGAGGACGGCGAGCCCTACGGGCCCGCGCTCGACGTGACGCCCAAGGACTTCGGCCGGATCGCCGCCCAGACGGCCCGCCAGGTCATGACCCAGCGCATCCGCGAGGCCGAGCGCGAGCTGCGCTACGAGGAGTACGCGGGCCGCGAGGGCGACATCGTCACGGGCACGGTGCAGCAGGGCGACAGCCGCTACACGCTGCTCAGCCTGGGGCCCGTCGAGGCGCTGCTGCCGCAGGCCGAGCAGGTGCCCCACGAGCGGGCCGAGGCCAACACCCGCCTCAAGGCCTACATCGTCGAGGTGCGGCGTACGTCGAAGGGCCCGCAGATCGTCGTGTCCCGTACGCACCCCGGCCTCGTGCTCGAGCTGTTCAAGCTCGAGGTGCCCGAGATCGCCGACGGCGTGGTCGAGATCAAGGCCTGCGCCCGCGAGCCCGGCCACCGCACCAAGATCGCGGTGTGGTCGAACGACAGCAACGTCGACCCGGTCGGCGCCTGCGTGGGCGCCCGCGGCGCGCGGGTGCGCCAGGTGGTCAACGAGCTGCGCGGCGAGAAGATCGACATCGTGCCCTTCAGCGACGACCCCTACGAGTTCGTGGCCAAGGCGCTGTCACCGGCCAAGGTGAAGGAGGTGCGCATCAACGAGGACACCGGCGTCGCCGAGGTGATCGTGCCCGACTACCAGCTCTCCCTGGCCATCGGCAAGGAGGGTCAGAACGCCCGCCTCTCCGCCCGGCTCACCGGATGGCGGGTCGACATCAAGAGCGAGTCGCAGCTGGCCGAAGAGGAGACCTACGCCCAGCAGGACTGGGCCGAGGGCGAGTGGGTGGTCGACCCCGAGACCGGCGAGCAGGTGTGGCAGCCAGCCGAGGGCGGCCCCGCCCTGTCGGCCGAGGCCTGGGAGGCGGCGGTGTCCGAGCCGTCGGCCGAGGCCGGCGCGGCTGCGCCGTCGGGGGCCGGAGAAGCCGGCGAGGCCGCCGAGCCCGGGGCCGGCGCGGCTGCGCCGTCGGGGGCCGGTGAACCCGGCGAGGCCGCCGAGCCCGGGGCCGGCGAGGCTGCGCCGTCGGGGGCCGGAGAAGCCGGTGAGGCCGGCGAGGCCGTGGCGTCAGATGGCGGCGAGGTCGCAGCGCCCGAGGGCGGCGAGGCCGGCGCTGCCGCGCCAGACGCGGGGCAGGCTGCAGCAGCCGAGGCCGGCGGCGACGGCGGCACCGAGCCCCAGACCGCCCCGGCGGCCCCCGCGACCGACGCCGAGACACCCGAGGCCGCGGTGCCCGAGCCGGAAGCCGGCGCGGCCGGCACCGGGGGCGACGACGGCTAGGGCCGGGCGACCGCGCGAGCCCGAGCGCACCTGCATCGGCTGCCGCCGCAAGGCACCGCAGTCCGAGCTGGTCAGGTTCGTGCGGGGCAGCGACGGAACCCCGGTCGAGGGCCGTAGACTTCCTGGACGTGGAGCGTGGCTCTGCCGGGCCACCCTCGACGCGTGCCAGGCGCTCGCCGTCCGTCGTCGAGCGTTCGATCGGGCGTTCCGCGACAGTCGATGAGCGCACTGGCAGGCATCGAGGCACGCCGCTTCCGCGGTCACCGTTCGTCCCCTGGCGGTGGTCTGCGCGAGGATGGAGGGCTGCGATCCGCACCGTGGGGTGCGTGGTTCGCGCCTCAGAGACAGACGAAGGGCTGGTCAGAGACAACTTTGGCAGCGAAGATCCGGGTCCACGAGCTCGCCAAGGAGCTCGGGATGACGAACAAGGAAACCCTCGATCTCGCCCTCGCGCTGGGCATCGGGGTCAAGACGCACTCCTCGGGCATCGAGGAGGCGCAAGCTGACCGCGTCCGCCGGCGCGCCGAGCGCGACGGGCTGACGCGCGCCGAGCAACCCGAAGAGCCCAAGCCGGCCAAGCCCGCACCCAAGAAGAGCGGCAAGTCCGCCGCCCGCAAGGCCCCTGCGGCCGAGCCGGTCCCTGCGGCCGAGCCCGCAGCCCCGACGCCCGAGCCCGTGGCCGCCGAGCCCGAGCCCGAGGCCGCCGAGCCCGAGCCGGTCGAGCCCGCAGCCAAGGCGCCCGCCCGCGCCGCCAAGCCCACGCCGACCCCGCCCGGCGGGGACGAGCGCCCGGCGGGCGACGGCTGGAACCTCCGCCCGTCGATGCCGCCGGCCGCACCGCCGCAGCGCACGGCCGGTCGGCCGGCGCCGCCTCCGCCGCCCGGGCGCCTCGTCACGTCGTCGGGCAGCGAGAACCCGCCGCGCCCACCCCGCCGTGACGAGGGCGGTGCCGCGCGCCCCGCAGCGTCGGCCAGCGCGCCCGCGGCCGACACCCGCGCCCCGCGCGCGCCCGATCGCCCGGCGCCCAGCCGGCCCCAACGGCCCTCGGCACCCCCCACCGGCCGGCCCACGCCCCCGCCGGCCGGCGCGCCGCGTCCGCCGGCGCCTACCGGCGGCGGCGCCCCGCCTCGCCCGGCCCGACCGGCGCCCGGCGGCCCCCGTCCGACCTCGTCCTCCGGCAAGCCGATCCCGCCCCCGCCCGGCCCGCCGACGTCGCACTCGGGCAAGCCGATCCCGCCCCCGCCCGGCATGGGTGGGCGGGGCCCGACCCCGTCCCGCGGTGGTGCCCGTCCCGGTGGCGGCGCCCCCGCCCGCGGCCGTCCCGGCGGCCCGCCCAGTGGCGGTGGCGGCGCCGGCGGTGGCCGTCCCTTCGGAGGCGGCGGTGGCGGCGGCGGTGGTGGTGCCGGTTCCCGCGGCGCCTTCGGCGGCGGTCCCGCCGGCGCGCCCGGCGGCGGCAGGGGCGGCGGTCCCCGCGGCGGCCAGCGTCCCCCGCGGCGGCGTGGCCGGCGACGGCGCAGCCGCGAGGAGCTCCAGCCCATGGAGGCGCCGAGCTACACGCCGGCCTCCGCACCGGTGCCCGAGGGCACGATCGTGGTCGAGCGGGCCTCCACCCCGCAGGACCTCGGCCCCAAGGTCAACCGCACCGCGGCCGACGTCGTCCGCTTCCTCATGCAGCAGGGCGAGATGGTCACGGCCACGCAGTCGCTGACCGACGACATGATCGAGCTGTTCGCCGCCGAGATCGGTGCCGAGATCCGCCTGGTCGACCCCGGCGAGGAGCAAGAGGTCGAGCTGCAGCGCAGGCTCGGCTTCGACGAGCTGTTCGACGAGGGCGTGCAGGACGGCGCCGAGCCGCGCCCGCCCGTCATCACCGTCATGGGCCACGTCGACCACGGCAAGACCAAGCTGCTCGACCGCATCCGCAACGCCAACGTCGTGGCGGGCGAGGCCGGCGGCATCACCCAGCACATCGGCGCCTACCAGACCGAGAAGAACGGTCGGCGCATCACCTTCATCGACACCCCGGGCCACGAGGCGTTCACCGCCATGCGGGCCCGCGGCGCCCAGGCCACCGACATCGTCGTGCTGGTGGTGGCGGCCAGTGACGGCATCATGCCGCAGACCATCGAGGCGATCCGCCACGCCAAGGCGGCGAATGTGCCGATCGTCGTGGCGATCAACAAGGTAGACCTGCCCGACGCC
>DASTFE010000414.1:0-8065 GCA_035708905.1 Acidimicrobiales bacterium | reverse complement strand
GTTCTGGATGTTGAGGCGGGCCACCTCCATCTTGGCCAGCTTCAACTGGATGAGCTGGAACTCGCCGATGGGCTTGCCGAACTGCACCCGGTTCTTGGCGTAGTCGACGGAGAGCTCCAAACACTGCGAGACGATGCCGAGGGCCATGGCGGCCACGCCGGTGCGCTCCATGGAGAACGTCTCTTTGGCCGCGGAGCGGGCCGGGGCGTCCTCGGTCTCGCCGATGAGGCGGTCCTTGCCCACCCGCACGTCGTCGAGGAAGAGCTCGCCGGTGGGCGAGCTGTGCAGGCCCATCTTCTTCAGCGGCTTGGACTGCTCGAGCCCCGGCATGCCCGAGTCGAGGATGAAGCTGACGACCTTGCGCTCCTCGGGCGGGTTGCCCTCGTCGAGCTTGCAGATGAACACGATCGTGTCGGCGTAGGGGCCGTTGGTGATGAACGTCTTCGACCCGTTGAGGACGTACTCGTCGCCGTCGCGCCTGGCGGTCGAGCGCATCGAGCCGAAGGCGTCCGACCCGGAGCCCGGCTCGGTGATGGCCCAGGCGCCGATCTTCTCGAAGGTGAGCAGCGGCAGCGCCCAGCGCTCCTTCTGGGCGATCGTGCCCCGGGACAGGATGGCCGCCGAGGTGAGGCCCATCGACACGCCCATGGCGGTGACCATGCCCGGCGACCAGCGGCACAGCTCGATGATGGGGATCATCTGGAACGCCGTGGCGTTGGCCGCCTCGGCCGGGTCGCGGGGCGCGGCGGCCGGCTCGTCGACCTGCTCGCCGGCGGCGACGGCCTTGTCGCGGGCGATCTGCCGCTCGAAGCGGTCGCGCGCCATCGCGTCCATGCCGAAGGTCGAGAACAGCTTGCGGATGATGTCGTAGGGGGGCAGGTCGCCGTGCTCGAGCTCGCGGTGGTGCGGCACGACCTCCTTCTCGATGAAGTCGCGCACCGCGGCGCGCACCATCTGTTGCTCGTCGGACCACTCGATCATGGCGACCTTCCCGGGGTTCTCGCACGGACCGTGCAACGACTGTACGGGGCGGGGGTCAGCAGGCACCACCTGCGGCTGCGTGCGTGCCGGGGGCCGCCGGCAACCGACTGTGGAACGGCCCCGCCGAAATGGCATCCTGGTACGAATCCCCCAGGGACGTTCGAGGAGCTGCGCGTGTCGTTTCGCGTCAAGGATCGGGTGGTGTACCCCCACCACGGGGCCGCCGTCATCGAGGCCACCGAAACCAGGTCCATGCCACCCGACGGCGAGGACAAGGAGTTCTTCGTCCTGCGCATGACGCACGGCGACCTCCTGCTCAAGGTGCCCGTCGACAAGGCGGAAGAGATCGGGATGCGCTACCCGATCAGCGTCGAGGACGTCGAGGACGTCTTCGAGGTGCTGGCCAAGAAAGACGTGCGCGAGCCGACGAACTGGTCCCGGCGGTTCAAGAACCACCAGGAGAAGCTCAAGTCCGGCGACGTGTACCAGGTCGCCGAGGTCGTGCGGAACCTGGCCCTGCGCGACAACGACAAGGGCCTGTCGGCCGGCGAGAAGTCGATGTTCGTCAAGGCCCGCCAGGTGCTCGTGTCCGAGCTGGCGTTCGCCCTCGACATCAGCGAGGACGAGGCCATGGAGCGGCTCTCCAAGACCATCGCCTGAGGTCCCTGCGGACGCCCAGCGACGGACGCCACGCGCACTGCGTGGTGCCGACGCGCGCGACACGGCGGGGCCGGCGGGATCACCTACAGTTCCGCCGTCGGCCGGCAGGGCGCGCCCTTCTCCCGCTCCCGCCGGACCGTCTCGGCTGGGCGATCTTCGGCGGACACACGAAGAGGAAGAGCACATGAGCGACACACCGCAGGGGCCCGACTGGTGGCAGGCCTCGGACGACAAGTGGTACCCACCGCCCCGCCCGGCGATGCCGGGTGACGGCGAGCCTGTCGCGGCAGCCGCGGCCTTCCCCGGGCCCGGCATGCCGCCGCCGGGCGCTCCCCCGATGGGGCCGCCGACCGGTCCGCCGACGGGCCCGCCGGGCGGCGGGTTCCCCGCCGGGCCGCCAAGTGGTGGTTTCCCGCCGCCCGGGCCCACCTCGGGCCCCTACGGCGTCCCGCCCGGGCCGCAGGCACCGGGTGGTCAGAACCGCACGCCGCTCTTCATCGCCATCGGTGTGGTGGCCGCGGCGGCCATCGTCGGCCTGTTCGTGCTGCTCTCGGGCGGCGACGACGACGACGAACCGACGGTGTCGCCCACCACCGAGGAGACGACCGGCGGCGGCTCGGACACCACCGCCGACCCGGGCGGCAACCCGCCGCCGTCGGGTGACGACGTGCAGGCCGGCAGCACCGAGATCGAGGTGGTCGAGTCGGGCTTCTCGAACTTCATGGGCGGCTTCGACGACGACGAGCGATCGGTCGCCTACGGCTTCATCATCGAGAACAAGGGCGACGAGACGGCAACCGACATCAGCATCAGCATCTCGGCCTACGACGCCGCCGGCACGGCGATGGCGTCCGACTCGGTGACGATCTACGTCCTGCGGCCGGGCGAGAAGATGGGCGTCGGCGACGAGTTCTTCGGCACGACGTTCGCCAGCGAGGTCGACCGCATCGACGTGCAGGTGAGCGAGCCCGAGAACTTCGGTCGCGGCGAGGTACCCGACGAGGGCACGTTGACCGCCGAGGGCATCAACACCGCGGTCAGCGACTACAACATGACCACCACGTTCACGGCGAAGTCGACGTACGCGCAGCAGATCGACTCACCGTACGCCTACGCGATCTACCGCAACGACGCCGGCGAGATCGTGGGCGGCAGCTACGGCTTCCTCGACTTCATCCCCGCCAACGGGTCGACGGCGGCCGAGATCACGAGCTGGGAGGCCATCCCCAACGTGGCCAGCACCGAGGTCTACCTCGACCCCGGCTGGTTCTGACGGACGGCCCGCGGCGGCCGAGCCCGCAACGAGACCTGACCGGGGGTGGCCCATCGGGCCGCCCCCGGCTCGCGCCTGGGCCCGGGGTGACAGCGTGCCGCCCGGCCGGGCTGGCGAGCCGCCGGGCCGGACCCGGCGGCCGGGGCAGCGACCGGGACGGAGTGGGCGTAACAGGGCTCGAACCTGTGACCTCACGCGTGTGAAGCGTGCGCTCTAGCCAACTGAGCTATACGCCCGGGGCGGACCACTGTAGCAAGCGTCCCGAGCCCGTCCGAACGGGGCCGGCGCCCGGCCGTGGCGCTCCCGCCTGACCCGCCGGTCAGGCTGGAGCGCGCCGAGGTCGCGGTGCCAAGCTCGGCGGGTGCGGGCCGACCCCTCCCCCGGCCGCCCCACGCCCGCGGCCGCCCCTGAACCTGCCGCGTCGCCTCCCGTCGAGGACATCGAGGACGCCCTCGTCGACGGCGACCGCGCCCTGGCGCCCGGCTCGGCCCGTGCCGCGCTGCGCCACGCCGCGTTCCGGCGGGTGTTCCTCGGGTCGTTCCTGTCGAACATCGGCACCTGGATGCAGAACGTCGTGCTGGGGGCGCTCGCCTACGACCTGACCGGGTCGCCGACGTTCGTCGGCGTCGTCCTGTTCGCCCAGCTCGGACCGTTCCTGTTGCTGTCGGTGGTCGGCGGCGCCCTCGCCGACGCGGTCGACCGGCGCCGGCTGCTCGTCACCGTGTCGGCCAGCCAGCTGGTGCTGTCGCTGCTGCTGGCGGTCGTCGCCGCCCCCGAGCAGCCCAACCAGGTGGCGCTGGTGGCCGTCGTGTTCGCCATCGGGGTCGGCCAGTCGATGTTCAACCCCGCGTACTCGGCCATGGTCCCCCAGCTCGTCGACCGCCGCGACCTGCCCGGCGCCATCGCCCTGCACTCGGCCCAGATGAACGGGTCGCGCGTCGTCGGTCCGGTGATCGGCGCGCTGCTCGACTCGGCCGTCGGCGCGTCGGCCGTCTTCGCCGCCAACGGACTCAGCTACCTGTTCGTCATCGCCTCGCTGCTCACCGTGCGCCTGCCGGCGCCGGCAGCCCACCCCGGCGGCCTGCGGGGCGTGCGCCGCCTGGGGGCGGGTCTGGCGGTGGCGCGGCGCGACCCGGTGGTGGGCCGGTGCCTGGTGACCGTCGTGGTGTTCTCGCTGCTGGCGCTCACGTTCGTCGGGCAGCTCCCGGTGGTGGCCGAGCGCAACCTCGGCATCGACGAGCGGTCGGCCGCCTACGGCGTGCTCTACGCCTGCCTCGGCGTGGGGGCCGTGGCCGGCGCCCTGTCGATCGGCACGGTGTTCAGCGGGCGCCCCAAGGAGGCCATCGTGCGCCAGGCCCTGGTGGCCTACGCCGGCGCGCTCGCCGCCTTCGCGCTGGTGCGCAGCCCGGCGCTGGCCTACCCGGTGATGCTGGTGGTGGGCGTGACCTACTTCGCGTTCATCACCTCGCTGTCGACCGTGCTGCAGCAGGGGCTCGCCGACCACGAGCGGGGCGGGGTGATGGCGCTGTGGATCATGGGGTTCGGCGGCACGGTGCCGATCGGCAACCTGCTCGCCGGGCCGATCATCGAGGCGACGTCGATCAGCGCCGTGATGCTGGCGGGCGCCGCTGCCGCGCTGGCGCTGTCGTTCTACGCCCGCCTCCGGCCGGCGGTGGCGATCGCCGCCGGCGGG
Organism: Acidimicrobiales bacterium; assembly: GCA_035708905.1. Classification (GTDB taxonomy): domain Bacteria; phylum Actinomycetota; class Acidimicrobiia; order Acidimicrobiales; family VFJN01; genus ZC4RG19. The sequence goes on along the minus strand of DASTFE010000414.1, from coordinate 3,458 downwards.
TGACGCGGCGGATCCGCGGCCTGATCAGCCTGCGAGCAGGTCGGCGAGCCGCTCGAGGCCCACGACCCGGCTGCCCTTGAGCAGCACGGCATCGCCCGCGCCCAGCTCGCCCAGGGCGGCGGCCGCGGCGTCGACGTCGTCGACCACCGTGCCCCCGTAGGCCGGTGTGCCCACGGCCACGACCTCGACGCCCAGCTCGCGGGCCAGGTCGCCGACGGCCCGGTGCTCGGCCTCGCTGGTCGGGCCCAGCTCGGCCATGATGCCCAGCACCGCGACGCGGCGGGCGGCCCGCAGCCCGGCGAGCGCCCGCAGGGCGGCGGCCATCGAGGTGGGGTTGGCGTTGTAGGCGTCGTTGAGCAGCCGGGCGCCCGACGGCAGGGTCACCAGGTCCATGCGCCACCGGGACAGGTCGGCGGTGGCCAGCGCGGCGGCGACGTCGTCGAGGGCCACGTCGCAGGCCAGGGCCGCAGCCACCGCGGCGAGGGCGTTGTCGACCATGTGCTCGCCCCGCACGGCGAGCCGCACGTCCGCCCGGCCCCACGGCGTCACCACCCGGAACGACGGGCGCAGCTCGCCGTCGAGGCGCACGTCCTCGGCCCGGACGTCGCCGGCCGCCGCGAAGGTGAGCACGCGGGCCTCGGTGCGCGAGGCCATCGCCGCCACCCGGGCGTCGGCGGCGCTCAACACAGCCGTTCCCGTGGCGGGCAGCGCCTCGACCAGCTCGCCCTTGGCGGCCGCCACGTCGTCGAGCGACCCGAAGGTGGCCGTGTGCACGGCCGCGATGCGGGTGACCACGCCCACGGTGGGGCGGGCCACCCGGCACAGGTCGGCGACGTGCCCGGCACCGCGGGCGCCCATCTCGATCACCAGCGCCTCGGCGTCGCCGGGGGCGCCGAGCAGCGTGAGCGGTACCCCGAGCTCGTTGTTGAACGAGCCTGCGCTGGCCGCCGTGCGCCAGCGGGCGGCCAGCGCCACCTGCGCCAGGTCCTTGACGCTGGTCTTGCCGACCGAGCCGGTGATGCCCACCACCCGGCCGTCGACCCGGTCATCGAGCAGGGCGCGGGCGTGGCGGCCGAGGTCGGAGAGCGCCACGCCCGTGTCGTTGACCTCGACCACGGTCGCCTTGGCTGACGCCTCGTCGACCGGGCGCGACGACAGGTAGGCGGCGGCGCCGGCGTCGACGGCCGCCAGCACGAAGTCGTGGCCGTCGCGCTCGGCCACGACGGGCACGAACAGCTCGCCGCCGGTGACGAGGCGCGAGTCGATCGCCGCGCCCCGCACGGTCACGTCGGGGCCGACCAGCCGCCCGCGGGTGGCGGCGGCGACGTCGCTGGTGCGCATGTCCACGGCCGACGATCTTGGCATCTCGCCGGCCTCGCCCCGCGCATCGACGGCCTTGGGTACGCTCGCTCGCCATGGCCAGCACCGATCGCGTCCGCCTCGTGGTCCTCTTCGGCGGCCAGTCGGCCGAGCACGAGGTGTCGTGCACCGGCGCGGCCGACGTGCTGCGCGCCGTCGATCCGGAACGCTACGACGTCGTGCCCGTCGGCATCACCCGCGAGGGCGACTGGGTGCGGTCCGACGAGGCGCTCGCCGCCCTCGCCCGCGGGCAGTCGACGCTGCCCAGCCGCCTGTCCGCCACCGGCAGCGCCGTCGAGCCGCTGCCGACCGTGTCGCCGCTGTCCGGCGACCTGCCGGTGGTCGTGCTGCCGCTGCTGCACGGCCCACGCGGCGAGGACGGCACCGTGCAGGGCATGCTCGAGTTGGCGGGAGTGCCGTACGTCGGGTCGGGCGTGCTGGCGTCGGCGCTGTGCATGGACAAGGTCAAGGCCAAGGAGGTGGCGGCCGCCCACGGGCTGCCCCAGGTCCGCTACGCGGCCCTGCGCGACACCGAGGCCGAGCGGGCGCCGGCGGCGGTGGCCGAGGCCGGGCTGCCCTACCCCGTGTTCGTGAAGCCCGCCAACCTGGGATCGTCGGTCGGCGTCACCAAGGTGCACGAGCCGGCCGAGCTGGCCGAGGCGGTGGCCCTGGCGACCGAGTACGACGAATGGGTGCTGGTCGAGGAGGGCGTCACCGCCCGCGAGATCGAGGTGGCGGTCATCGGCAACGCCGAGCCCCGGGCCTCGGTGCCCGGCGAGATCGTGTCGAGCCACGAGTTCTACGACTACGACGACAAGTACGTCGACGGCACCTGCGACCTGCTGGTGCCGGCCCCGCTCGACGAGGCCCAGACGGCGCGGGTGCGCGACCTGGCCCTCCAGGCGTTCGGCGCCCTGCGGTGCGACGGCCTGGCCCGGGTCGACTTCTTCCTCGAGGAGGCCGGGCGGGGCTTCCTGCTCAACGAGGTGAACACGATCCCGGGCTTCACCCCGGTGTCGATGTACCCCCGCCTGTGGGAGGCGTCCGGACTCTCGTACCCCGAACTGATCGACGAGCTGGTGCGCCTGGCCGTCGAGCGCCACGAGCGCCGCAGCCGCTTCTCCACCAAGCGCTGAAATCGGGCCTGCGCAGGCGTCCTGACCAGGGCAAGCACCGCTACCGCTCGCCCTCTGTCCTCCGCCGGTCCTCAGCCTCGGGAGATTGCGGAGGTGCCAGCGGACTGCTCAGTGGTCTCCTAGACGTCGGCAGGGATGCGGTGGTCGGGCCGGCCGTCCTTGGCCAGGATCGAGTGCGCCGCGGCCGTGGCCCGGTAGAGGCGAATGGCCGACTCTCCCTCGGTCGCCACGTCCGCCGTGGTCCACTCCGCGCCGCCGTGGGCCAGTGAGCGCCGGGAGAACACGTCGATCCCCCGTTCGATCCCCTCCGGCTCCACTGCCTCGGCGATGGCGGTCATGTACACGCCCTGACCAGTGCCGATGGGCACCCGCGAGTCGAAGATCACGATCCCCACGTCCGGACGCCGAGCGATGTTGCACGAGTGGGTGGCCTCAGGTGAGGACACCCAGAAGAGCTCGGTGTAACCGGCGTTGGCGAAGTAGACGGGCGACGCCCACGGTCGCCCGGTCTCGTCAGCGGTGGCAAGCACCATGTACAGGTTCGCGTCGATGATCTCCCGGGCGACATCCCCGGGGGTGCGCTCGGCCATCGGTTCTTCTCCCTCGACCTTCGGACGACCACGGCACCTTCGCACATGTCGAGACCGCCAACCGGCTGCGTCGTCGTCCTTGCCAGCAACGCCCCTGACCGCTGGCATCGACGCGACCGGCACCGGTGACCTTGGCCCCTACCCTGTTCCGGCCGCACACCGCACACTGAAGGTGCAGCGTTGGCTCGCTGTCTCCAAGGGGGGAGGGCTGATGCGGCGACTGCGTGGCGTGCTGGTATTGGTGTTGGTGGTGGTCCTCACCGCTTGTGGCGGAGACGACGGAGCGACCGAGGAGTCCTCGGAAACCGATCGGGCGGCGACATCGACAACGGTTGCCGTGACGACGACGACGCATACCGAACTCCCTGAGCCG
>DASTFE010000413.1:0-5312 GCA_035708905.1 Acidimicrobiales bacterium | reverse complement strand
TGCGCAACGTGCAGGCACGGCCACTGCGGGCCGAGATCGGCTGGTGGATCGCTCCGGCCGCCCGTGGGCAGGGCCTGGCGACCGCTGCGGCCCGCCTGCTGGCAGGCTGGGCGCTGTCGGCGCTCGGCCTCGACCAGGTGTGGGCCCGCATCGACGATGCGAACCCGGCGGCGGCCCGTGTCGCCGCCGGCGCCGGGTTCGTCGAGCTGGGACACGCCGCCGACGCCACCATCTGGTCTCGCGTGCGCCTCCCGATGTCGTAACCCGACACGTCGTTGCCGCGGCCGACGGGTTGGCCGCGGCGCGGGGACGGACGCGTGGTCCCGAGGCAATGACGGTCGCGAGCGGCGTCCCGAGGCGATGGCGGTCGGCCCCCGACCGCGATTGCCTCGGGAGTCTCGGGGCGACCGCCATCACCTCGAAGCGGTCCCGACGGTCAGCGACGCCCGGTCACCCGGTCGGGACGAGTCGACTGCTACGCTGCGGCCCTGACCGTGAAGCGGGTCCGGCGAGTCCCGCACGGCAGAGCGATGGGGAGGTCCCCGATTGGCAGAGCGCGAACGACGTAGCACGCCCCCGTTCGGGGGCGTTTTCGTTGCCCGCACGCAGGTGCTCGACGCCGACGACGTGCGCCGGGCGATCTGGCGGATGGCGCACGAGATCATCGAGCGCAACCACGGGCTCGACGACGTGGTGCTCGTCGGGCTGCAGACCGGCGGGGTCACCTTCGCCGGGGCACTGGCCGAGGCGCTCGCCAAGATCGACGGCGCGGCCCCGCCCACCGGCACCCTCGACGTGGCCTTCCACCGCGACGACATCGGCCTGCGGCCGGTGCTTCCGAGCGCGGTGACCGACATCCCCGTCGACCTGACCGGCCGGGTGGTGGTGCTGGTCGACGACGTGCTCTTCACCGGGCGCACCATCCGGGCCGCGCTCGACGCCGTCCACACCTACGGGCGTCCCCGGGCCATCCAGCTGGCGGTGATCGTCGACCGGGGCCACCGCGAGCTGCCGATCCGCCCCGACTACGTGGGCAAGAACCTGCCGACCCGGCGCGACGAGATGGTCAACGCCACGCTCGACGGGGTCGACCTGGGCGAGGTGCACAAGGAGGCGCACCGGTGACCGGGGCCCGCCGGCACCTGCTGGGGGTGGCCGACCTGTCGGCCGACGAGATCGAGGGGCTGCTGACCCTGACCGACAGCTTCGTCGAGGTGAGCCGGCGGCGCATGCCCAAGGTGCCCGCCCTGCAGGGCCGCACGGTCACCTCGCTGTTCTACGAGGACTCGACCCGCACCCGACTCAGCTTCGAGCAGGCGGCCAAGCGGCTGTCGGCCGACACGCTCAGCTTCTCGGTGTCGACCTCGTCGGTGGCCAAGGGCGAGTCGCTGCGCGACACCGTCGAGACCATCGAGGCGATGGGCGTCGACGCCATCGTCGTGCGCCACCGCTCGGCCGGCGTGCCCCACCAGATCGCCCGGTGGGTGTCGGGCAGCGTGGTCAACGCCGGCGACGGCTGGCACGAGCACCCCACCCAGGCGCTGCTCGACTGCTACACGATCCGCGAGCACCTCGGCGGCCTCGGCGGCCGCCACGTCGCCATCGTGGGCGACATCAACCACAGCCGGGTGGCCCGCAGCGACGTCTGGGCGTTCACCAAGCTCGGCGCCGTGGTCACGCTGGTGGCGCCCCCCACGCTGCTGCCCCCGAGCGTCGAGGGCTGGCCCGTGCGGGTGAGCCACGACCTCGACGCCGTGCTGCCGACCGTCGACGCGGTCTACCTGCTGCGCATGCAGCGCGAGCGCATGGCCGGCTCGCTCGTGCCGTCGCTGCGCGAGTACACGTCGTGCTACGGGCTGACCCGGCGCCGGGTCGACCTGCTGGGCGACAAGGCCATCGTGATGCATCCCGGCCCTATGAACCGGGGCGTCGAGATCGCCGCCGACGTCGCGGACCTGCCCCGGTCGGTGGTGGTCGACCAGGTGCGCAACGGCGTGGCGGTCCGCATGGCGGTGCTGTTCGACCTGCTCGGCTCGGGGCGCGACCTGGGTGGCGAGCTCGATCGGGAAGGAAGTCGATGAAGTCGATCGTCATCCGGGGCGGCCAGGTGGTCGACGCCACCGGCACCCGCCGGGCGGACGTGCTGGTCGAGGACGGGCGCATCGCCGCGGTGGTCGAGGGCGGCGCCGCCGACCTCGCCGCCGACGTCACGCTCGACGCCGGGGGGTGCGTGGTCGCCCCCGGCCTGGTCGACCTGCACACCCACCTGCGCCAGCCGGGCCGCGAGGAGGCCGAGACGGTCGAGACCGGTGCCCGGGCCGCGGCGCTCGGCGGCTTCACGTGCATCCTGGCGATGCCCAACACCACGCCGGCCATCGACTCGGCCGGGGTGGCCCGCGAGGTGCTCGAGCTGGGGCGGGGCGCCCCGTGCGACGTGCGCACCTCGGCGGCCATCACGGTCGGCCGGGCCGGCACGCAGCTCACGCCCATGGCCGAGCTGGCGGCGCTGGGCGTGCGGCTGTTCACCGACGACGGCACCGGGGTGCAGGACGCCCGCCTGATGCGCCACGCCCTCGAGTACGCCCGCGGGCTCGGGGTCACGCTGGCCCAGCACTGCGAGGACGAGGTGCTCTCGGCGGGCGGCGCGATGCACGAGGGTGCGTGGTCGTCGCGCCTGGGCGTCCCCGGCCAGCCCCGCGAGGCCGAGGAGGTGATGGTGCTGCGCGACATCGCGCTGGCCCGGATGACCGGGGCGGCGGTCCACTTCCAGCACCTGTCGACGCGGCGCTCGATCGAGATGGTGGCGGCGGCCAAGGCCGAGGGCCTGCCGGTGACGTGCGAGGCGACGCCCCACCACCTCACGCTCACCGACGCCTGCTGCGCGGGTTACGACCCGGTGTTCAAGGTCAACCCGCCGCTGCGTACCGACGACGACGTCGCCGCGGTGCGGGCGGGCCTGGCGGCGGGCACGGTCGACTGCATCGCCACCGACCACGCGCCGCACGCGCCCGAGGCCAAGGAGCTGCCCTTCGACCAGGCGCCCCCGGGCATGCTGGGGCTCGAGACGGCGCTGGCGCTGGCGCTGACGAACCTCGACCTGCCGATCGCCGACGTGCTGGCCCTCATGTCGTGGCGGCCGGCGGCGATCATCGGCGCGCACGACGCCCACGGCGGCCCGGTGGCCGAGGGCCGCCCGGCCAACCTGTGCGTCGTCGACCCGGCGGCCACGTGGACGGTCGACCCCGGCGCCCTGGCCAGCCGCAGCCGCAACACGCCGTACGCGGGCACGACGCTGACGGGCCGCGTGCGCCACACGGTGCTGGCCGGCGAGGCCGTGGTGGTCGACGCCGAGGCCCAGCGGTGACGCGGCCGCACCGGCCGCCGCTCGTCGCCGCGCAGATCCATTCACTACAGTGCATCCTTATGCGATGCGACGAGCGTGGGCCGGGGGCCGCCGGGTGAGCGTGCGCGACGGGCTGCTGGTCCTCGCCGACGGCACGACGTTCGAGGGCGAGCTCGTCGGGGCCGAGCCCCCGGGCGGGGCGGCGACCGGCGAGGTGGTGTTCAACACCGTGCTGTCCGGCTACCAGGAGGTGACGTCCGACCCCAGCTACGCCGGCCAGATCATCACCTTCACCTACCCCCACATCGGCAACTACGGGGTCAACGGCGACGACGACGAGAGCCGGCGGCCGTTCTGCCGGGGGGTGGTGGTGCGCGACCTCGCCCGCCGCCGGTCGAGCTGGCGGGCCACCGGCGACCTCGACGCCTACCTGCGCCGCCACGGCGTGCCCGGCATCGCCGGGGTCGACACCCGCCGCCTGACCCGCCACATCCGCGAGGCCGGCGCCATGCCCGGCGCCTTCGGCGACGCCGGCGAGACCGAGCTGAAGGCCGCCGCCGCGGCCGAGCCCGGCACAGACGGCGTCGACCTGGTCGCCACGGTCACGTGCGCCGAGCCCTACACCGTCCCCGCCCGGCCCGGCGCCCGGCGGCGCATCGTGGCCTACGACTACGGCATCAAACGCACGATCCTGCGCCACCTGTCCGGCCTGGGTGAGGTCACGGTCGTCCCCGCCACTACGCCGGCGGCGGACGTGCTGGCCCGGCGGCCCGACGGCGTGTTCCTGTCGAACGGCCCCGGCGACCCGGCCGCCGTCGGCTACGCCGCCGAGGCCATCCGGACGCTGCTCGGCGCGGTGCCGGTGTTCGGCATCTGCCTCGGCCACCAGCTGCTGGGGGCGGCGCTCGGCGCCAGCACCCACAAGCTGCCCTTCGGCCACCACGGCGGCAACCACCCGGTCCGGCGGCTGGCCGGCGGCCAGGTCGAGATCACCAGCCAGAACCACAACTACGCCGTCGTCGAGGGGTCGCTCGGCCCCGACGTCGAGGTCACCCACGTCAACCTCAACGACGGGGTGATCGAGGGCATCCGGGCGCCGCGCCTGCGGGCGTTCGGCGTGCAGTACCACCCCGAGGCCGGGCCCGGACCCCACGACGCGGCCTACCTGTTCGACGAGTTCGGCGCGCTCGTCGACGGGGCGGGAGGGGGCTGACGCCGTGCCCCGCCGCGACGACATCGAGTCGATCCTGCTGATCGGCGCCGGGCCGATCGTCATCGGCCAGGCGTGCGAGTTCGACTACTCGGGCACCCAGGCCTGCAAGGTCCTGCTGGCCGAGGGCTACCGCGTGATCCTCGCCAACTCGAACCCGGCGACGATCATGACCGACCCCGAGTTCGCCGACGCCACCTACGTCGAGCCGCTCGACGCCGACCACCTGGCCCGGATCATCGAGCGCGAGCGCCCCGACGCCGTGCTGCCGACGCTCGGCGGTCAGACGGCGCTCAACCTGGCGATGGAGCTGGTCGACCGCAAGGCCGTCGGCGCCCCCGGCACGCCCGAGCTGATCGGCGCCAACGCCGAGGCCATCTCCACCGCCGAGGACCGAGAGCGGTTCAAGGCCGCCATGCAGGGCATCGGCCTGAGCGTGCCCCCGTCGGCCACCGCCCACACCATGGACGAGGCGGTGACCCTCGTCGAGCGGATCGGCCTGCCGGTCGTCATCCGCCCGGCGTTCATCCTGGGCGGCAAGGGCACCGGCATCGCCACCACCCGCTCAGACTTCGAGCGCCTCGCCGCGAACGGGCTGGCGGCCAGCCCGATCAGCGAGATCCTGATCGAGCGGTCGATCGCCGGGTGGAAGGAGTACGAGCTCGAGGTCATGCGCGACCGCGCCGACAACTGCGTGGTCATCTGCTCGATCGAGAACCTCGACCCGATGGGCGTGCACACCGGCGACTCGATCACCGT
>DASTFE010000412.1:0-16312 GCA_035708905.1 Acidimicrobiales bacterium | reverse complement strand
CGCTGCCCTCGTGCGGCCGCTGCTACTTCTGCACGCGGGGCAACCCCACGCTGTGCGCCTCGTACTCCGCCGCGCTGGTCACCTCGACCCGGCCCGATGGCACCAGTCCGCTGTCGCGGGGCGGCGAGGTGGTGTACCGGGGGCTCGGCATGGGCGGCTGGGCCGAGTACGTGGTGCTGCCGCACGAGGGCGCGGTCAAGGTCGACGACGACGTCGACCTGGCCGAGGCGTGCGTCATCGGCTGCGCGGTGCAGACCGGGGTGGGCGCGGTGCTCGAGACCGCCCGGGTCGAGGAGGGGGCGACCGTGCTCGTGCTGGGCGCCGGCGGCATCGGCATCGCCGTCGTGCAGGGCGCCCGCCTGGCGGGCGCGTCGGTGGTCGTCGTGGCCGATCCCGTGGCCGAGCGGCGCGAGGCCGCCCTGCGCTTCGGCGCCACCCACGCGGTGGACCCGGCGGCGATCGACGTCACCGCCTACTGCATGGACCTGACGGGCGTCGGCATGGACTACTGCTTCGAGGCGGCGGGGCAGGCGGCGCTCCTCGAACAGGGCATCGCCACCAGCCGGCCCGGCGGCACCACGGTCGGCGTGGGCGCGCCGCCGCTCGACCAGGGCATCAGCATCCCGATGGTCGCCGGGTTCACCGCCACCGAGAAGCGGCTCGTCGGCTGCCTGCTCGGCAGCGTCAACGCCCACCGGGACATCCCGCGGCTGCTCGCCCTCGCCCGGGCCGGCAGCCTCGACCTGGCCGCCATGATCACCCACCGCTACCCGCTCGACGACGTCGAGGCGGCGGTCGACAACCTGCGCGAGCGGCGCGGCATCCGCACCTCGCTGCGCATCGGGTGACCGCGCCCGCGCCCTGGTCACCGGGCCGTCCGCGGTGGCCGGCCCCGGGCGGGTTAGAGTGTGGTCCCGTGACAAAACACATCTTCGTCACGGGTGGGGTCGCCAGCTCCCTCGGCAAGGGCATCTCCGCCTCGTCGCTCGGTCGCCTGCTCAAGTCCCGCGGCCTGCGGGTCACGATGCAGAAGCTCGACCCCTACATCAACGTCGACCCCGGCACCATGAACCCGTTCGAGCACGGCGAGGTGTTCGTCACCGACGACGGCGGAGAGACCGACCTCGACCTCGGCCACTACGAGCGCTTCATCGACGAGCCGCTGTCGCGGGGCAGCAACGCCACCACCGGCTCGATCTACTCCGCCGTGCTGGCCGCCGAGCGGCGCGGCGACTACCTGGGCAAGACCGTCCAGGTCATCCCGCACATCACCGACGAGATCAAGCGGCGCATCACCCGGCTGGCCGGCGACGACGTCGACGTCGTCATCACCGAGATCGGCGGCACGGTCGGCGACATCGAGATCCTGCCGTTCCTCGAGGCCATCCGGCAGCTCCGGCTCGACGTGGGGCGCAACAACGTCGCCTTCGTGCACGTCACGCTCGTGCCGTTCATCGGCCCGGCGGGCGAGCAGAAGACCAAGCCCACCCAGCACTCGGTCACCGAGCTGCGGGCCCGGGGCATCCAGCCGGACGTGATCGTGTGCCGCAGCGAGCGCCCGCTCAGCGACGCGCTGAAGCAGAAGATCTCCCGCCTGTGCGACGTGTCGCCCGAGGCGGTGGTCAACGCGGCCGACGCCTCCAACCTCTACGAGGTGCCCCTCGTCCTGCACGAGGAGGGCTTCGACGGGGTGATCTGCGAGCACCTGGGCATCGACGCCCCGCCCGACCTCGGCGAGTGGGAGCGGCTGGTCGAGCGCATCGAGTCGGCCACCCGCGAGGTGCGGGTCGGCATCATCGGCAAGTACGTGAGCCTGCCCGACGCCTACCTCTCGGTCGTCGAGGCCCTCAAGCACGGCGGCTTCCACCACGGCGCCAAGGTCGCGATCGAGTGGATCCAGGCCGAGGACACCGAGGGCCTGCTCGCCGAGGGCCGGCTGCGCGACCTCGACGGCATCGTGATCCCCGGCGGGTTCGGCGAGCGTGGCGTCGAGGGCAAGATCGCGGCCGCCAACTACGCCCGCGAGAACGCCATCCCCTGCCTGGGGCTCTGCCTGGGCATGCAGGTGATGACCATCGAGTACGCCCGCAACGAGCTGGGCCTGGCCGGCGCCAACTCCACCGAGTTCGACCCGTCCACCCCCCACCCGGTCATCGACCTCATGGACAGCCAGCGCGACGTCACCGAGATGGGCGGCACCATGCGGCTCGGCGCCTACATCGCCGAGCTGGGCGAGGGCACGATCGCAGCGGCGGCCTACGGCAAGACCGTGGTGTCCGAGCGGCACCGCCACCGCTACGAGTTCAACCCCCGCTACCGGGGCAAGTTCGAGGGCACCGGCTTCGTGTTCTCGGGCTCGTCGCCCGACGGTCGGCTGGTCGAGTTCGTCGAGCTGGCCGACCACCCCTACTGGGTCGGCACCCAGGCCCACCCCGAGTTCAAGAGCCGGCCCGACCGGCCGGCGCCGCTGTTCCGCGAGTTCGTGGCCGCGGCGCTCGACCGGGCCGAGGGCCGGCGCCCCCACCTGTTCCCGGTCGACGAGCCCGAGCCCGCCCGGACGCTGCAGTGACCGGCGCCGAGCCGGGCGCCACGTTCCGCGTGGCGGCCGAGCGCCGGGTCTGGTCGGGGCGGCGCCTCGGCGTGTCCGAGGTCGAGGTCGAGGGGCCGGACGGTGTCCGGCACGTGCGCGAGGTCGTGCGCCACCCGGGGGCGGTGGCCGTCGTGCCGCTGCACGACGACGGCACGGTCACCCTGCTGCGCCAGTACCGGGCGGCGCTCGACGCCGAGGTGTGGGAGGTGCCGGCCGGCCTGCGCGACGTCGACGGCGAACCCACCGAGCAGACCGCGCGGCGCGAGCTGGCCGAGGAGGCCGGCCTGCGGGCCAGCACGCTCGACCACCTCGTCACCTTCCACAACTCGGCCGGCTTCTCCGACGAGTCGGTGGTCGTCTACGTGGCCACCGGGCTGACCGAGGTGCCCGACGACCGGCAGGGCGCCGAGGAGCAGCACATGCACGTCGAGCGCATGCCGCTCACCGCGGCGCTCGCCATGGTCGACGACGGCCGCATCACCGACGCCAAGACGGTGATCGCCGTGATCGACCTGGCCCGCCGCCGCATCGCGGCCCCTTGACGTCAGCCGCAGCCGCAGGCGCCCCCGCAGCACGCCCCACCGGCGCCCGGGCCGGGTGCGGCCGCGGCGGCGGAATCGGCACCGGCCTTGCCGCCCACGGCCACGAGCGGCATCAGCTTGACCGTGTCGGCGTGCCCGGCCGGGCAGGCGGCCGGCGACGCGGCGTCGGCCATCGCGCGGCGGACCTCGAACGTGGCGCCGCACGTGCGGCAGCGGAAGTCGTACAGCGGCACCGGGCTCCCTCCGGTCGGGCGGGCGGATCGGGCGTATCGGGCGGGTCGGGCGGGTCGGCGCAGGCGGGGCGGGCCCTTCGCCTGGATGCCACGTTAGCCGTGGCCCGGCGCCCTACGGTGGCCCGCATGCTCGCCGCGGCCGCCTCCGACCCGCCGGGCGACCCCGGCGGCGACCACGCGGGCGACGCCTCGGGCGATCCCGCCGGCGATCCGGAGCTGCTGCCCCTCGACGTCGAGGAGTGGCTGTCGTGGCTGGCGACCGAGCGGGGCCGGGCGCCGTCGACGCTCGCGGCCTACCGGCGCGACGCCCGGCGGTGGTGGCGCTGGCTGCGAGCCCGCGGGTTGCCCCTGGCCACGGTCGGCGAGCCCGACCTCGAGGCGTACGTGGGCGAGCTGCGCGCCACGGGGCTGGCACCCGCCACCGTGGCCCGGGCCGTGGTGGCCGCCCGGTCGCTGCACCGCTTCCTCGCCGAGGAGGGCCGGGCGCCGAGCGACCCCGGCGCCCACGTCGAGGCGCCGCGCGTGCCGGCCGGGCTGCCGAAGTCGCTCAGCGAGGACGAGGTCGCCGCCCTGCTCGGCGCGGTGGCCGGCGACGACCCGGTGGCCCGCCGTGACCGCGCCGTCCTCGAGGTGCTGTACGGCACCGGGCTGCGCATCTCCGAGCTGGTGGGGCTGCGCCTGGCCGACGTCGACCTCGAGTCCGCGCTGCTGCGGGCGTTCGGCAAGGGGTCCAAGGAGCGCGTGGTGCCCGTCGGTCGCCACGCCCTCGCGGCGCTCGGCGACTGGCTCGGGCGCGGCGGGCGCCCGGCGCTGGCGCCCGAGCGGTGGGCGCGACGGGGCGACGCCGACGCCGTGTTCCTCAACCGCCGGGGCGGTCGCCTGACCCGCCAGGGGGCCTGGCTGATCGTCAAGCGCCGGGGCGCGGCCGTGGGGTTGGAGGCCAAGCTGACGCCCCACGTGCTGCGGCACTCGTGTGCCACCCACATGCTCGACCACGGGGCCGACCTGCGTGCCGTGCAGGAGCTGCTGGGCCACGCCTCGGTCAGCACGACGCAGGTGTACACCAAGGTCTCGACCGAACGGCTGTTCGCGGCCTATCGGGCGGCGCACCCCCGCGCGATGGTCGCCGCCGGCGGCTGACGGCCGGCGCCGGCAGCGGTGATCGACGTCGCGCGGTGATGCGACCACAACCCGCGCCGCCCGGCACCTTTGTCCGGTACCCTTGCCGCGATGCCCGATCAGACGATGATGTCCACGTTGCGCGGGGTGCTCGAGGAGGAGCGCGACCGACTCGCGGCCCAGATCTCGTCCTTGACCGTCGGGCACGACGAATCTCCGGCCTACGACGACAACTTCGCCGACTCGGGGCAGGTGGCCGCCGAGCAGGGCGAGAACAAGGCGTTGCTGAACCAGCTCGAAGAGCAGCTCGACGAGGTGGCCCACGCCCTGGCCAAGATCGACAAGGGCACCTACGGGCTGTGCGAGGTCTGCGGCCAGCCCATCGCCGAGCCCCGGCTCGAGGCCATGCCGGCCACCCGGTTCTGCATCCAGCACGCGTGAGCGCGTGGCGCCACGCGTCGCACCTGGTGCGCCGGTTCGCAGGTTCGCTCCGGCCCGGAGGCCCGCCCGCTGACGACGAGGCCTGGGCCCGCCGGCACCTGCTGGCGGGCGAGGTCGCGCTGTGGGCGAGCATGAGCGGTGCCGACCGCCGGCACGCCGTCGGGGTGGCCCGCCGGGTCGTCGCCGGGCTCGGCGCGGGCGCCACCCGGCCCGTGGTGGCCGCGGCGCTGCTGCACGACGTCGGCAAGGTCGACAGCGGGCTGGGTCCCGTCCGGCGCGCCGGCGCCACCGTGGCGCAGATGGCGTGCGGGCGGGCCGCGGCCGAGCGCTGGCGCCACCGCCGTGGCCCCGTCGGCCGCGCCGGTCGCTACCTGTGCCACGACGTGATCGGTGCCGACCTGCTGGCCGCCGCGGGCAGCGACGCCCTCACCGTGGCGTGGGCCCGGGAGCACCACCAGCCGGCCGGCCGGTGGACGGTCCCCGCCGACCTCGGCACCGTCCTCAAGCAGGCCGACGACGACTGATCGCGGGCCCGGCCGCCGCCGGCCCAGGTGTCGACGAATCAGCGCGGTCGCGGTCGGTTCCTGCCGACAGCTGCGGCACCCGGCCCCCGCCGCCGAGCCCCCCGGGGTCGTCCCGGCGGCCCGGCCCGGGCGCCTAGCGTGGACGCCAGGCGAGCCGGTCGAGAGTGGGGGCGATGGCCAAGGGCAAGGGTTCGGGCAACACCAGGCTCGTGGCGGTTGCGGGCATCACCGCCTTCATGGCCGGGTGCTGGATCGGCATGGGGTCCGAGGCGTCGGGCGACGTCTACTGCGTCGTCACGGCGGCGAGCGCGCCCGCCCGCGCCGGGTTCGCCCCGGGCCAGCTCGTCCCGCAGCCGGACGACGACGCCGGGTGCCAGCCGGGCGAGCCGATGGTGTGCGGTCGCTACGAGCCCGAGACGGGCGAGGACCGGCGCTTCGTGTCCGAGGAGTGCCCGTGAGGGTCGCACGGTGGGGATCGGCCCCCGCACGGCATGTCTAGTATGGAGCGCCAACCGCCACGAGGCCGCCGTGCTGGGGCCGCATCAGACTTGCGAGGTCGTCCCGTCGTGACAGACTCCTCATCCGCCGAGCCCGGCCCCGACCTGAGGTCGGTCGACATCGACACCACCGTCGCCCACCAGGGCCGCGTGTACGACTACCTCGCGGGCGGCGACGCCCACTTCGCGGTCGACCGCGAGGTGGCCGAGATGCAGGCGCGCGCCTACGGCAGCGACGACGGCACCCGGGCCCGGCGCGACATCCGCGCCAACCGCGACTTCATCGGCCGGGCGATCCGCTACCTGGCCGGCGAGGCGGGCATCCGGCAGTTCCTCGACATCGGCACCGGCATCCCCAACAAGGACGACCTGCATGGCGTCGCCGAGAGCACGGCGTCCGGGGTGCGCATGGTGTTCGTCGACAACGACGACATCGTGGTGGCCCACGCCCACCAGCTGATGAAGACCACGCCCGAGGGCATCGCCCGGTTCATCAAGGGCGACTTCTACCCGCCGGACGACCTGATCGCCCGGGCGGCCGAGCTGTTGGACATGAGCCAGCCGGTGGCGCTCATGCTGGTCGCGCTGGTCCACCTGCACGGCGACGAGCTGCGCCCGTACGAGACGGTGGCCCGCTACGTCGACGAGCTGGCACCCGGCAGCTACCTGGTGATGACCCACCTGTCGAGCGACATCGATCCGTCGGCCACCGAACCGCTGCGCCGGGCGGCCGAGGAGGCCGAGGCCGACTACGGCTTCCACCTGCGGTCCAAGGCCGAGTTCGCCCGCTTCTTCGAGGGCCTCGAGCTGGTCGAGCCGGGCATCGTCCCCGTCAGCGAGTGGCGGACCGAGACCGACGGTGTGGCCCCGTTCTGGTGTGGGGTCGGGCGCAAGCCCTGAGCAGGCGGGGAGGGTCGCCTAGGCTCCAGGCCCGATGGCGACGACGCTCGACTGGTACGGCTGCGCGACGTTCGCCCTGCGCACCGCCGGGCTGACGGTCTTCCTCGACGCCTACATCGACCGGGCCGGCAACGCCCCGGGCACGGGGCGCACCGCCGACGACGTCGACGAGTGCGACTGGATCGTCGTCGGGCACTCGCACTTCGACCACCTCTACGGCGCCGAGCGCATCGCCCGCAACACGGGGGCGCGCATCGTCGGCAGCTACGAGACGGTGCGGGTCATGGAGCAGGCCGGCGTGCCCGTCGACCAGATGATCTGCGTGGCGGGCGGCGAGACGGTCGCCCTGTCCGACGACGTGCGGGTGACGGCGTACCCGAGCCAGCACTCGTGCGTGTGGTCGCACACGCAGATGGCCCAGCCGGGCGAGGTGTGCCTGGGCGACCTGGGCCTCACCTGGCAGGAACAGCGCGCCCGGTTCGACGAGCTGGTCGCCCACCTGGCCTCCCGCATCCCGGCCCCCTCGCTCGAGCACCTGCTCGCCGCCCAGCAGGGTGACCGGGGCGACGGCGGGGCGCTCGTCTACATGTTCGACACCCCCGACGGCCGCCTGTTCTACCAGGACACCTCGGGCCACTGGTCGGGCATCCTGCGCGAGCTGCGCCCCGACGTCGCCATCGTGGCCGCCGCCGGGCGGGGCAACGTCGACGGCCAGCCCGTCCAGGGCTCGCTCGCCCAGTTCGTGGGCCGCCAGGTCGCGATGCTGCGGCCCGGCCGCGTGGTGCTGTGCCACCACGACGACTGGCTGCCGGGCTTCTCGGTCGACACCGACGTCACGCCCATCCGCGACGAGCTGGCCCGCGTCGTGCCCGACACCGAGCTGGTCGGGCTCGGCTACCTGGACGGCACGAAGATCCTGCCCTGAGGGCGCCGCCTCACCAGCCGAACGAGGCCTGCTCGGCGACCTTGGCGCCGGCGATGGCCATCGCCTTGCTGCGCACCAGCGCGTCGCGGGGCGCCGCGGCGACCTCGCGGGCCAGGGCCAGGGTGGCGTCGCGCAGGTCGCCGTCGTCGACGACCCGGGTGACCAGTCGCAGGGACAGCGCCTCGTCCGCGCTCAACGTGCGGTTCGTGAACGCCAGCTCACGGGCGACCGCCCCGCCGGCGAGGTCGCGCACGATCGAGTAGATCGCGGTCGTGAACAGCCTCTCGGGGCGGGCGAAGGTCGCCGACCGGGCGGCGACCCGCAGGTCGCACATCGTCGCCAGGTCGAACCCCCCGGCCAGCGCCTGCCCCTGGACCGAGGCGATCAGCGGCAGCGGGAAGCTGCGCAGCCGCTCGTGCCAGCGGTCGCTCGACGCCCACAGCGCCTCCTGGACGGACTCGTCCTCGAACTCGCGCAGGTCGAACCCCGCCGAGAAGACGGCGCCGGTCGAGGCGATCACCACCACGCGGACCGACTCGTCGCCGGCCAGGGCGTCGAGCGCGTCGCTCATCTCGTCGCGCACCCGGATCGACAGGGCGTTGCGCTTCGCCGGCCGGTCGAGCGTGAGCCAGGCGACGGCGTCGTCGGGCCGGGAGACGGACACGAAGTCGGGCATCGCCGGATGCTAGGACGGACGTACGGCTCTGCGGCTCCCGGTCGACCGCACCGCGGGCTCCGGGGTTCAGCGGGGCGGCGAGGCGCCGATGGCCGATCCGCCCGACGTGCCGCCGCTGGGGGAACCTCGGGGTAGCGGTTCAGATCGCCGGCAGGCCGAGCCGGTCGCGGACCCGGACCATGGTGGCGCCCGCCATCTTGCGGGCCTTGTCGGCGCCGACCCTCAGGATGCGGTCGGTCTCGCCGGGGTCGGCCGCCAGGTCGGCGAAGCGGGCCTGCAGCGGCCGCAGCATCTCGACCACCGCCTCGGCGGTGTCGGCCTTGAGGGGGCCGTACTGGCTGTAGCCCTCGGCCAGCGCCTCGGGGTCGCCGCCGGTGGCCGCAGCCAGGATCGACAGCAGGTTCGACACCCCGGGCTTGGCCTCGGGGTCGTAGCGCACCTCGCTGCCGCTGTCGGTGACCGCCCGCTTGAACTTGCGCTCGATGACCGCGGGCTCGTCGAGCACCAGCACGGTGCCCTGGGGCGAGTCGACCGACTTGGACATCTTGCGCTCGGGCGCCTGCAGGTCCATCACCCGGGCCGCCACCGGCGCGATGTCGTGGGCGGGCACGACGAACGTGTCGCCGTAGCGGTGGTTGAACCGGGTGGCCAGGTCGCGCGCCAGCTCGATGTGCTGGCGCTGGTCGTCGCCCACCGGCACCTTCTCGGTGTCGTACAGCAGGATGTCGGCCGCCTGCAGCGCCGGGTAGGTGAACAGGCCCGCCGACACGAAGTCGGCGCGGTCGGACTTGTCCTTGAACTGCGTCATGCGCCGCAGCTCGCCGAAGCCGGTGGTGCACTCCATGATCCAGCTGAGCTCCGCATGCTCGGCCACCTGGCTCTGCACGAACAGCGTGCAGACGTCGGGGTCGAGGCCGGCGGACACCAGCACCTGCGTCACCTCGATGGTCTTGGCCCGCAGGGACGCAGGGTCCTGCGGGACCGTGATGGCGTGCAGGTCGACGACGCAGTGGATGGCGTCGTCGGCGTGCTGGGCGTCGACCCAACGCCGGATCGCCCCCAGGTAGTTGCCGAGATGCAGGTCACCAGTGGGTTGGATGCCGGAGAACACGCGGGCCATGCGCGGCGATGGTAGAGGCTGACCCGGCGATCCCTGGAACGCGTTCGCCGCCGCCGCCCTGGTCAGCCGCCCGGCATGCGCGTGGGGTCGACACCCGTGCCAGTAACATCGTCCCGATGCCCTACGCGGTGCAGACCCCGGTGTTCGAGGGGCCCTTCGACCTGCTGCTCCACCTCATCCTGTCCGAGCAGGTCGACCTCTACGAGATCAGCCTGTCGCGGATCGTCGACGGCTACCTGGCCGAGCTCGAGCGCATGGAGCACCTCGACCTCGACGTGGCCAGCGAGTTCCTGCTCATCGCCGCCACCCTGGTCGAGCTGAAGAGCCGCCGGCTGCTGCCCCAGAGCGACGACATGGACCTCGACGAGGAGCTGGCGCTGTGGGAAGAGCGCGACCTGCTGCTCCACCGCCTCGTCGAGTGCAAGACGTTCAAGGAGGCGGCGATCGCCCTCGCCGCGCTGGCGGGCGACGCGAGCCGCACCGTCGGGCGCACCGGGGGCGTCGACGAGCGCTACGCCGGCCTGATGCCCGACCTGCTGGCCGGTGTGTCGCCCGTCGACGTGCGCCAGGCCTACCTGCGGGCGATGGCGCCCAAGCCCCGGCCCCGGGTCGACCTCGACCACGTCGCGCCCATCCGGGCGTCGGTCACCGACGCCATCGCCGAGCTGGTCGACGAGCTGCCCCGGGTCGGGCGCATCACGTTCCGGGCCCTGACCGGTGACCTGGTCGAGCGGCTCGCGGTGGTGGTGCGGTTCCTGGCGATCCTCGAGCTGTTCAAGCTGGGCATGGTCGACCTCGACCAGCCCCGCACGTTCGGCGACATCGAGATCGTGTGGCGCGGCCGCAACCGCGACGGCGCGCCCGGCCTCGACGAGGTCGACGTGTACGACGGATGACCGGCGGCATGCGCGACGAGGCCCGCCGGGCCATCGAGGCCATCGTGCTGGTGAGCGAGCAGCCGATCGAGGCCAACCTGCTGGGCCAGCTCCTCGAGCTGAGCCCGGCGGTCGTCGACGAGCTGTGCCGCGAGCTGGCGGCCGAGTACGAGGCCGACGGCCGGGGGTTCCAGCTGGCCCGCGTGGCCGGGGGCTGGCGGTTCCAGTCGCATCCCGACCAGGCGCCCTACGTCGAGCGGTTCGTCCTCGACGGCCAGAGCGCCAAGCTGTCGGCCGCCGCCCTCGAGACCCTCGCCATCGTGGCCTACAAGCAGCCGATCTCGCGGGCGCAGGTGGCCGCCATCCGGGGTGTCAGCGTCGACGGGGTGATGCGCACGCTGCAGCAGCGCGGCTACATCGCCGAGATCGGCCGCGACCCGGGCCCGGGCCAGGCCGTGATGTTCGGTACCACCCGGGCGTTCCTCGAGCGGCTCGGCCTGGACGCCATCGACGACCTGCCCGCGCTGGGCGACTTCGTGCCCAGCGCGGACGTGGTCGAGCAGCTCGAGCGGGGGCTGCGGCCCGAGCCGACGGTGGCCGAGCGCCTGGCGAACGGCGACGGCGACCACGCCGATCCGGCCGCCGGCCGCGGCGATGGCGACCATGCCGATCCGGGCGCCGGCCGCGGCGACGGCGAGTGACGCCGGCGGGGGAGCGGCTGCAGAAGGTCCTCGCGCAAGCCGGCCTGGGCAGCCGCCGGGCCTGCGAGGAGCTGATCGCCGCCGGTCGCGTGCGGCTCAACGGCGAGGTGGCGACCCTCGGCATGCGGGCCGACCCGGAGACCGACGTCGTCGAGGTCGACGGCGCCCGCATCGGCGTGCGCCAAGGGCTCGTCCACTACCTGCTGAACAAGCCCGCCGGCGTGGTCACCACCGCCGCCGATCCCCAGGGCCGGCCCACGGTGGTCGACCTGGTGCCGGGCGAGCCCCGCGTCTACCCGGTGGGGCGCCTCGACACCGACACCGAGGGCCTGCTGGTGCTGACGAACGACGGCGACCTGGCCCACCGGCTCACGCACCCGTCGTTCGGCGTCGACAAGGAGTACCTCGCCGAGGTCGAGGGCACCCCCGGGCGGGGGGCGCTGCGGCGGCTGCGCGAGGGCGTCGACCTCGACGACGGCCCGACCGCACCGGCCAAGGCGTCGCTCGTGGGCGACCACACCCTGCGCATCACGATCCACGAGGGCCGCAACCGCCAGGTGCGCCGCATGTGCGAGGCGGTCGGCCACCCGGTGCGCCGCCTGGTGCGGGTGCGCATCGGCCCGCTGAGCGACCGTCGCCTCGCACCGGGCGCGTGGCGGCCGCTGACCCAGGCCGAGGTCCGGGCGCTCGAGCGGGCGGCGGCCGGCGGCGGTCGCGGCGGCCCGGCGGCGCGGAGTGGCAGGCGGGGATCCGCCCGCCGCTAACCTCGAACCGCCATGTCACCCGCAGTCCGCGCCCTCCGTGGCGCCACGACGCTGGACGTCGACGAGAAGGACCACATGTTCGAGCGGGTGATCGCCCTGCTCGAAGCGCTGTTCGAGCGCAACGGCCTGCACCACGACGACCTCATCAGCATCCTGTTCACCGCGACCGGCGACATCCACTCCGCCTTCCCGGCCCTCGCCGCCCGCAAGTTCGGGCTGGGCGATGTGCCGCTGATCTGCGCGCGCGAGCTCGACATCGACGGCGGCACGCCCCGGTGCGTCCGGGTGATGATCCACGTCGCCACCGACCGGCCGCGAGGCGACCTGCACCACGTCTACCTCGAGGGCGCGCGCAACCTGCGCGACGACCTGCCGGCCTGATGGCCACGGGGCACCGCTAGTGGTCCTCGGCCAACCCCCCGAGCCCGGTCGCGCCGTCGTGGTGGGCACGGGGCTGATCGGCGGGTCGATCGGCATGCGCCTGCGCCGCCTCGGCTGGCACGTCACCGGGCGCGACCGCGACCACGACCGCGCCGAGCGGGCGCTCAAGCTCGGCGCGCTCGACGCCGTCGGCGACGACCCCGACGCGGCGATCACCTTCGTGGCCACCCCCGTCCACGCCATTCCCGCCGAGGCCCGCCGTGCGCTCGGCCTGGGCCGCGGCCTGGTCACCGACGTGGGCGGCGTCAAGGCGTCGGTCGTCGACGCCGTCGCCGACCCCCGCTTCGTCGGCGGCCACCCGATGGCTGGCTCCGAGCAGGAGGGGGTCGAGGGCGCCACCCCCGAGCTGTTCGAGGGCGCGACCTGGGTGCTGACCCCCACCGAGGGCACCGACTCCGGCGCCTACGCCCAGGTCCGCCAGATCGTCGGCACGCTGGGGGCCGAGGTGGTGGCCCTGCCGCCGCCCCGCCACGACGAGCTGGTGGCGGTGGTGTCGCACGTGCCCCACCTGGCCGCCGCCACGCTGATGCGGCTGGCCGACCAGCGCAGCGAGGAGCACCGGGCGCTGCTGCGGCTCGCAGCGGGCGGCTTCCGCGACATGACCCGCATCGCGTCGGGTCACCCCGGCATCTGGCCCGACATCTGCAGCGACAACCGCCAGGCCATCGTCGCGGTGCTCGACCAGCTCACCGCGGCGCTGCAGGACATGCGCGACGTGGTGGCCGGCGGCGACCGGGACGGGCTGCTGACCGCGCTCGAGCAGGCCCGCGCCGCCCGCGTGAACCTGCCGGCCCGCTTCCGCACCGCAGCCGACCTGCGCGAGGTGCGCATCCCGGTGCCCGACCGCCCGGGCGTGGTGGCCGACGTCGCCATCCTGGCCGCCGACCTCGACGTCAACATCGTCGACCTCGAGATCGCCCACTCCACCGAGGGCCCCCAAGGCGTGCTCGTCATGCTCATCGAGAGCGCCTCGGTCGACGTCTTCCGCAACGGGCTCGTCGCCCGCGGCTACCGGCCGGCGGTGCTGCCGGTCGACCTGGGGTAGCGCGGTGCCCGGTCCCGCCGGCGCGGCCGCCGCCGCCCGGCCCGTCGAGCCCATCGGCCACCCCCTCGACGCCACGGTCACGGTGCCGGGGTCGAAGAGCCTGACCAACCGGGCGCTGGTGTGCGCCGCGCTGGCCGCAGGCACCTCGACCGTCGATGGCGCCCTGGTCGCAGACGACACGCTGGCCATGCGCGCCGCCCTCGCCGCCCTCGGGGCCGGCATCGACGCCGACGGGCGCGGCCGGCTCACCGTCGCCGGCACCGGCGGCCGGCTCCGGCCCGGTCCGACCCGGCTCGACATGCGCCTGTCGGGCACCACCAGCCGGTTCCTCCTGCCGGTGGTGGCCCTGGGGCGCGGCGCCTACCGCATCGACGGCGCGCCGCCGCTGCGGGCCCGCCCCATGGGCCCGGTGCTCGAGGGCGTGCGCGCCCTGGGCGCCCGGGTCGAGCATCACGGCGAGCCCGGCCACCTGCCGGTCACCGTGGTGGCCCCCGGCGGCCTCGACGGCGGCGACGTGGCCGTCGCCGGCGACACGTCCAGCCAGTTCCTGTCCGGGCTGCTGCTCGCCGCCCCCTGCACCCGCACGGGCGTGCGGCTGACCGTCACCACCCGGCTGGTGTCGCGCCCGTTCGTGGGCCTCACCACCGCGGTGATGGCCGCGTTCGGGGTCGACGTGATCGACGAGGGCGAGCGGCCCGGGGCGGGGCCCGTCCTGGTCGTCCCGCCCGGCGGCTACCGGCCTGCCGCCTACCGGGTCGAGCCCGACGCGTCGGCGGCCGCCTACTTCCTCGCGGCCGCCGCCATCGCCGGCGGGCGGGTCACGGTCGAGGGCCTCGGGGCCGGCAGCCTGCAGGGCGACGCACGGTTCGCCGACCTGCTCGGCGCCATGGGGGCTCGCGTCGAGCGCACGCCCACGGCCACGACCGTCACCGGCACCGGCCGCCTGCGGGGACTGGGCGACGTCGACATGGGGGCCATGCCCGACATGGCACTGACGCTGGCCGCCGTGGCGGTGTTCGCCGACACCCCCACGCGGGTCACCGGGGTCGAGCTGATCCGCTGGCACGAGACCGACCGCATCGCCGCCGCGGTGACCGAGCTGCAGCGGGCGGGGATCCGCGCCGACGAGCAGCGCGACGGGTTCGTGGTCCACCCGGGTACGCCTCGCCCGGCCCGCATCGAGACCTACGACGACCACCGCGTGGCGATGAGCTTCGCCCTGCTCGGCCTGCGGGCGCCGGGCATCGAGATCGCCGATCCCGGCTGCGTGGCCAAGACGTTCCCCGGCTTCTGGCAGGCGCTCGACGGGCTCCGCGCCGGCGGCGGCGGGTCGGTGGGCGGCGGTGGCGAGGGCACTAGGGTGCCTTCCCCGTGAAGGTCATCGCCATCGACGGGCCCGCGGGCTCGGGGAAGTCGACGGTCGCCCGCCGGCTCGCCGACCGCCTGGGGCTCGAGTACCTCGACACCGGCGCCATGTACCGGGCCGTCACGTTCGCCGCGCTGCGCCGGGGCATCGACCCGGCCGACGCCGAGCCGGTCGAGGGACTGGCCCGCTCGGTCGACCTCGAGGTCACCACCAGCCACGTGCGGGTCGACGGCGTCGACGCCACCATCGAGATCCGGGGCCCCGAGGTGTCGCGGGCCGTGTCGCTGGTGGCGGCCAACCCGGGCGTGCGCACCGAGATGGTGCGGCGCCAGCGCGAGTGGGCGGGCCAGCGGGGCGGCGGCGTGCTCGAGGGCCGCGACATCGGCACGGTGGTCTTTCCCGACGCGGTGCTCAAGGTGTACCTCAACGCCCGGCCCGAGGTGCGGGCCGAACGCCGGGCCGCCGAGGTGTCCGACCTCGACTACGAGACCGTGGCGGCCGACATGGCCCGGCGCGACGCCCTCGACCAGGGGCGCGACACGGGCCCGCTGCGCCTGGCAGCGGGGGCGTTCGAGCTGGACACCAGCGACATGACGGTCGACGAGATCGTGACCGAGCTGGCCAGGAGGATCGAGGATGACTGACGAGAGCCCCTCGCTGCCGGCCACCGGTGACGAGCCCCCGGCCGCCGGCGACGCCGCGGGGCCGGCGACCGAGGCCGCGGACGACATCGCCGGCTCGCCGGTGCGGGCCGAGCCGGTCGACGTCCACCCGCCGAGGTGGTACGAGCGCCTGTCCTACGGGGCGCTGCGGGGCCTGTTCGTGCTGCTCGCCAAGGTGTACTTCCGGCTCGAGATCCGGGGCACCGAGCACGTGCCGGCCCACGGGCCCTTCGTGCTGGCGCCGGTCCACCGCTCGAACCTCGACTTCATCCTGGCCGCCACCGTGCGCCGGCCCCGCATGCGGTACATGGGCAAGGCGTCGATCTGGAAGTCCAAGCTGCTCGGCCGGTTCGTGTCGATGCTCGGCGCGTTCCCGGTCCACCGGGGCACGGCCGACCGCGAGGCGCTGCGCACCTGCCTGCGGGTGATCGAGAACGGCGAGGCGGTGGTCATGTTCCCCGAGGGCACCCGCCGCTTCGGCCCGACCGTCGAGGAGCTGTTCGACGGGCCCGCCTACGTGGCCGCCCGCACGGGCGTGCCGCTGGTGCCGGTCGGCATCGGCGGGTCGTCCGAGGCGATGCCCAAGGGCGCGAAGTTCATCCGTCCCCACAAGATCGTGATCGTGGTCGGCCCCCCGATCCACCCGCCGCCGGGCGACGGCACCGGCCGGGCCAAGCGCCGGGTGGTGCGGGAGATGACGCAGCGGCTGCACACCGACGTCCAGGCGCTCTACGACGAGGCCCGGCGCCAGGCGGGCTGAGCCGCCCGACCGTCGGGATCAGGCCAGCATGGCCAGCACGTCGCTGGCCGCCAGCTGGCGGTCGTTGACCGCGGGGCGGTCGGGAACCGACCCGCCGAGGGCGAAGGTGGCCGTCACGTCGATGCCCGTGA
>DASTFE010000411.1:0-13218 GCA_035708905.1 Acidimicrobiales bacterium | reverse complement strand
GGGCCGCAGCGACCGCAGCGGTCGAGCGGCCTCGCTGGGCGGCGCGGTGCCGGGCGGTCTCGCCCTGCGGGCGGCGGGTAGGGGCGTCCGGGCGACGGCGCCAGCCGGCCCGCTGGCCCTGTTCCTCCTGCTGGCCCTGGTCGTGTTCGTCGTCGCGCCGACCACGGGCGCGCTGTCCGGCGGCGCGCCCCAGGTCGAGCCGGGCGCGGCCGCCACCGCCGAGATCCCCCGCGGCTACCTCGAGGCCTACATGGCCGCCGAGGACGAGCACGGCGTCCCCTGGCCCGTGCTCGCGGCCATGGGCCACGTGCTCACCGAGCACGGCGCGCGCAGCCCCTACGACACGGTGCGGCGCACCGACGACCAGCGCTATCCCGTGGTCGACCCGCCGATCGCCCCCGGGGCCGGCGATCGCGGCGGGCCCGCCGCCGGCTGCCACGCCCGCGTCGTCGGCGACTCGATCCTCGCCGGGATGGAGGCCGCGCTGGCCGAGCGCCCGGGCGGGTGCGAGCTGACGGCGCTCGACGCCCGCACCGGTCGCACCGTCGGCGAGGCCGTCGACGTCCTGACCGCCCAACCGCTCGGCGAGGCCACGGTGCTCGTCGTGGTGCTGGGCACCGACGACCTGGCCGCCGGCGCCACGCCCGCAACGCTGGAAGGGCAGGTGGCCGACCTGGTGGCCGCAGCCGAGGGGCGGCCCGTGATCTGGCAGACCGTGGCCGGCGGCGGAGCGGTCGACGCCGGCCCGCTCGACGAGGCGCTGGCCGCCGCCGGCCAGCGCTTCCCCAACCTGGTGGTCGCCGACTGGGCGGCCCACCTGGCGGCGCACCCCGAGCCGGAGGCCGTCCGTGCGGCCGACGGCGTCCACTACACGGACGCCGGCTACGAGCTCATGGCCGGCTGGCTGGCGCGGCAGGTGGCCGCCCCGCAGCCCCGGTCGGTCGACCCGGCGGTCGGCGACGGGGGCCTCGGCCCGCTGCTGCTCGACCCGGTGGTGCTGCCCGGGCTCTCGGTCGAGTCGGCGCAGAGCGTCGCCCGCTCGGTCGACGCCCTGGCCCGGGCGATGGCCGAGCAGGCCGAGCGCACCGACACCCCGGGCGCGGACGACGCCCGCACGGCGGGCTTCACCGAGGACGCGCTCAGCGAGTCCGAGGCCCTGTGGCACGCGGTGGCGGCGGCCGCGCCCGTGGTCGCGGGCGACTCGGCCTGCCTGCAGCCCGACGCCTCGGTGCCGATCCCCCAGGTCGTCGAGCTGGTGTGGCGTTGCGAGATGCTGCGCACCCCCCCGGTGGTGTGGACGCCGGCCGGGGTGGTCGACGGGGTCGAGGCCCAGAACGTGCTGCTCGACGAGGCCCACGCCGTGGCCGCCGCCTGGTCGAGCTACGGCGTGGCGGCGTGCGACGCCGCCGCGGCCCACGCCGGCGTGTTCCCGCTGCCGGTCACCGCCACGGACCGGCGCTGCGACCCGGTCGAGAACGTGCGGGCGGCGGCCCGGCTCGTGCTCGACCAGGAGAGCCGGCCCCTCGACGAGCGCCCGGGTGCCACCGAGTGGGAGCGGGCGACCGCGGGGTGGGCGGCGATGCCGCCCGCACTGGGCGACGCCGGCGCCAACCGGTTCAGCGCCGAGGGGCCGCCGGCCGGCAGGTTCGATCCGAGCGACGGCTGCCGCCGGGCCCTCGACACCGCCCTCGACGCCGCGGCCACCACGGTGCCGGCCCACGCCACGTTCTCGCCCCTCGCGCTGTTCGAGCCCCGCGCCGTCGACTTCGACCCCACCCACTGGGACCGCGTGTTCGACACCACCGCCGTGGCGCCCCTGCTGGCCCCGGGCGGCGCGTGCGATCCCGGCACCGACCGTGCCGCCGCACTGGGCTGGGTGGCCGGCGAGCTGGCCGGTCACCAGGTCGAGGGCAACCCCGACCCGGGGCTGGCCGGCGCCGTCGAGTACGCCACCTGGGTGAGCACCAGCGGCGAGCTGCCGCGGGTGGGCGAGACGGGCCTGGTGCCCCGGCTGCACAACCCCCGGCTCGCGGCGCCGTCCGTCACGCGGCCGCGGGTGACGGGCGGGGCGGTGGCGGTGAACCCGATCGAGTTCGCCGACCGGGTCATCGCCAAGGCCCGGGTCTACGCCGGCCACGCCTCGGCGGTGCCGGTCGAGGTGATGGGGTGGGAGTCGCTGGCGGCGCTCGGGATCCCCGAGCACGCGGCCCGGGCTTACGTGCAGGCGCTCGGCCGGATCGGCGAGCTCGAGCCGGGGTGCGGCATCGACCTGGCCTACCTGGCGGCGTTCGGCTACATGGAGTCGGGGCACGGCACGGTCGCGGTGGCGGCCACCGGCGAGGCCGACGGACCGGCGCCCCGGGCGCCGGTCGTGTGGGACCCGCTCACCGGCGAGTCGCAGCCCGGCATCCTGGGTGCGCTGCTCGACGGCCGCGGGGCCGGGGGCAACACCACGCCGCATCCCAACGACCTGTCGCCGCGCGACCGGTCCTTCTACCGGCAGGACGGGCCCTACCTGCGGGCGGTCGGGCCCACCCAGTTCCTGCCGGCGGCCTGGGAGTCGGTGCGGGCGGTGGCCGACGGCAACGACGACGGCGTCGCCGACCCCTTCAACTACTACGACGGCGCGCTGGCGACCGCGGTGAAGTCGTGCCGCGACGGCGGCGGCCTGGCCACCGAGGCCGACCGCCGCCGGGCCGCCCTCGCCTACAACAACGCCGGCTGGTACGCCGACGGGGTCATGGGCAAGGCGGCCGAGTACCGTGCCGCCCTTGCCGCCATGGGTCAGGCCGGCGCCGGAGGCGCCGCCGCCGTGGTCGTGGCCGACGGGCCGGTGACGATCGTCGACGTGTACGGGGTGCGGGTCAACGCCGCCATCGCCGACCAGTTCCGGGCGCTGGTCGATGCCGCCCGCGCCGACGGGCTCGAGCTGGCCGAGGGCTCCGGCGGGTGGCGGTCGCCCGAGCGCCAGATCGAGCTGCGCCGGGCCCACTGCGGCACCAGCGACTACGCCGTCTACCAGATGCCGGCGTCGCGCTGCTCGCCCCCGACCGCCCGGCCCGGCACGTCCGAGCACGAGCGGGGGCTGGCGATCGACTTCCGGTGCGACGGCGAGCCGATCGGCCAGCAGGACCGGTCGAACCCGTGCGTGGTGTGGCTGACCGCCAACGCCGCCCGCTACGGCCTGTACAACCTGCCGAGCGAAGCCTGGCACTGGTCGACATCGGGGGGATGATGCCGGCACCGACCACCCATCGCCGCGCCACCGGAGGGCCGCCGTGAGCCGGCGGACGCTGGCGCTGGGCGCGGCGGCCGTGCTCGCCGCCCTGGGGGCGGCGGTGCTCGTCGCCCTGGCCGTCCGGCCGGACGGCGGGCCCGGCGGCCCGGCCGGGGGCGAGGCCCCGGGCGCGACCGGCTCTCCGGCGCCGACCGGCGGGCCGGACCACGTGCTGAACGACACCGAGCACGGCGCCACCGGCGGGGACGGCGAGCCGGCCGCCGTCGTGTGGTACCAGCAGCTCGCCACGCTCCCGTTCGACGACGTCGCCCGCATGATCGACGGCGGGGTGGGCTCCGACCTGCCCGGCGACCGCCGGCGCCTCGCGTCGGAGGTGGCCGGCCGGTTCGTCGTCGCCGACCTCGGCGGCGAGGGGCGCGACGAGTTCCCGGGCTGGTGGGGCGGCCAGGGCCCGACCGCCGGGCCGGCACTGGCCTGCTGCACCGACGTGACCGTGCTGGCGGCCGGCGCGTCGGGCTACCCGGCCGACGACGACCTGGTGCTCGCCCTGGTCGTGTGGACGGCCACGCCGGTGAACGGCGTCGCCCACCTCGGCGAGCGGGAGGCGTCGTTCGTGTTCCTGCGGTCCGATGGCGCTGGCTACCAGCCCGTGGACGCCTCGACGGTCGAGACGTGGCATCCCCCTGGTGAGCCTCCTCCGCCGCCGGGTTGAGGTCGGGTCAGCCCCCGTCGGCCCGGGCCCGGTGCTCGTGCCACCGCCGCCGCCGCTCCTCGGTGGGGCGGAACCGGCCCGAGCCGTCGAACAGGATGGCGCGCACCCGCCGCCGCAGCGCCGCCCGGTCACGGGTGAGCGACTCGCCGGGCCGGGCGACGAGGGCGAGCAGCCGGTTCTCGGCCGCGTCGCTGGCCCGGCGGGCGCTCACGGCGGCGTCGCGGGGCGGGGGGCCGCCGAGAGCGTCGTCGGGGTAGTCGCGGCGGGCGAGCCGGGGGTGCAGCCAGCCCCGCACGTCGTCGTAGGTCAGCCCCGTGCCGGCCAGGAGGTCGTCGACCAGGTCGAGCAGGCGGCGCTCGCCCACCAGCTCGATCTCGCGGTCGACGACCGGGACCAGGTCGCCGATGCTGGCGCCGGAGGCGTCGCCGGCGTGGGGC
Organism: Acidimicrobiales bacterium; assembly: GCA_035708905.1. Taxonomy (GTDB): domain Bacteria; phylum Actinomycetota; class Acidimicrobiia; order Acidimicrobiales; family VFJN01; genus ZC4RG19. The sequence goes on along the minus strand of DASTFE010000411.1, from coordinate 8,831 downwards.
GCCGCGAGGCGGTCGAGGCTGACCGGTTGGCCGCGGCGGGCCTCGACGATGGCGAGGCGCCACACCTCGAGCGAGTGCGCCGGCGCGGCGCCGCCACCGCCGTTGAGCCAGGTCCGGGTGCCCGGGTTGGCGCGCTGGCGTCGCCGCTGGTCGTGCGCGTAGGCCGCGGCGGCGGCCTCGGGCGTCAGCCGGGGGTCGTGGTGGTCGACCAGGTCGGTGCGGGTGAGCCAGTGGGCGCAGTGCCCGACGTTCGAAGGCAGGTGGCTCACCCGGTCGGCCGCCCGGGGCAGGTCGCGCTCGAGCACCAGCCCCGCGGCGACCGACCAGCACGCCCTGGGCCGGCCCCGGGCCGCGAACCGGCGCATCAGCACCACCAGCTTGGCCAGGCCCTCCTGCTGGGCGTCGTCGCGGTCGAAGACCGCGGGCTGGCTGTTGCGGACGCGGGCCGCCTTGGCGGCCACGAAGCCGGCCATGATGCGGCAGCCCTCGCGCTCGGCCCGGGGGCCGCTGGCGGCGAGCCGGCGCAGCGCCGCGGTCAGGCGGTCGTGCGGGAGGCAGGGCGTGGCGACGTTGCCGGGTGCGCCGGCGACCGGCCCCGCCGCGTTGCGGGCCCACGCCGGGGGCAGGTCGTCCTCGGCGACGCCGACCCCGACGTGGAAGGCGCCCTCCGCCGGCCCGCCGTGCGCCGCCGGGTAGGCCGGGCACGTCCACGACACTGCCCAGACGCCCGGGCCCAGCGGGGTGCCGGGCTCGAACGGGCGGCCGTCGTGCAGGGTCGGGACCAGCTCGTAGAAGTTGACGGTGCGGCGCGGTTGCGAGGGGTTGGCGATCGGGGCGGCGGCGCTGTGCGCCACCGAGCAGCGGAAGGTGGCCACGCCGCCCCGTTCGGGCACCGCTCCGTCGGCCAGCGCGGCCGCGGCGCCGGCGCTGGCCCGCAACGTCGTGAAGACCTCCTCCATCAGCGCGTTGTGGGGGCGGGTGGCGGTGCCGCCGGCCGCCTGCCGCGGGCTGGTGGCGGGCGCGGGCTGCGGCGCGGTGGCCGAGTCGAGCGCCGGGCTGGTCTGTGCGGTGGGCATCACGGGCCGCCTTTCGTCGTCTCGTCGGGCGTCGCGGGCAGGCGTGCTCGCGTCACCTGACGATTGGGTCGCGGCGGGGCGGTTCGCGACATCGGGCCCGGCACCGGGGCGGCGGAATGCTGCGGTGGATGGGAGCACCAGACGAACCCGCCGGCGACGTCGTCGACATCGCCCAGGTCGCCGCCGTCTGCGCCGAGGTGGTCGGCTGCTACGACCGGCTGCTGGTGGGCGACCGCACCGTGCCGGGCGACCTCGACCAGGCGCTGACCGACGCCCGGGGCCTGGGCGACCTGCCCGGCCGCCTCGGCCGAGCGCTCGACCTCGTGGGCCGCGGCGCGTCGGGCGCCACCCCGCACGAGCTCGCCGCGGCCATCGCCACGCTGCGCCGCGCCGCGACGAGCGCCCGGCGCGTCCGCATGAACGGAGCCTGAACGGAGGTTGGGGTTTGCCGTCCTGCCCGGCGCCTCTTCTACGCGGGGTTGGCATGTGAGTACGATGCGTACTCCGCCACCGAACGCACGGGAGACACCACCTGGGGAGTTGCTGGATCATGCCGAGCCGTCACGCCGCCCTCCGTGACGACACCGCCGCTCGATGTGTCCCTCATCATGGTGTTCCGCCGTGTGGTCACGGGAACTGGTGTCGACCCCGGTGAGGCCCCGGCGGTGGGTGGCCGCGATGGCCACGGCGGCCTCGCTCACGCTGCCCGCGGCGGCCTGCTCGGCTGACGGAGCGACCGGTCAGGGCCGGGGAGGGCCGATGAACGAGGCGACCACCACGACGACGCAGCCACCGGCGTCGGACGATGCCGCCAGGGCCGTCGTCGACGACCTGGTCGCCGAGGCCACGGCCCTCGCCGACCGGCTGTTCCGCGACCCGGCGGCAGCCGTCGCGCCCGGCGGCGACGACCTCGACCGCCTGCGCGAGATCTACGTCGACGGCTCGCCCGTCCCCGACGGCATCGCGGCGCAGCTCCGCGAGCTGGCCGACCTCGGGCGCCGCCATCGGGCCGCGGCGTCGGGCCTCGACCGCGAGGTGGCCATCTTCGACTGGGAGGCCCCGCCCGACGACGACACGCTGCGCTTCCGCACCTGCTCGATGGTCGACACCGAGGTCGTCGACGCCACCGGTCAGGTCGTCGACCACTTCGCCGAGCTCATCCTCACCGGCGGCGAGGCCCACCGGGTCGACGGGGTCTGGCGGTTCCGCGGGTTCACCGACGACAGCCCGCAGCGGCTCGCCATCGTCCCGGGCACCGCCCGGCCGGGCTACTGCCGCTCGGTCACCCCGGCGAACGCCGAGCTGCCCGAGGGCTTCGGGGAGTCCGAGCGATGACCCGGTGGCGGCTCGCGCTGGCCCTGGTGGCCGCCGCCACGTCACCGGCGTGGGCGGGCGGGCACGCGCCGGTCGCGTCGGCGCAGCCCGCGGACGACCCGCCGGTGCAGGTCTGCCCGGGGTTCGACTACTGCCTCGGCGACGAGGCACCGTTCGACCCCGGCGGCGATCCGGGCACGGGTCCCGGCGTCGGCGGCCCCGGCACCGGCGACCCCGGCCGCCGGTGCACGACCCAGCCGTTCGCTGCCGCGGTGGCCGGTGGCGACTACGGCGCCGGCCTGCCCAACGACCCCGGGCCCCGGCCCTCGCCCGAGGCGGTGCTGATGTACACCCAGTGCGAGGACGAGCCCGTCGGGCGGGTGTGGTGGTGGCAGCCGGGCGAGCCCGAGGCGCCGCCGCAGATGACGGCGGCACAGCTGGCCGGGCGGGCCCGGGTGCGCCTCGAGGGCGACCTGCCGGTGCCCGCGGTGTCGACCAGCCCGGCGGGCGGCGTGGCGGCCATCCTCGGGTTCCCGTCGTTCGTGGCCGTCGACAACTGGACCGGCACGGTCACCGACAGCGAGTGCGACCCCAACTACCCGAGCTTCTGCATCGAGGTCACGGCCGAGCCCGCGCTGTCGTGGTGGCCCGGCGAGCCCGGGTCCGACCCGGTGGCGTGCGCGGGTGCGGGCACGGTGTTCGACCCGGCCGGGGGTGACGTCGACGACCAGGCGGCCCCGCCCGCCTGCGCCCACGCCTACCGCACGCGCACGGGCGTGTGGGGGCGGCCGGCCGAGTGGCCCGGCGTGGTCAGCGTCACGTGGGGGTTGACGTACACGTCACCGAGCGGCGACGGCGCCCTGCCGGACGTCGTGAAGTCGACGCCGCTGCCACGGGCCGTCGACGAGGTGCAGACCGTCGTGGAGAGCGCAGGATGAGGCAGGCCCGACGATGACCAATGGCACGGGAACGGGCACGTTGCCCCCGATCACCGGGTCGCGCCGGGCGGTGCCGGTGCCGGCGTCGCCGAGCGGCCTGCCGACCCGGCGCCGGTGGGGCCGGGTGGCCGCGGGCGCGGTGCTGGCGCTGCTGGGCGCCTGGGTGGCGATGATCCTGGTGGCGACCGCCGGCGGCCGCGAAGAGACGCTGGCCATGGCCAGCGACGTCGAGCGGGGCCAGCGCCTCGAGCGCGACCACCTCACCGTGGTGCGGGTCGCCGCGGATCCGGGGGTGCGCACGATCCCGGCGGGCGACCTCGACGAGGTGGTGGGTCTGCTGGCCGGCTCCGACCTGCCCGCGGGCACGTTGCCGTCGCGCGATCAGCTCCTCGACGAGGGCGAGCGGCTGGTCACCCAGGACGAGGTGGTGGTCGGCGCCCGGCTCGGGGCTGCTGCCGCGCCGCGCGGCGACGTGCCGCCCGGCACGCCCGTGCTCGTGGTCGTCCGGCCCGGCGCGGGCGACGGCCCGTCGGCCGAGGCCACCGAGGTGCTCGGATGGCTGCGCGACATCGGCGACCCCCTCGAGAACACCGGCGCCCGCGAGGTGTCGCTCGTCGTGCCCATCCAGTCGGCCGCGATCGTGATGTCGGGGGCGGCGGACGAGCGCATCGCCGTGGCGACGCTCGAGGACGGGGGCTAGATGACCGTCGTCGCCCTGCTGTCGGTCAAGGGGTCGCCGGGGGTGACCACCGTGGCCGCCGCCATGGCGGCGGCGTCGCTGGTCGGCGGGCGGCGCACGCTGCTGGTCGAGCTCGATCCCTCGGGCGGCGATCTGCGGCTGCTGGCCGCCGAGCCGGTGGGCGAGCCCAACCTGATCTACGCCGCCGGCGAGCTGCGGCACGCCCGTCACCCGGGCCGGGTCCTCGCCGACCAGGCGGTCGACGTGCTGCCCCGGGTGCCGGGCCTGGTCGCGCCCGCGGGGCCGCACGAAGCCGGTGCGGTGGTGGCGTCGATCGGCGAGACGTGGGCCCGGGCGTTCCAGGGCTTCGAGGGCACGGTGGTCGTCGACGCCGGCCGGTGGGATCCGGGCCAGCAGACCGCCGGCCGCATCCGCGGCCACGACGTGGTCTGCCTGGTCGTGCGGGCCACCGCCGTCAGCGTCGAGCACGCCCGTCACGCGGTGGCGATGGTGCGCAGCACCGCCCGCAGCCCGGTGGCGGCCGTCGTCGTCGGCCAGCGCCCCTACGCCCCCGACGCGGTGGCGGCGGCCCTCGACCTGCCGCTGGCGGGGGCCGTGTCGTGGGACCGGCGCGGCGCCGCGTCGCTGTGGGCCAAGGGGGCCGAGCCGGCGGGCGTGCGGTCGCAGCTGGTGAGGTCGGCGGCTCGCACGCTGGCGGGCGTCGAGGCCCAGGTGCCGGCTCGCCACGTCGCCGTCCCTCCGGTCCCGCCGGCACCGGTGACGGGTGAGGTGCCGGCTGTGTCGGCGGTGGTGCCGCCGGTCCCGCCGGTGCCGGTGACGGGTGAGGTGCCGGCTGTGTCGGCGGTGGTGCCGCCGGTCCCGCCGGCACCGGTGACGGGTGAGGCGCCGGTTGTGGCGCCGTTCCGGCCGCCGCCCCCGCCCCCGCCGCCCCCGCCGGTGGGCCACGCCGCCGAGAAGGGAGGCCGCTCGTCGTGAACGACCACCACGAGCTGGTCTCGCGGCTGCGCCGCCAGGTCTCGCTGCTGATCGGCGACGAGGTCGACCGGCGCGAGCGCGAGGGCCTGGCCCCCCTCGACGACGTCGACCGGCGGATGATGGCCGAGGCCGAGGTGCGCCGCCGCCTCACCGAGCACTGGCGCACGCAATCGCAGCGGGGCGAGACGCCCCTCACCCCCGAAGACGAGGCCGAGGTGGCCGACGCCGTGCTGGCGTCGGTGTTCTCGGCACTGCCCGGTCTCGACGAGTACCTGGCCCGCGACGAGGTCACCGACATCTTCATCAACGGCTGCGACGACGTCCGCCTGCGCACCACCACGGGCGACGAGATCCTCGTGCCGCCGCTGGTCAGCAGCGACGCGCAGCTCGTGGGCCTGATCCAGGGCCTGGCCCGGCGCGCCGGCCGGCTCGGCGCGGGCGACGCCGTGGGCTCGGGCGAGCTGGTCGGCGACCACGAGAAGGAGTTCAACGCGTCGAACCCGCTGCTCAACCTGCAGCTCTCCGACGGCTCACGCCTCGCCGCGGCCGCCTGGGTGACCAGCCGGCCCTACGTGTCGATCCGCCGCCACCCGCTGGCCGACGCCACCCAGAAGGACCTGGTGGCCCGAGCCATGTACGACGACGACGTGGCCAGCCTGCTGGCGGCCGCCGTGCGGGCCCGCAAGACGATCCTCATCGCCGGTGGCCAGGGACGGGGCAAGACCACCTTGATGCGTGCCCTGCTGCACGAGTGCGACCCGGCCGAGCGGATCATGGTGCTCGAGCAGGAGCCCGAGCTGCAGCTCGACGCCGACGCCGGCCGCCACAACCAGGTGCTCAGCTGGGTCGCCCGCCCCGCCAACATGGAGGGCGCGGGCGCGGTCACGCTCGCCGACCTGGCGCTGGCCATCAAGCGCCACAACCCCGACCGCATCGTCGTCGGCGAGGTGCTGGGCGACGAGGTCATGGTGATGCTCGAGGCCGTCGGCCAGGGCATCGCCGGCGCGCTGTGCACCATGCACGCCAAGGACTCGTACCGGGTGTTCAGCCGGATGGTGCACTACGCCCAGCTCGGCAACCCCAACGTGACGCCCGCGTTCGTCATGGACACCGCCGCGGACGCCCTCGACCTCGTCGTCTACCTCGACGCCGCCCCGGGGGGCCGGCGGGTCGTCTCCGAGATCACCTACGTGCGCGAGTACGACCCCCAGGCGCAGCACGTGGTGGTCGACCAGTGGTACGTGCCGGGGCCCGACCGCGCCGCCGTGCGCAACCAGATGGCGCCGATGCCGGCCCAGCTGGTCGAGGAGCTGGCCGACCACGGCTACGACGCCCGGCTCGGAGCGGTGTGGTGAACGTGCTCGCCGCCGCCGCCGGGCTGCTCGTCGCCGCGGGGGTGGCGCTGGTCGCGGGCGGCCTGCGGCGGGTGCCGGTCGAGCCGCGTCGGGCCCGCGAGCGCCGCCGTCGGCGCGACCTGGTCGCCGGGCGGGCGGGCGTGGCGGTCGGCGTCGCGCTGGGTGCCCTGGTGCTCACCCGGTGGCCGGTGGCGGCCATCGGCGCCGGCGCCGCCGCCTACGTGGTCGCCGGACGACAGTCGCGCCCCAGCCCGGCGCGCGAGATCGACCGCATCGACGCCATGGCCGCCTGGGCCGAGATGCTGCGCGACGGCGTCGGCACGCCCCGGGGCATCGAGGGCATCGTCACCTCGACGGCATCGACCGCGCCTGCCCTCATCCGCCCCACGGTGATGCGGTTCGCGCACCGGCTCGCCTGGCAGGACCTGCCCGACGCCCTGCCCGACCTCGCCGACGAGCTCGACCACCGCATCGGCGACCTGATCGTCACCTCGCTCGACATCGCCGCCCGCAGCGGGGCGCGCCAGGTCCGGGCCGTGCTCGACGACCTGGCCGACGCCGCCCGCGAGGAGGCGCGCATGCTGCGGCGCCAGGAGGTGGCGCGCGCCCGACCCCGCTCGGAGATGAACCAGATCGCCGCCATCTCCGCGATGGTGGTCGTGCTGCTGGTGCTCGTCGGGCAGGACTACCTGGCCCCCTACCGCAGCCTCGTCGGCCAGCTCGTGCTCTGCGCCGTGGCCGGGCTGTGGCTGGTCGGGTTCGGGGCGATGGCCCGGCTCGCCCGGCCCAAGCCGCTCGAGCGGTTCCTGGTGGGGAGGGGGCGCACGTGATCGGCTACGCCGCGTTCGCGGGCGCCCTGTGCGGCCTGGGCGTGTGGGTGGTGGCCAGCGGCCTGCGGCCGCGGCCCGAGCCGCTGACCGTGGCGCTCGCCCGGTTCGAGCCCCGCCCGCGGTCGTCGCTCCCGGCCGGCGGCGAGATGAGCTGGGACAACCGGCTCGGCGCCGTCGCGCTGCGCCACGTCCCCCCGCTCGGGCGCGTCATCGAGCGGGCCCGGTCCGACCTGCGGGTCGCCGGCCGCCGCGCCGAGGACTACGCCGGCGAGACCGCCGTGTACGTGCTGTTCGGGTTCCTGCTCGGCCCCTGGCTGGGCACGGTGGTGTGGATCGGGGGCGCCGACTTCCCCGTATCGCTGGCGGGCGGGCTGTCGCTCGTGGGTGTGGGCGTGGGGGCGGTGCTGCCCTGGCTCACGCTGCGCGACCGCGCCCGGGCCCGCCGGGCCAGCTTCCTGCACGCGCTCATCGCCTACTGCCACGTCACCGCCATGACGCTGGCGGCCGGGCGGGGCGTCGAGCAGGCGCTGACCACGGCCGCATCCGCCGGCGAGGGCTGGGCCTTCACCGAGCTGCGCGCCGCCCTCCACGCCGGGCACGCGCGCGGCGACGCGCCGTGGGAGTCGCTCCGCCGCCTGGGTGCCGAGCTCGAGATCGCCGACCTCTCGCAGCTGGCCTCGACCATCGCCATGGCCGGCGAGGACGGTGCCGCCGTGCGCGAGACCATCGCCACCAAGGCCCGCACGATCAGCAACCGCATCAGCGCCGACGCCGAGCAGGCCACGCAGCGCGCCACCACGCAGATGGGCCTGCCCGCGGTCGCCATCGCCGGCGGCTTCCTCGTGTTCCTGATGTACCCCGCCCTGTCCGCTCTCCTCTCCGCGTTCTGACCCCGCGTCCTGACCCTTCGAGCAGCGAGGACACCATGCACCACCTCCAGCACCGCTTCATGACCGCTGTCCACGTCGTCGCCGCCCGGCTCCGTGCCGCATCGGTCGACGACCGGGGCGAGCTCAACAGCAACGTGGCCTGGGCAGGCCTGATGCTGGTGATCGCCGTGAGCGTCGCCGGCATCGTCAAGGTGGCGGTCGAGGGCGCGGCGGGCCGGTTCAACTTCGGGTTCTGACCGGATGGGGCCGACTGCGTCGCGGCGATGCCGGCGGGACGACCGGGGCGAGGTGGCGGCGAACACCGTCATCTTCACGATGGTCGTCCTCCTGCTGTTCGTCACGATGCAGTTCGGGCTCTGGTTCCACGCCCGCGAGGTGGCGGCGTCGGCCGCCCAGCACGCGATCGACGCGGCCCGCGTCGAGTCGGGCTCGGAAGGCGCGGGCGAGGCGACGGCCATGGCCTACCTCGACCAGGTGCGCGGCCTCGACACCCCCGCCGTCTCGGTCGAGCGCACCAGCGAGCGGGTCACGGCCACGGTCACGGGCCGCGCGGTGTCGATCGTCGGGTTCCTCGACCCACCCATAGCGGTGACGATCACGGCCCCGGTCGAGCGGGTGGTCGGATGACCGCCGCCGCCCGCGCCCGGTGGCGGCGCCGCGGCGATGGCGGCGCCGGCGCGCTCGACATCACGGTGATGGGCATCGCCGTGTTCGTGCCGGTGTTCCTGCTGCTGGTGTTCGCCGGCCGGCTGA
>DASTFE010000410.1:0-10575 GCA_035708905.1 Acidimicrobiales bacterium | reverse complement strand
GACCACCCGGTCGAGGTCCTCGCTGACCACCACGGTGCCGGCCATCGGCGTGTACCGCCCGGTCGACACCTCGCCGCCCGCGCTGGACAGGTGGCTCATCTGCGCGCCGGTCTCGGACGATCCGACCGAGTCGGTCAGCAGGATGTTGGGCAGCTGGGCAAGCAGCCGCTGCTTGATCGTGGGGGTCAGCGGTGCCCCGCCGTTGCCCACGCTCATGAGCGAGCTGGTGTCGTAGTCGCCCGACTCGAGCTCCTCCACCAGCGGGCGGGCGATGGCGTCGCCCACCACGGTGAGGGTCGTGCACCCCTCGGCCTCGACGGTGCGCCACGTCTGCGCGGCGTCGAGCCGCTTGGTGTCGGGCGGGAGCACGATCGTGTGGCCGTTGTTCCAGGCGATGAACGCCACCCACTGGGCCGCGCCGTGCATGAGCGGCGGCAGCACCAGGAACTTGAGCGGCTGGTCGAAGGCCCGGGCCTGGGCGGCGACGTCGTCGTAGCTGTCGACCGCCTCCTGCGTGAGGATGTTCCGGCCGCCCATGGCCGACATGAAGATGTCGTGCTGGCGCCAGAGCACGCCCTTGGGCATGCCCGTCGTGCCGCCGGTGTAGAGGATGTACAGGTCGTCGGGCGACGGCTGCACGTCGAGGTCGGGCTGGCCGGCGGCCAGCGCGGCCTCGTAGTCGACGGCGCCGGGCAGCAGGTCGTTGCCGGATTCGTCCGGCACCTGGATCAGCACCTCGAGGCGGGGCAGGCGGTCGCGCACCTCGGCCAGCGTGGGCGCGAAGGCCGCGTGGTAGACGAGCGCCCGGCACGCGGCGTTGTCGAGCAGGTACAGCAGCTCGTCGGCCACGTAGCGGTAGTTCACGTTGAACGGCGCCACACGGGCGCGGAACCCGCCGAGCATGGCCTCGAGGTACTCGTTGCCGTTGTAGAGGTAGATGCCGAGGTGGTCCTGGCCCGACTCGTGGCCGGCCAGGCCGTCGCGCTCGCGGTGGGCGCCCAGACCCTGCGACCGCAGGTAGGCGGCGAGCCGGCTGCTACGGTCGGCCATCTGGGCGAACGTCAGGCGGGTGTCGCCCCAGACCAGGCAGTTCCGCTCGGGGTGGACGCCGGCCACCGTGTCGAAGACGTCGGGCAGGTTGAACTGGGTGGAGCCCACGATTCCCCCTCGCTGTCGGGCGCCGCGACCGATCTCTGACGAACTGTCAGAAACCGTAGCCGGAGGTCGCCGGGCGGCGCACCGGTGCCGGGTCGCCCGCAGGCGCCCGAGCGCGACGCGGGCCCCGCCGGCGCTCGGCCGGGCGGGGCGCCGCGGTGCAGCCGGCGTGCGGTCAGGACCTCGCGCCGCCGATCGGCTGCTTCAGGAACTGCCCGGCGATCAGGCCGGCCCAGCCGACCAGACCGATCCACGCGCCGATCGCCGGCGACGAGCTGACGGCCAGGTCGAACCCGCCGGGGGCGTCGGGCTTGGCGAACATCGCCAGCACGTGCCACAGCGCCATCACCGCGCACACCGCGGCCGCGATGATCGCCAGGTTGGGGATCGAGGCGAGCTGCGGGATCTGGGGCGGCTTCACGATGGCCAGGACGGCGGCCACGACGACCAGCAGACCGAGGATGCGGCCCACGCTGGAGTAGAGGTCGAGCTGCGCCGGGACGCCCTCGCCGTTGGCGTCGCCGAGCGACACCGTGTCGCTGAAGCCACCGGCGCTGATCTCGAGGAAGTCGATGAGGAACAGCGACAACAGCACGAGCAGGCCGCCGATGCCACCGACGACGAGGCCGATGGTCGGCGTGATGCCAGCGCCCGCGGCCGCGCCCTGTCGGCCGTAGCCCGCCTGGCCGTAGCCGTAGCCGGGTTGCCCGCCACCGGCGGGCCAACCCTGGCCGCTCGACTGCTGGCCCCCCGCCGCGGGCCAACCCTGGCCGCTGGACGACTGGCCGCCCGCCGCCGGCCAGCCCTGACCGCTCGACGGTTGCCCGGAGCCGGCCTGCTGCTGGCCGTAGCCCGCCTGCTGGCCGTACCCCTGCTGCTGGCCGTAGCCCTGCTGCTGGCCGTAGCCGGCCTGGGCGCCCTGGTCGCCCCAGCTCTGGCCACCGGCCTGCTGCTCGTAGGGGTTCGCGGCCGGAGCGGCCGGTGCCGCCTGGCCCTCGGGGCTGTCTGTGCTGCGCTGACCGCCGGCATCGGCCACGTGCTCGGTCCACCGCGTGCCGTCGTGGTAGCGCTGGGCGAAGCGTCCGGACGGATCCGGATACCAGCCGGGACTGACCTGGGACATCGGTATGTCTCCTCTGGGTGCTGAGAGAGTCCGCCGAAGGCTAGGACGCTAGCGGCCGGAGGGTGCGTCACCTGGACTTCGCGCGCCGCGCACCCGCACCGACCGCCGATCGTGGGCGATCGTGCCCCTAGGCTCCGGCCGTGGCTCCCCTGCCCATGAAGGCCGTGAGCGGTCCGCTGCCCACCGGCGACGGGTGGGTGTACGAGATCAAGTGGGACGGCATGCGGGTGCTCGCCGACGTGACGCCCGCCGGCGCGCAGGCGTGGAGCGCCAACGGGCGGGACGTGACCCCGGCGTTCCCCGAGCTGGCGGCGCTGGCCGGTGCGCTGGCGCCGCTCGACGCCCTGCTCGACGGCGAGATCGTGGCGCTCGACGCCGCCGGGCGGCCCAGCTTCGCCCGCCTCCAGCAGCGCATGCACGTGGCCTCCGCCGCCGAGGCGCGGCGCCGGGCAGCCGACACGCCGGTCGGCTACGTCGTGTTCGACCTCCTGCGGCTCGGGGGCCACGACCTGACGGCCCGGCCGTGGCACGAGCGGCGGCGGCTGCTCGAGCAGCTGGCCGACGACCTGCCGCCCGGCGTCGACCTGGCCCCGGTGTACGACGACGGCGAGAGCCTGCTCGCGGCCGCCGACCGGCGGGGGCTCGAAGGGGTGGTCGCCAAGCGCACCGACGCCGCCTACCTGCCCGGCGCCCGCAGCCGCGGCTGGGTGAAGGTCAAGGTGCGGCGCCACGACGAGCTGGTCGTGGGCGGCTGGAGCGGCGGCATGGGCAACCGCGAGGGTCGGCTGGGCTCGCTGCTCGTCGGCTTCCACGAGGTGCGGGGCGACGAGCGGCTGCGCTACGCCGGCCGGGTGGGATCGGGCTTCACGGGCGGCGAGCTCGACCGCATGGCGGCCCGCCTCGCCCCGCTGGCCTCCGACACCTGCCCGTTCGACCCGCCACCCCCGGCCCTGCAGGCCCGGGGCGCGCACTGGGTGCGGCCGGAGGTGGTGGTCGAGATCGCCTACGGCGAGTGGACGGTCGACGGGCGGCTCCGCCACCCGGTCTACCTGGGCGAGCGGACGGATGTCGACGCGGCGGCGGTCGTGCGCCCGCCGGCGACGCGGTGACATGGGTGGGCGCCCGGGTCGACCACTACGCTCCGCCGCGGCGTGGACACCACCTCGACCGACACCGTGCGCCTGACGCTGCCCGCCGCCGCAGCCGCGGTCCGCATCGCCCGGGCCGGTGCCGCCGGCCTGGCCACGCGTGCCGGCTTCAGCTACCACGACGTCGAGCAGGTCCAGCTCGCGGTGGGTGAGGCCGCAGCCATCCTGGCGCCCGAGCCCGACGGCGACGGCACGCTGACGCTCACGTTCGCGGTCGAGCAGGACGGGCTGCGGGTCGACCTCGGCCTGACCGGTCCCGGCAGCGCCGCCGACCGGGCGCCGGTGCCGCCGATCGCCGGGGCGGTGCTGGACGCGGCCGTCGACCGGTGGCACGTGCTCGACGGCGGGCGGCGCTTCGTCCTGCACAAGCGGCTGTCCGAGACCGACGACGACGAGTGACGCCGCGGGGACCGGCGCTACGCGGCGACGTCGCCGCGGCGGCCCCCGATGCGGTGCAGGCCCCGGCTGCCGGTCGCGGCGAACACGACGGCGAACACGGCTGCGCCCGCGAGCACGATCGCCGCCCCCGACGCGATGTCGAGGTGGTAGCTGGCCAGCATGCCGGCGAACCCGCAGGCGGCACCGATGGCGGTCGAGAGCCACAGCATGCGGGCGAAGCTGTTGGTGAGCATGCGCGCCACGGTGGCGGGGATGACGAGCGCGGCGGCGACCAGCACCACCCCGAGCACCTGGATGGTGGCGAGGATGACCACGGCCAGCACCACCATGAGCAGGGCGTCCAGCCGGCCGACCCGCAGGCCCGACACGTCGGCGACCTCGGGATCGAAGGTGGCGAACAGCAGCGACCGGTAGCCGGCGAAGACCACGGCCGCTGTGGCCAGCGTGACCCCGACCACGACCGCGATGTCGACCTCGTCGACCCCGAGCACGCTGCCGAAGAGCAGGGCGTCGGTGCTGCGGCGGGCCCGGCCGTACAGGCCGAAGAGCGCGAGGCCGAAGGCGAAGCTGGCGGTGGTGATCACGCCGATGGCGGCGTCGCTGCCGATGATCCGCCGGCGCGCCACCCGCCCGATCGCCAGGGCGGCCGCGACGCCCCACAGGCCGGCGCCGAGGAAGAAGTCGACGCCGATCACCGCGGCCGCCGCCGCGCCGCCGAACACGGCGTGCGAGAGCCCGTGCCCGAGGTAGCTCATGCGCCGCAGCACGACGTACGTGCCGAGCAGGCCGCACAGCCCACCGGCCACCGTGGCCACCAGCAGGCCGTGGCGGAAGAACTCGAACTCGAGGGGCTCCCAGATCGCCTGCACGGTCAGCGTCCTCCGGGGACGACCGCCGCGGCGTGGGCCCGGTCGACCACGACCGGCATGCCCCCGTGCACCAGCACGTCCATGGGGGCGCCGTAGGTCTCCTCCAGCACCGCCGGCGTGAGCACGTCGAGGGGCGCCCCCTCGGCCACGACCCGGCCCCGCAGGCAGACCAGCCACGGCAGGTGGGCGGCCAGCCCGTTGAGGTCGTGCGTGGTGAGGACGATGGCCAGGCCGCCGGCGTGCAGGTCGCCGAGCAGGTGCAGCAGATCGTGCCGCGTGCGGACGTCGACGCCGGACGTCGGCTCGTCCATGACCAGGAGCTGGGGCCGGCCCAGCAGCGCCCGGGCGATGAACACCCGCTGCTGCTGGCCGCCGGACAGGTCGCGGATGTGGCGGCCGCCCAGGGCGCCGATGCCCAGCCGGTCGAGCACGGCCTGCACCTCGGCCCGCTCGGCCCGGCTCGACCACGGCACCCAGCGACCGGGGCTGCGGGGGCGAGCCATGAGCACCGCCTCGCCGACGGTGACCGGGAAGCTCCAGTCGACGGACTCGCGCTGGGGCACGTACCCGATCCGCAGGCCCGCCGCCCGCTCGACCGTGCCCGACACCGGCCGGAGGGTGCCGAGCAGGGCGCGCAGCACCGTGGTCTTGCCCGACCCGGACGGCCCGACCACGCCGACGTACCCGGCCGCCGGCACGGTCAGCGACACGTCGTGCACGGCGGCGGTCCGCCCGTACGCGCACGTCACCCGGTCGAGCCGGGCCAGCGGGGCGGCGCTCATTGCGGGTACGTCGCCTGGTCGGGCGCGGTCGGGGTGAGGGGCACCGCCTCGAGCGCCGCGGCGTCGCCGCCGAGCGCCTCGACCATCGTGATGAAGTCGAAGCGCATCAGCCCGAGCCACGAGTGCTCCTCGTCGCCGGGCTCGCCGGGCAGGTCGTCGTCGCGCAGCACGTCGACGTAGCGCACGCCGGCCTCGTCGCCGATGCGCTCGAGCACCGGGCTGGGGAACACCTCGGAGCCGAAGATGGCCGGCACCCCGGCGTCGCGCACCTGGGTGATGAGGTCGGCCACCTCGCGGGGCGACGGCTCGCTGAAGTCGCTGGGCTGGATGGCGCCGATCACCTCCCAGCCGTACTCGTCGGCGAAGTAGGCGTAGGCGTCGTGGTAGGTCAGCAGCTTGCGCCCGGACGGGTCCACCGTGGCGGTGGCCTCGCGCACCGCGGCGTCGAGCTGGTCGACGCGGGCCGAGAACGCCGCGTGGTTGGCCTCGTAGCCGGCGGCGTTGGCGGGGTCGAGCTCGATCAGCGTGTCCCGCACCACCTCGGCGTAGCGGTCAGCCATCGGGGGGTTGGTCCACAGGTGGGGGTTGGACTTCCCCGCGTCCTCGGGGAACGAGAAGTCGAACATGTACTCGTCCGGCCCGATGGTCTCGTCGCCGAGCTGCACGAGGACGGCGTCGTCGCCCATGTTGGCTTCGGCCAGATCGGTGGTCGGCTCCTCGAGCTGGAGCCCGTTGACGAACAGCACGTCCGCACGGGCCAGCACCGCGGCCGCGCTGGGCGGCGGTTCGAACGTGTGGCTGTCGGCGCCCTCGGGCACGATGCCCTCGATGTCGACCAGGTCGCCCCCGACCGCGGCGACGATGCTGGTGATCGGCGCGACGGTGGTGGCGACCTGCAGGCGGCCGTCGCCGGCGGCCGACGAACCGGCGCCCCCGCACGCGGCGATCAGCAGGACGGCGAGGGCAGCGACCGGCGCGGTCGTTCGGCGGGCGGAGGCGCGGGTCACACGACGATGCTATTGCGACCTCGTCGCATCATCACGCCACCGGTCGATTCACCGCCCCGTGTGACCGAACCCGCCGGTGCCCCGGTCGGTCGGGTCGAGGGCCGCCACCGGCTCGAAGCGGGCGTGCTCGACCCGCTGGATCACGAGCTGGGCGATGCGGTCGCCGCGGTGGACCTCGTAGTCGTCGTCCGGGTCGGTGTTGACGAGCAGCACGCGCAGCTCGTCGCGGTAGCCGCAGTCGATGAGGCCCGGGGTGTTGAGGCACGTGACGCCGTGGCGCAGCGCGAGGCCGCTGCGGGGCTGCACGAACCCGGCGTAGCCGTCGGGCAGCGCCAGGGCCACGCCGGTGGGCACCAGGGCGCGGCCGCCGCCGCGGCGCAGCAGCGCACCCTCGCGCGCCACCAGGTCGGCCCCGGCGTCGCCGGCGCGGGCGTAGTCGGGCAGGGGCAGGTCGGCATCGAGCCGGACGACCGGGACGCGCAGCACCCCGCCATTGTCGCGGAGCGCGGCGCGCGGCCCGACGCCGTAGCCTCGCAGGCGTGCTCGTCTGGATGGACCTGGAGATGACCGGCCTCGAGCCGGCGACCGACGTGATCGTCGAGATCGCCACCCTCGTCACCGACGACCAGCTCGAGATCGTGGCCGAGGGGCCCGACCTCGTGGTCCACCATCCGCCCGAGGCGCTCGCCGGCATGAGCGACGTGGTGCGCGACATGCACACCCGCAGCGGCCTGCTCGCCGCGATCGGGGCGTCGACCACCACGCTGGCCGACGCCGGCGCGGCGACGCTCGACTTCATCCGCCAGCACGTGCCCAACCCCCGGTCGGTGCCGCTGTGCGGCAACTCGATCGGTACGGACCGGCGGTTCCTCGCCGCTTACCTGCCGGACATCGAGAACTTCCTGCACTACCGGTCGGTGGACGTGTCGACGATCAAGGAGTTGGCGCTGCGGTGGGCGCCGGCGGTCGTCGAGTCGGCGCCGAAGAAGGCGACCAACCACCGCGCCCTCGACGACATCCGCGAGAGCGTCGCCGAGCTGCGGTGGTACCGCGAGCACCTCTTCCGACCGGCACCCGGTCCGGCCACCGCCACGCCGGCCGCACCCCGCTCGGCTTGACCCTCCGGCCCGCCGGGCTGCGCGACCGGCACAGCATTCCTGCCGTCCGGCGAACGAATCGCGCCAGATCCGATTTAATCCATTGACCTGCCCCCGTGCCGCGTGGTGCGCTGTCCCCCTGCGGCAGGCGACCCCCTCGCCGCACCCGACGATCAGATGCCCCACGGGGCAGAGAGAGGACGGACCAGGACCGATGAGCACGCGCACGATGCATATGGGTGGCTACGCCGCCGGTGCCGCGCGCCTCGGTGACGCCTGCCCGACCCAGCTCGCCCCCGCCGGCAACCTCCCGTCGATCGTGGCCAAGCCCTGGCACGTGACGACCGGCATCCAGGTGTCCCCGGTGTTCGGCACCGATCGACCCATCCGACGGCCGTTGGAGCGCTTCCCCTGACCAGATCAGGCGCACGAGCGCAACTTCCGAAGGCCGTCGGGTTCACCCGGCGGCCTTTTTGTTTCTCCGCTTTTTGTTTCTCCGCTCACAAACCGACTCGACACACGTCAGATCTCGCAACAACAGACATGAGGGGAATGGGCAGATGATCGCCCCCACCGCAACCGAACCCGACGAGATCATCGACCTGACCGGACCCGACGGGAACGGCGAGGTCGACGAGCCAGAACGCGAGCTCCTCGCCAGCGAGGACTCCTGGTGGGCGCACGCCCGCTGCAACGACGGCAGCGGTCAGCTCGCCGGGATGTTCTTCAGCGAGGAGCTGCAGGACATCGCCCGGGCGAAGCACATCTGCGCCACCTGCCCGGCCATGATCCCCTGCCTCGAGGGTGCGCTCGAGCGGCGCGAGCCGTGGGGTGTGTGGGGCGGGCAGCTGTTCCTCAACGGGAAGATCCTCGCCACCAAGCGGCGGCGGGGCCGGCCGCCCAAGCGGCCCCGGCCCGAGGACCAGCTCCCCGACATCCCCATCCCCGAGCACCTCCAGTCGGTGGCGGTGGTCCGCATCGCCTGACCAGGGGCACGAGCAGCCCGGAAGCACCGCTAGCTGCGCCGACCGGTCCCCCCGACCGGCACTGCGGCGAAAGCGGAGAACGGTCGGCCCTCTGCCCGGGGACACGATCTGGGTGCGGGGGCACCGCGCGGCGGCGGTGCTCCCGCACGGCGGGCCGGATTGCCACCCGCCCGGGTGCCGGCGGTACCGTCGCAACCGTGGCACCGCGCCGCCTCCCCCTGCCGGCGATCCTCGCCGCGACCGCGTTGGCCCTGGCCGCCGCCCTGGGGGTGGTCGCCCTGCTCGACGGCGGCGGCGACGATCCGGCAGCCGGCGACGACGATGGTGTGGCCGGCTACGAGCTGTCCCCGGCGGGCGAGCTGCCCGGCTCGGTGGCCGACGTCCGGCTCGCTGCGCTCGACGACGGCGACGACCGCGCCCTGGGCGAGCTGCTGGGCTCGACGCCCGTCGTCGTCAACTTCTTCGCCTCGTGGTGCGTCCCCTGCATCGACGAGATGCCCGCCTTCGAGGCGGTCCACCGGTCGCTGGGCGACCGGGTCACCTTCATCGGCATGGCCAACCGCGACACCGCCCAGCAGGCGCTGGCCACCGTGGCGACGACGGGCGTCACCTATCCCACCTACGACGACCCCGACGCCAGCGCGCTCACCTACTTCGGCGGCCTCGGCATGCCCACCACCGTCTTCATCGACGCGTCGGGCGAGGTGGTCGACGTCCACAGCGGCCCGCTGACCGAGGCCGAGCTGCGCGGCCGGCTGGACGACCTGTTCGGGGTGGCGGCGTGATCGGCGCGATCGGGCCCGACCAGGCGTGGGCCTACTACCTGACCCTCGGCATGGTGGCGACGGTCAACCCCTGCGGCTTCGCCATGCTGCCCGCCTACCTGTCGTACTTCCTCGGGCTCGAGGGCAGCGACGCCGACGTGCCCCGGGCCAGCGTCGCCCAGGCGGTGCGGGTGGCGTGCGCGGTGGCCGCCGGTTTCCTCGCCGTCTTCGCGGTCGCCGGCACGGCGGTGAAGCTGACGTCGCTGCCCGTGTACGAGACCGTGCCGTGGATCTCGATCGTCATCGGCCTGGCCCTGCTCGTGCTCGGCATCGCCATGCTGTCCGGGTTCGAGCTGGTGGTCCGGCTGCCCCGGCTCGACCGGGGCGGGCGCGAGCGGACGGTCCGGTCGATGTTCGTGTTCGGCGTGTCGTACGCGGTCGCGTCGATCGGGTGCACGCTGCCGCTGTTCCTCGGCCCCGTGGCCGGCACGATCTCCAACGACTCGATCGTCGACGGCGTGCTGGTCTTCGCGGTCTACGGGCTGGGGATGACCACCGTGCTGCTGGCGCTCACCGTCGCCATCGCGCTGGCCCGCACGTCGCTCGTGCGCTCGCTGCGCCGGGTGCAGCCCCACGTCGGGCGCATCGCGGGCGGCCTCGTGGCCCTGGCCGGGGCCTACGTGGCGTACTACGGCTGGCTCGAGGTGCGGCTCGGCCGCACCGGGCAGGTGCCCGACTCGAACATCACCGACGTCGTGGCCGGCTGGTCGGCCGACGCCACCCGGTGGATCGACGAGGTCGGCGCGGTGCGCATCGCGGTTGCCGTGGTCGTGCTGCTGGCCGGCGTCGCCGCCGCGGTGCGAGCGGGCCGCAGCCGCGCCGCCGACGGCGCCCGCGAGCCCGTGTCGAGCTGAGCCGAGCCTGTTCGCGTCGCCCGGCCGTCGTCCGGGTGCCGGCGGTCCGCGTTCCTGCCGCGGTTTCCGGGGCCATGGCCACGGATCTCGCGGCAGGAACGCAATCACGGCGCGAGCCGCTCGACGCGCCAGCCGGTCGGGGCCGCCGGGTCGCGGTGGTAGACGAGGCGGTCGTGCAGGCGCCGCTCACGGCCCTGCCAGAACTCGACCCGCTCGTGCGCCACCCGAGTCCCGCCCCAGTGCGAGGGGCGGGCCACGGCATGCCCCGCCAGGTCGGCCTCGATCTCGGCCCAGCGGCGCTCGAGCGCCGACCGGTCGGCCACCGGCTCGC
>DASTFE010000409.1:0-7701 GCA_035708905.1 Acidimicrobiales bacterium | reverse complement strand
CATCGGGGTGGGGGAGTGGGCGCGGCACGGGTCGTCGACTGTACGTTCGGTGCTGGTCCGACCCCGAGCGAGTTTCCGGGCCGGCCGCCGGGTCGCGAGGCGATGGCGGTCGTTCCGGCACCCGAGGTCGGCGCCGTCGGTCCATCTCCGGCCGCCGGGTCGCGAGGCAATAGCGGTCGTTCCGGTGCGCCCGAGGCGATAGCCGTCGGGGGCCGACCGCTATCGCCTCGCGCGGTCGTCGGCGACCGTCATCGCCTCGGGATCAACGCCCGCGCCGCGAGCCCGCTGCCCGTCCCCGCGCCCACGTCCGCCCTCGTCGGGCGAGGCAACCGCACCTCCCGCACGTCGGCCACGGTGGCGCACACGCCGTCGGGGTCGTGGCGGATCGCCTCGTGGAGGAACCTGAGGGTCTGCCAGCCGGCCCGGGCCGCCTGGTTGTCGCGGGCGTGGTCTCGCGCCAGGTCGCGCACCCGAGTGTGCCAGCGGCGCCCGTCGGCTTCGAGGATGAGCCTGCACTCCGGATACGCCGCATCGACCAGTCCCTCGACCGCACCCACGCCGGGCAGCGCCATCTGGGGCTGCGGCGTCGGCAGGCCGCCGCCGACCAGGGCGCTGAACATCGCCCGTTCGAGCTCGCTGCCTGCAGGAACCGCCTCGTCCGACCGCTCGTCGAGGATCGCGGCCAGCTTCGCGACGCCGGGCTTGCCCGGACGGGCGACCTCGGCGAGCCGGGCGGCGACCTCGGGATACTGGGTGCGCTTGTCGAAGACCAGGTCGTCGAGGACGCGGCCGAGGTGGCGTGGGCCCAGCGTGGCGGCCACCTCGACCATCGCTCGCGCCGCCGTGCTGACCGGCAGGCCGTCCACGGTCACGACGTGCGCCGGGTGGAGGTCGTCGATCTGGTGCACGAACGCCCCTCGCACCCGGGGATGCCCGCCGTGCGGCACGGTGAGGGTGATCGGCCGCGGAGGCACGTGCTCGCTGCCGTGGACCCTCAGCGACGTCTCGTGCGTGACGGCGGCCATCGGGCCGACCGCCAGGAACGCCGCCCAGACCTCGCCGTGCCACGTGGGCGGCACCCCGGCGAGTCCGTAGACGCCCGGGTGGGTGCGTACCCAGACACCGGCGCGCAGCCGCCGCCTGATCGACGGGTCGGTGAAGCCGAGTGCGAGTGCCTGCGCTCGGCTGAAGGCACCGGCCTGGCGTGCGGCGAGCCGAGCCATCCGGGAGTCACGTTCGCGGGTGCTGGATGCGGTCATGCCACATCTCATCGGCCCGGTGTGACACTTTGCGGTGCCCGGCGATCCTCGGCGCACCGAACGCCCGCGCCACCAGTCCTCCGCTGGCTCGGAGCCCCGAGGCAGTGACGGTCGTTCCGGGGCACCCGAGGCGATAGCCGTCGGGGGCCGACCGCTATCGCCTCACGCGGTCGCCGGCGACCGTCATTGCCTCACGCCGATGGAGTGGGTGCGGCGTCGCGCCGGCCCGGCGTGGGGCGGCGACCGGCGGCGGGGCATCCGCTACGCTCGACGGGCCTCGGGCTGACATGGGTGGTGCTGGATGCACCCAGCCCGATGACGACGACGCCGTGCGGTAGCACCCACACGGCGGACCCCGCTGACGTCATCAGGGAGAAGCCCATGACCACCCTCAACGACGGCGACTACAAGGTCGCCGACCTGTCCCTCGCCGGATGGGGCCGCAAGGAGATCGAGCTCGCCGAGGTCGAGATGCCCGGCCTCATGGCGCTGCGCGCCGAGTACGCGGACGCCCAGCCGCTGACCGGCGCCCGCATCATGGGCTCGCTGCACATGACCATCCAGACGGCGGTGCTCATCGAGACGCTCACGGTGCTCGGCGCGGACGTGCGCTGGGTGTCGTGCAACATCTTCTCGACCCAGGACCACGCGGCCGCCGCGGTCGTCGTCGGGCCCAACGGCACCCTCGACGCCCCGCAGGGGGTGCCGGTCTACGCCTGGAAGGGCGAGACGCTCGAGGAGTACTGGTGGTGCACCGACCAGGCGCTCCGGTGGCCGGACGGCGGCGGGCCCAACATGATCCTCGACGACGGCGGCGACGCCACGCTGCTGGTGCACAAGGGCGCCGAGTACGAGAAGGCCGGCGCCGTGCCCGCGGCGACCGAGGACGACCCCGAGGAGTGGCACGTCATCGTCGACCTGCTCGAGCGCACGATCGCCGAGCAGCCCTCGCGCTGGACCGAGACCGCGGCCGGCATCAAGGGCGTCACCGAGGAGACGACGACGGGCGTGCACCGCCTGTACCAGATGTTCGAGAACGGCCAGCTGCTGTTCCCGGCCATCAACGTCAACGACTCGGTCACCAAGTCGAAGTTCGACAACCTCTACGGCTGCCGCCACAGCCTGATCGACGGCATCAACCGAGCCACCGACGTCATGCTCGGCGGCAAGGTGGCGGTCGTCTGCGGCTACGGCGAGGTCGGCAAGGGCTGCGCCCAGTCGCTGCGCGGCCAGGGCTGCCGGGTCATCGTCACCGAGGTCGACCCGATCTGCGCGCTGCAGGCCGTGATGGAGGGCTACGAGGTCAACACCCTCGACGCGGTGGTCGGCACGGCCGACATCTTCGTCACGGCCACCGGCAACAAGGACATCATCTCGGCCGAGCACATGGCCCGGATGAAGCACAACGCCATCGTCGGCAACATCGGTCACTTCGACAACGAGATCGACATGGCCGGCCTCGCCCGCCTGAGCGACGTCCGCAAGGTCGAGATCAAGCCCCAGGTGCACGAGTTCGTGTTCCCCGACGGGCACTCGATCATCGTGCTGGCCGAGGGCCGCCTGCTGAACCTGGGCTGCGCCACCGGCCACCCCAGCTTCGTCATGTCGATGAGCTTCACCAACCAGGTGCTGGCCCAGCTCGAGCTGTTCGGCAAGACCGACAACTACCCCCTCGGCGTGTACGTGCTGCCCAAGCAGCTCGACGAGAAGGTCGCCCGCCTGCACCTCGGGTCGCTCGGGGTCAAGCTCACCAAGCTCACCTCCGAGCAGGCCGACTACATCGGCGTGCCGGCCGAGGGCCCGTACAAGCCCGACCACTACCGCTACTGATCCGGCGGTGCGGTCCGGCGCCGGTCAGCCGGCGCCGGACCGGAGCCTGGTGCTCACCCCTCGACCGCCGGCGTGACCCAGCCGGTGTCGCGCCCGCGGTCGCGCACGGTCAGGCGGGGCAGGAAGAACTGCACGTTCGGCCCGATGGTGAGGGCGAACGCCAGCGTGCCCAGGCCGACCGAGCCGCCGAGCAGCCAGCCGGCCGCCAGCGCCGTGAGCTCGATGCCCGTGCGGACGAGGCGGATCGACCCGACGCCGCGGGCGGCCAGCCCGGTCATCAGCCCGTCGCGCGGGCCGGGGCCGAGGCTGGCGCCGATGTAGAAACCCGAGCCCGGTCCCCACAGGGCCACCCCGACCGCCAGGTAGGCGACGCGGGCGGTGGCCGAGCCGGGCGTGTCGAGCACGAGCAGCGCCAGGTCGATGGTGGTGCCGATCAGCACGACGTTGAGCACCGTGCCGAGGCCCGGCCGCTCGCGCAGCGGGAGCCACGCCAGCAGCACCACGGCGCCGACGATGATGCTCACCGTGCCGATGGGGATGCCGGTGCGGTGCGAGATCCCCTGGTCGAGCACGGACCACGGTGCCAGTCCCAGGTCGGCGGCGACCATGAACGCGATGCCGAGCCCGCACAGGACGAGGCCGGCCACGAGGCGCGGCACCCGCACCCGGGGCTCTGTGACCGGACGGAGGAGTTGCATGGCGGTGCACGCTACGGGTTGGCCGGACGCTCGCCACGGTCCACTTCCGGGAGATGTGGTTCGGAAACGCGCCGGGCGCGCCCGTCGGAAACGCGCCACCGGCCAGCCGCCCCCGAGTCGTGGCCCCGCCGTCACCGGCCGGTCGGGCCGCCGTCGCCCGGATGTCACACCCCACCCGTATGGTGCCCACCGTGCTGCTCAGTGCGCTGCTACCGGTGCGGTGCCCCGGGTGTGGGGCGAACGGTGCGTCACCCTGCGCGCGGTGCGCGGTCCGGGTGGTGCCGGCGCCGGCGGCCACCCCGCCGCCCGGGCTCGACGCGTGCTGGTCGCTGGTCGCGTACGACGGCCTGGGCCGGGTGCTCGTCACCAACCTCAAGTACCGGCGCGACCGGTCGGCGCTGGGCTGGCTGGCCGGCGGCATGGCCGGGCTGCTGGTGCCGCCTCCGGGCGTGGTGGTGACGTGGGCGCCCACCACGCCGGCGCGACGGCGGCAGCGGGGCTTCGACCAGGCCGAGCTGCTGGCGCGGGCGGTGGCGCGCCGGTGGTCCGCGCCGTGCCGGCCGTTGCTGCGGCGCCGGGCGGGCCCGCCCCAGACCGGACGGTCGCTGGCCGACCGGCGCCGGGGGCCGTTGCTGCTGGCCCGCGCCGGCTCCCGGGCCGCGGCCGCCGGCCGGCCCGTCGTCGTGGTCGACGACGTGGTCACGACGGGCTCGACCCTGGGCGCCGCGGCCCGCGCCCTGGCCGTCCTCGACGTGGGCCGGGTGGTGGGCCTCACGGCCGCCCGCACCCCCCGCCAGGCGGCGGCACCCCCGTCCGTGCTCGCGGTACCACGCGAGGTCGGACATTTTGCTCAAGTTCCGGCCACGACCGGTCGATGACCAGCGGTGATGCGGGTGACGCGCAGCCAGGCCTCCCAGGCCCTCGACACGGTCCGGCGCCGACGGGCGCGGGCCTCGACGCGCCACCGCCGCCCCGGTCGGCCCAGCTCGGCCGTGATGTTCGTGTCGCCCATGACGATCGAGCGGGCGCTCCGCACCATCGACGCCCTGCCGCGGGTCCGCGTGGCACTGGTCGAGGCCGCATCCGCCCGCCTGGCGGCCGGCGAGCGTCCCTCCGCCGACGCCGTGGCGGACATGGCTATCCGCCGGGCCACCTGCGACCTCCTGCGCTGACCGGGCGCCGACCGCCGCCGGGCGGCCGCTGCCGGGTGAGCCCTCCCCCGGAGGTGCGCCGCGTCGTAGGCTTCCTCCCGACTCACGTCGAGGAGCGGTCACCCATGCGCACCTACCTGGTCGTCGCTCACCGCACGCTCGTCGGGGAGCACCTCCTCGACCACGTCCGCTCGCTGTGCGAGGGCGGAGAGTGCCGCTTCCACCTGGTGGTGCCGGTCACGCACCCGCGCGACCACGCCTGGTCGGACGGCGAGGTCGAGGGCGTCGCCCGCCACCGTCTCGACGAGGGACTGGCCGCCTTCCGGGCGATCGGCGCCGAGGTCACCGGCGAGGTGGGCGACGCCAACCCCGTGTACGCGGTGGCCATGGCCCTGCGCCGGGTGCCCGCCGACGGCGGGTGGGCGGGCATCCTGGTGTCGACGCTGCCACCGGGGCGGTCGCGCTGGCTGCGGCTCGACGCCGTCAGCCGCATCACCCGCGAGTTCGACCTCCCCGTGACCCACCTGGTCGCCGCACCGGCGGCGACCGACGCCTGAGGGTCGCCGCAGCCCGGCCGAATCGGGCGCTGCGGGGGCCGCCGGTAGACTCGACGACCGCATGGCACTGCTTGACCGCTTCCTCCGCGCCGGCGAGGGCAAGAAGCTCCGGGCGCTCCAGTCGCTGGTGCCCGACATCGGCGACCTCGAGCCCGAGATGCACGCCCTCTCAGACGACGCGCTCCGGGCCAAGACGGGCGAGTTCCGCCAGCGGCTCGACAACGGCGAGCCGCTGGACGACCTGCTCATCGAGGCCTTCGCCGTCGTGCGCGAGGCCGGCACCCGGGTGTTGGGCCAGCGGCACTACGACGTGCAGCTGATGGGCGGGGCCGCCCTGCACTTCGGCTGGGTGGCCGAGATGAAGACCGGCGAGGGCAAGACGCTCGTGTCGACGCTGCCGGCCTACCTGAACGGCCTCACCGGCAAGGGCATGCACCTGGTGACGGTCAACGACTACCTGGCGACCCGCGACCGCGAGTGGATGGGCCGCCTGCACACGTGGTTGGGGCTCACGACGGGCCTGATCGTGCCCGGCAACCACGACCCGGTGTTCAAGCGCGAGCAGTACGCCGCCGACATCACCTACGGCACCAACAACGAGTTCGGCTTCGACTACCTGCGCGACAACATGGCGCCCAGCCGCAACCGCCAGGTGCAGCGGGGGCACACGTACGCCATCGTCGACGAGGTCGACTCCATCCTCATCGACGAGGCCCGCACCCCGCTGATCATCTCCGGCAAGGTCGCCGACGCCGCCCAGCTCTACTACAAGTTCGCCTCGATCGTCCGGGGCCTGCGCCGCGAGGAGGACTACGAGGTCGACGAAGAGAAGCGCAACGTCGCGCCCACCGAGGAGGGCATCGAGAAGGTCGAGCGCCAGCTCGGCATCGAGAACCTCTACGACGGCGTCGCCCAGAACCTGGTCCACCAGCTCCAGGCGGCCCTCAAGGCCAAAGAGCTCTTCAAGCGCGACAAGGACTACGTCGTCGCCAGCGGCGAGGTGAAGATCGTCGACGAGTTCACGGGCCGCATCCTCGAGGGCCGGCGCTGGTCCGAGGGACTGCACCAGGCGGTCGAGGCCAAAGAGGGCGTGAAGATCAAGGAAGAGAACCAGACGCTGGCCACGGTCACGCTGCAGAACTACTTCCGCATGTACGACAAGCTGGCCGGCATGACCGGCACGGCGCAGAGCGACGCCGCCGAGCTGGCCAACACCTACATGCTCCAGGTCGTGCCGATCCCCACCAACAAGCCGGTGGCCCGGCTCGACCAGGGCGACCTCATCTACAAGTCCGAGGACGCCAAGTTCGGGGCGGTGGTCGACGACATCGCCGAGCGCTACGGGGCCGGTCAGCCGGTGCTGGTGGGCACCATCTCGGTCGAGAAGTCCGAGAAGCTGTCGCGGCTGCTCGACAAGCAGGGCATCCGCCACCAGGTGCTCAACGCCAAGGTGGGCCAGCACTTCCGCGAGGCCGACATCATCGCCCAGGCCGGCAAGCTCCACGCGGTCACGGTCGCGACCAACATGGCCGGCCGCGGCGTCGACATCATCCTCGGCGGCAACGCCGAGGGCATGGCCAAGCGCGACGTCCGGGCCGAGGGCCTCGACCCCGACAGCGACGAGGCGCGCGAGCGCCTGGTCGAGCTGACCGCCAAGCACCAGAGCGAGACCTCGGCCGAGGGCGACAAGGTCCGCGAGCTCGGCGGCCTCTACGTGCTGGGCACCGAGCGCCACGACTCCCGCCGCATCGACAACCAGCTGCGGGGTCGGTCGGGCCGGCAGGGCGACCCGGGCGAGAGCCGCTTCTACCTCAGCCTCGAGGACGACCTGATGCGCCTGTTCGCCACCGGCGCGGTCAACTGGGTGATGGGCAAGACCCTGCCCGACGACGTGCCGCTCGAGGCGAAGATGGTCTCCAAGGCGATCGAGCGGGCGCAGACCACGGTCGAGCAGCGCAACGCCGAGATCCGCAAGAACGTCCTCAAGTACGACGAGGTCATGAACGAGCAGCGCAAGGTGATCTACGCCCTGCGCGACCAGGTGCTCGACAAGGTCGACCTGCGCGACCGCATCACCGCCGAGGCGCTGCCCGACGCGGTCAGCACGCTGGTCGAGACGCACTGCGTCAGCGAGTACGCGGAGGAGTGGGACCTCGACGGGCTGACGGCCGAGGTGCGCACGTTCTGGCCCTCCGAGCTGACGGTC
>DASTFE010000408.1:0-8408 GCA_035708905.1 Acidimicrobiales bacterium | reverse complement strand
GGTGCGCGGGGTCGACGCGATCTGCCACCAGGCAGCCCGGGTGGGCCTGGGCGTCGACTTCGGCGACATCGGTGCCTACGTCGCCGACAACGACGTCGGCACCGCAGCGGGCCTCGGCGTGCTGCACGAGGTCGGGTTCGCCGGGCGGATCGTGCTGGCGTCGAGCATGGTCGTCTACGGCGAGGGCCGCTACCGCTGCCTGCGGCACGGTGACGTGCGCCCCGGCCCTCGGACGCCGGACGACCTGGCCGCCGGGCGGTTCGACCCGCCGTGCCCCCGGTGCGGTGCGCCCGTGACCTGGGCGCCCGTCGACGAGGGCGCCCCGCTCGATCCCCGCAACGTGTACGCGGCCACCAAGGTGCACCAGGAGCACCTGTGCGCGGCCTTCGGTCGCGAGCACGGCGTGGCGGTGACGGCCCTGCGCTACCACAACGTCTACGGGCCGCGGATGCCACGCGACACCCCGTACGCCGGGGTGGCGGCGATCTTCCGGTCGGCAGTGGCGCGGGGCGAGCCGCCCACGGTGCTCGAGGACGGCCGCCAGACCCGCGACTTCGTCCACGTCGTGGACGTGGCCCGGGCCAACCTGGCGGCGCTCACCGTCGACGAGCCCGTCGACGGGCCGTTGAACGTGGCGTCGGGCCATCCCCGCACGGTGCTCGACCTGGCCCGGGCGGTGTGCGAGGGCACGGGCATCGAGCCGAAGGTGGTCGGGGGTGCCCGGCTCGGCGACGTCCGCCACGTGGTGGCGAGCCCCGAGCGGGCGGCCACGGTGCTCGGCTTCCGGGCGGTCGAGCCGTTCGCCCCCGCGACCGTCGCCCCGTGAGGTCACCCGCCGCGGCGAGAACTCGTGTCCCCACTTCCTGCCGCGGGAACTGCGGCCAGGGCACCGGATCCCGCGGCGAGAACTCCAGTCCTCGGTTCCTGCCGAGGGAACTGGGGCCAGGGCACCGGATCCCGCGGCGAGAAGGTAGGAGCAGCCGGCGTCAGGCGAGCGGGAGGCGCACGGTGAAGCGGCACCCGCCCCGCTCGTTGTGCACCGCGATGTCGCCGTGGTGGGCGTCGACCAGGCCGCGGGCGATGGCCAGGCCCAGGCCGGCGCCGCCGGCGGCCCCGGGCGTACGGGCGCTGTCGCCCCGGTAGGCGAGGTCGAACACCCGGTCGAGGTCGTCGTCGGGGATCCCGCCGCACCCATCGGTCACCGCCACCTCGGCCCGGCCGCCGTCGCGACCCACCGCCACCTCGACCGTCCCGCCCGCCGGGGTGTGGCGGATGGCGTTGTCGAGCAGGTTGCGCACCACCCGGCCCAGCTCGGGCGCCGAGCCGGCGACCACCAGCGCCGTCCCGTCGGACATGCCGTCGAGCCGTCCCTCGACCGCCACGCCCTTGGCGTCGGCCACGGCCGCGACCGAGCCGACGGCATCGGAGACGAGCTCGCCGAGGGGCACCCGCTCGAGGGTGAGCTGGAGCGCGTCGGCCTCGATGCGGGACAGCTCGAACAGGTCGTCCACCAGCCGGGCCAGCCGGTCGGCCTCGACGGTGAGCTGGCGGTGGTAGCGGCCGACGTCACCGGGCTCGGTCACCACCCCGTCCTCGAGAGCCTCGACCATCGCCCGGATGCCGGCGATCGGGGTCCGCAGGTCGTGGCTCACCCACGCCACCAGCTCGCGCCGGCTGCGATCGAGCGCCCGCTCGCGCTCGGCCATGGCGGCCACGCGGTCGCGGGCCCGCTGGAGCTCTGCCCCCAGGGCCAGCCCGCCGAGCACTCCCGCCGTGCCGGCACCGGCCACCACCACGACCAGGGCCGCGAGGTCGTGGCTCGACACGAACATGGCTCGGGCGGCCGCCAGCGCGCCCAGCGCCACGGCCACGACCGGGATCAGCGCCACCACCACCGGGCTGCGGGAGCGCACCACCGCCGCCCGCCCCGCCAGGTAGGTCACCACCGCCACCCCGAAGCTGATGCCGACCAGCACCAGCGCATCGCCCGCGGGCAGGCCCAGCGACCAGGCGGCGACGACGGCGACGGCCAGCCCCGCGGTCACGACCGCAGCGACGCGGCCGGCGGCCGATCGCGGACCGCTCATCGGTGCGCCGCCCGGGCCACGCCCTCCCACCGGTAGCCCACGCCCCACACGGTGGCGATGCGCACCGGTGCGGACGGGTCGGGCTCGATCTTCTCGCGCAACCGCCGGACGTGGACGGTGACGGTGGACGTGTCGCCGTAGCGGTAGCCCCAGACGCCCTCGAGGATCTCCTCGCGCCGGAACGCCCGGCCCGGGTGGCGCACGAGGTAGGCCAGCAGCTCGAACTCGCGGGCGGTCAGCGACACCACGCGGCCCCCGAGCCGGGCCTGGCGGGCGGCCACGTCGACCTCGAGATCGCCGTCCGTGTGCACCCGGGGCAGGTCGGGGCCCGAGGGCGCCAGCGGCCCCTTCGCCCGGCGCAGCACGGCCCGCACCCGGGCCACGAGCTCCTTGGTCGAGAACGGCTTGGCCACGTAGTCGTCGGCGCCGAGCTCGAGGCCGACGATGCGGTCGCTCTCCTGACCGCGCGCCGTCAGGATGACGATGGGCACCGGTGCCAGCGCCCGCAGGCGGCGGCACACCTCGAGCCCGTCGAGGCCCGGCAGCATCAGGTCGAGGACGACGAGGTCGGGTGGCTCGGCCAGCGCCCGGTCGAGGGCGGTGCGCCCGTCGGACACGGTCTCGACCGCGTAGCCGTCGCGCTCGAGGTAGCGCGCCACCACCTCGGACACCGTGGGGTCGTCGTCGACCACCAGGATCCGCGAGGGCGCCTCGGTCACCTGGACGAGGGTACGGCGCAGGCGAGCGTCCGGCGCTTACGAGACGCGAAACAAGCCTGCCCCGCCTTACGAAGCGGGGAACACGTCGCCCGCCGGGCCGCCCCCCGCACGACCGCGACGTAGACCGGCCCCGTGGACCTGATCGTCGTCGCCAAGGAACCGGTGCCCGGCCGGGTGAAGACCCGGCTGTGCCCCCCGTGCACGCCCCGCGAGGCCGCCGCGCTGGCCGCCGCCGCGCTGGCCGACACGCTCGCCGCCGCCCGCAGCTCGGGCGCCGCCCGCGTCGTGCTGGCGCTGGACGGCCGGCCAGGGCCCTGGTGCCCGCCGGGCGTCGAGGTCGTCGGCCAGGGGAGCGGCGGCCTCGACCGGCGCCTCACCGCGGCCTGGGCGGCGGCCACGACCGGTGCCGCAGTGCTGGTGGGCATGGACACGCCGCAGGTCACGGCCGCCGACCTGGACGCGGCCATGACCGATCTCGCCGACGGCGATGCCGACGCCGTGCTCGGCCCGGCGAGCGACGGGGGCTGGTGGGCGATCGGCCTGCGGCGCCCCCACCCCCGTGCCTTCCTCGGCGTGCCGATGAGCCGCCCGGACACGGGGGCCCACCAGCGCGGGCGGCTGCGGGCGCTGGGGTTGCGCACCCGCCTGCTGCCGGTGCGCACCGACGTGGACACCTGGGCGGACGCCCTCGCCGTCGCCGGTGCGGCGCCCGGCGGACGCTTCGCCGCTGCGGTGCGCGGGCTGGCGCCCCGCGGGCCGGGGGCGGAGCGTCGCCCGGACGCGGTCGCCGCCCCGGGCAGCGACGGTGCCGGGCGGGCGGCGGGCGCCGTGGGCACGAGGGTGTCGGGATGACCGCCCTGGTCACACCGGCCGGCGAGCGCATCGCCCTGGCCGTCGACCGCTGGCGCACCGAGCCCGGCGCGGTCGAGACCGCCCTGCTGTCCGGCGTGCCCGATCCCGTGCTCGACGTCGGCTGCGGGCCGGGGCGGATCGTCGCCGCCCTGGCCGGCGCCGGGCGGGTGGCACTGGGCGTGGACCCCAGCCCGGCAGCGATCGACGAGGCCACCCGCCGGCGGGCGCCGGCACTGCGGCGATCGGTGTTCGATCCCCTCCCCGGCGAGCGGCGCTGGGGCACCGTGCTGCTGCTCGACGGCAACGTCGGCATCGGCGGCGACCCTGTCGCACTCCTCGCTCGGGCCGGCGCGCTCGTCCGTCCGGGCGGCGTCGTCGTCGCCGAGGTCGACCCCCCGGGCACGCCCACGCGCGCCCTCACCGTCCGGGTCGAGTCGACGGGCGGCGCGGGGCCGTGGTTCCCGTGGGCGCGGGTGAGCGCGGACGCGTTCGCCGGGCTGGCCGTCCGGGCGGGGCTGCGACCCGGTCCCGTCGACGGCGGGGTGGACGGGGGCGCCGAGCGGTGGTTCGCCCGGGCGGTGCGGCCGTGAGCGGCGGCTCCCCCGCGAGCGGGCCCAGGTGGCTGGCGGCGCTGCGCCGGCGCTACACGAGCGACCTCCACGACACCCGCTCGGCGGCCTGGCTCGGCATCGCGCTCGGCGTCGCCTTCGGCGTGTGCTTCGCCACCGGCGTGTGGTCGCACCTGGCCCAGCACCCGCCCGGCTGGTTCACGTACCCGGCCCGGCCGGCCGGCCTCTACCGCATCACGCAGGGGGCGCACGTGATCACCGGCACCGCCGCGATCCCGCTGCTGCTGGCCAAGCTGTGGGTCGTCCACCCCCACCTGCTCGCCTGGCCGCCGGCGCGCTCGCTGCTCCACGGCGTCGAGCGGCTGGCGCTGCTGCCGCTGGTCGGTGGTGCGCTGTTCCTGCTGCTGTCGGGCACGGCGAACGTCGCCCGCTGGTACCCGTGGTCGTTCTTCTTCCCCCGCGCCCACTTCTGGGCGGCGTGGATCACGATCGGGGCGCTGATCGTCCACGTCGGCGCCAAGGCGGCCGCCACCCGAGACGCGCTGCGCCGCGGCACGGCACGCCGCGCCGACCCGGGATCGGCCCCGTCCCCGGCCTCGGCGGCCTCGGGATCGCCACCGGATCCGGTCGCACCGGCCTCCCCCCTCCCGGCGGACCGGCGAGCGTTCCTGGGCGGCGTCGCTGCGGCCTCCGCTGCCCTCGTGGTCGCCACGGCGGGCGGCACGGTGTCGCCCCTCGGCCGGCTGTCGGTGCTCGCCCAGCGGCGGCCGGGTGTCGGGCCCCAGGGCCTGCCCGTCAACAAGACGGCTGCGGCCGCCCGGGTGCTGGCTCCCGCCCGCGACCCCGCCTACCGGCTGGCGATCGAGGGTGCGGTGGCCCGGCCGGTCGCGCTGTCACTGTCCGACCTGCAGGCACTGCCCCAGCGCGAGGCCACGCTGCCCATCGCCTGCGTGGAGGGCTGGAGCGCGTCGGCCCGCTGGCGCGGCGTGCCCGTGCGCGACCTGCTGGCGCTGGCCGGCGCCGGACCGCGGGCAGAGGTGACGGTCGAGTCGCTGCAGCCCTCGGGCCTCTACCGGTCCAGCACGCTGAACCCCGGCCAGACGGCGGACGCGGACACGCTGCTGGCCCTGGCGCTCGGCGGCGAGCCGCTGCACATCGACCACGGCTACCCGGCGCGGCTGGTGGGGCCGAACCGCCCGGGCGTGTCCCAGACCAAGTGGGTCCACCGGTTGGTGGTGCGATGACCGCCGGCGACGGCCTGCCGGCCACCACCTCGCGACGGGGGTTGCTGGTGGGGCTGGCGGTGGGCCTGCCGGTCATCGCCTTCGGCGTGCGGGGCGCGCTCGTCGACGGCTCGCGGACGCACCCCGGCGAGCTGGCCCGCTGGATCGTCGGTGCCGCGGTGGTCAACGACCTCGTGCTCGTGCCGGTGGTGCTGGCCGCCGGCTGGTTGGGGCGGCGCCTCGTCCCCGGCGACCTGTGGCCGAGCGTGCGGGCGGGCCTCGTCACCACGGGCGTGCTGGCGCTGGTGGGCTGGCCCTTCGTGCGGGGGTACGGCGCGGACCCGCGCAACCCGTCGCTCCTCCCCCGCAGCTACGGCGCCGGGCTGGCCGCAGCGATCGCGGTGGTCTGGGTCGTCGTGGTGGCGCTGAGCCTCGCCCGCCGCGCCCGCGAGCGGCACCGGCATGACCCGCCGACGCACGACCGCGGGGTGCGCGGAGGCTCGAAGGGGTGCCACTAGACTCCCGTCATGGCAGCGCCTGACGGTCCTCTCGGTGGTCGACTCGACGGTCCTGACGACGACGCGCCCGTCGCGGGTGGGCTTCCCCCCAAGTTCGCCAAGCAGGGCCTGACGTTCGACGACGTGCTGCTCGTGCCGGCCGAGTCGTCGGTGCTGCCGGCCGAGGTCTCCACCGCCACCCGGCTCACGCCGCGCATCGGCCTCGCCATCCCCGTCGTGTCCGCGGCGATGGACACGGTCACCGAGGCCCGGCTGGCCATCGCCATCGCCCGGGCGGGCGGCATCGGCATCGTCCACCGCAACCTGTCGGTCGACGACCAGGTCGCCGAGGTCGACAAGGTCAAGCGCAACCAGTCGGGCATGATCGTCGACCCCGTGACCCTGCCCGCCGACGCCCTGGTCACCGACGCGCTGGCGGTGATGGAGCGCTACCACATCTCGGGGGTGCCCATCACCGACGCCGCCGGCCACCTCGTCGGGCTGCTCACCAACCGCGACCTCCGCTTCATCGAGGACGTCGACCAGCCCGTCGCCCAGGTCATGCGCCGGCCGCCGCTGGTCACGGCCCCGCTCGGCACCACGCTCGAGCAGGCCAAGGACATCCTCTGGAAGCACCGCATCGAGAAGCTGCCCATCGTCGACGACAGCGGGTTCCTGAGGGGGCTCATCACCGTCAAGGACATCAAGAAGCAGGCCCAGCACCCCCATTCGACCCAGGACGAGAAGGGCCGGCTACGGGTGGGCGCTGCGGTGGGCGTCGGGCCCGACGCCCTCGACCGGGCCGAGCGGCTGGTCGGCGCGGGTGTCGACGTGCTCGTCGTCGACACCGCCCACGGCCACAGCCAGGCCGTGCTCGACGTGGTCAAGCAGGTCAAGGGCGCGTTCGAGGTCGAGGTCATCGCGGGCAACGTCGCCACCGGCGAGGCGGTCGACGCGCTGGCGGGCGTGGGTGCCGACGCCGTCAAGGTGGGTGTCGGGCCCGGTTCGATCTGCACGACCCGCGTCGTCGCCGGGGTGGGCGTGCCCCAGCTCACGGCCATCCACGACGGCGCGGTCGCCGCCGCCCGCCACGGCATCACCCTGGTGGCCGACGGCGGCGTCCAGTACTCGGGCGACATCGCCAAGGCCGTCGCCGCGGGCGCCGACGCCGTGATGGTCGGCAGCCTGCTCGCCGGGGTCGACGAGTCGCCGGGCGAGGTCGTGCTGCACCAGGGCGAGCGGTTCAAGGAGTACAGGGGCATGGGCTCCATGGGCGCCATGGGGTCGATGGGTGCGACCAAGTCGCGCTCGTACGCGCGCGACCGCTACTTCCAGGGCGAGGTCGTCGACGCCGACAAGCTGGTGCCCGAGGGCATCGAGGGTCGGGTGGCGTACAAGGGCCCGGTGTCCAACGTGATCTACCAGCTCGTCGGCGGCCTGCGGGCCGCCATGGGCTACTGCGGCACGCCCACGATCGCCGACATGCAGGCCCACGCCCGGTTCGTGCGCATCACCAACGCCGGCCTGCGCGAGTCGCACCCCCACGACATCACGATCACCAAGGAAGCACCCAACTACAGCAGCTGGTGAGCCTGGCGCCGGCCGCGGCCACGCCGCTCACGGGTGGCCGAGGTCGCCGCGGCCGAGCGTGCCGGTCACGATGCCGAGGAGCTGGCGCAGCAGAGCGGCGGTGGCACCCCACACCGTGTCGCCCACCAGCTCGAAGAACGTGATGGGCCGGTCGACGCCCCCGGGGAAGGTCCAGACCTCCTCGCGGAACACGGTGGGATCGAGCAGCTCGGCCAGCGGTACGTGCAGCACGGCCTCGACCTCGACCGGGCTGGGCACGGTCTCGGGTCGCCCGGGCAGCACGCCCACGTAGGGCACGATGAACGACTCGCTCGACACGGTCGCCAGGTGGTCGAGCTCGCCGATGATCTCGACGGCGGCCGGGTCGAGCCCGATCTCCTCGTGCGCCTCGCGCCGGGCACCGTCGACGGGTGACTCGCCCGGCTCGACGCGGCCGCCCGGGAAGCTGACCTCGCCCTGGTGGGTGCGCAGGCCCCACGTGCGTCGGGTCAGCACGACGAACGCTCCCCCGTCACCATGCGCGCCGTCGGTGCCGGCAGTGCCGCCGCCGGGACGGACGTCGTACAGCGGGGCGAGCACGGCCGAGGGCCGGCCCAGCCGCTGCGGATCCGCGGCCAGCTCGCGCGTCGACGGATGCGGCGGGCCGACGGCGGCCAGTGCCGCCCGCACGTCGGCGACGGTCGGCCGCCGGTCGGCGGGCGGCAGGTGCGCCCACGGTGCCGTGCGCCCGGGGCGGGCGTTGAACGGGCGGGGGATCCGCTGGTCGCCACCCCGGCCCGGCGGCACGGGCGCGGTGGGCCCGGGCGGCTGCTCGCCCGGCTTCGGCCAGCCGGCGAGCACCTCGTCGATGCCCTCGCGCGACGTCTCGGCG
>DASTFE010000407.1:0-2737 GCA_035708905.1 Acidimicrobiales bacterium | reverse complement strand
ACCTCCTCGTCTCCCCCCTGCTCAGGCGGGGCGCGGTGTCGTCAGCTCGGTCACGTTGTCGAACAGCACCAGGCGGCGGGCGTCGGGGTCGAGCACCTTGGCGTCGGCCAGGTAGTCGAGGGGTTGCGGCAGCGCCTCGATGTGGGGCCAGTCCGAGCCGAACAGCACCCGGTCGGCACCCATCCACTCGACCACCGAGGCCAGGTCGTCCTCCCAGAACGGGTTGATCCAGACGTGGCGGCGGAAGGTCTCGACGGGGTCCTCCGTGAACCAGCCCCGCATCTTGCGGCGGACCGAGCGCAGCTTGCGGAACAGGTCGGGCAGGAACTCGGCCCCGTTCTCGACGGATGCCACCCGCAGGCCGGGGAACTTGTCGAACTGCTTGGCCAGCACCATCGACAGCAGGTAGTCGTGCACCGCCCGCTCGATGGCGAAGTTCTTGAGCGAGGGGGCGAAGCCGCCGGAGAACGTCGCCGCGAACCCGTCGACGGCGTAGCCCTCGGACGACACCCCGCTGTCGCCGGCATGGACCACGACGGTGATGCCGGCCTCGTCGACCCGGGCCCAGAACGGGTCGAACATCGGGTCGAACGGCGAGCGCCGCCCGACCGCGGTGGTGGGCGCCGCGGTGCGCATGACCACCAGCCGGGCGCCCTCGCCCAGCGCCCACTCGACCTCGTCGATGGCCCACGCCGGGTCGGCCAGCGTGATGTACGGCGCGGCGAAGATGCGGCCCTCGTGCACGAAGCCCCAGTCGTCGCGCAGCCACCGGTTGAAGGCCCGGAAGGTGTGGCACACCGCCTCGGGGTCGTGGTGGAGGGGCTCCTCGTAGATCATCCCGAGGGTCGGGAACATCCAGCAGCCGGCCAGGCCCTGCTCGTCGAGGGTGGCGAGGCGGGACTTCGGGTCGCGGTACTCGGGCCGGATCGGCTCGTGGTCACGCAGCCGGGCCAGCGGGTCGACCCCCTCGGCATTGCCGCGGAAGTAGTCGTAGAGGCACCCCGGCTTCGAGACGGGGTCGAAGGTGGCGTTGCTCACCGCCCGGCTGACCCGCCCGCCCAGCACGTGGTACTGCCGGCCGTCGATCGTCGCCCACTGGACGCACCGGGGGCCGAGCGCCGGGTCGAGGTGGCGGGTGAACGCGTCGACGGCCTCGTAGTAGTGGTTGTCGGCGTCGAAGACCGGATGCCCGAGCTGGTCCATGGCCACCAGGGTAGAACAGGTTCTCGTCGCCGTCCTCCGAACCCGACCCCGGGCCGGCCGTGTGCCGGTCCTGCGCCGGCCCCGTGCCGGTCACGACCCGTAGCGCACCCGCACCGCGTCGGCCCCGCGGGCGGCGGCGACCCGCTCGGCCTCGTCCTCGACGGCCGCCCGGACGCGCCTCGGCAGGCGATCGAACGGCGTGACGGTGATGTCGAGCCGGCTGCCCGCCACCTTCGTCCGCCAGGCGCCGGCGATCTCGCCGTCGACGAGCAGGCCACCGGGGTGGCCCAGCGCCGGCCACAGCACCTTCCGGTGGGCCTTGTCCGGCACGGTCAGCTCCCGGTCGCGAGCCAGCAGCCACGGGTCCGACCGGGGCAGCAGGCGCACCAGGTCGGCAGGTGGCGCGGCGAGCAGGCCTGCGAGCATGTCCTCGGGAAGCCACGCCCGGCGGGGGCGGGCCCCGACACCGTCGACGCGCACCTCGGCGAGGCCGGCGGGCCAGTCGGGTGTGACCGACCGCTGCGTGGTCTGCAGGTAGCCGGCCACGTTGCCGGGCGTGGAGGGCCCGTGGAACCGCAGGTAGGCGTCGACCAGGGCCCCACCTCCCTCGTGGCGGTCGGGCACCCCCGGCCAGCCGTCGATCGGCACCAGCACCGGCGGGCTGGTGCCCGCCTCGATGCGCAGCCCCGCGGGCAGCGCGGCCAGCCGCATGAGTTGGTCCTGCACGTGGACCGCGCCGCACGACCGGCACCACGCGCTGCACGCCTCGGGCGCGGCCCGTGTGACGGCCGCGCTGGCGTCGCCCTTGACCGTCGGCCCGGTGACGACGCCGGCCAGCGCCTCGGCCGTGGCCCGCAGGGCGTCGAGCGGCGCCAGTCCGGCCTCGGCGAGCTGGGGGGCGGCGCCGCCCATCCGGGCGGCGGCGTCGGCGTCGTCGACCGGCCAGGCGGCCCGGGCGAGGGCGGACAGGTCGCCCGACCGGTGACGGTGGGGTGCACCGCGCAGGCCCCACACCAGCAGCCAGTCACCGGGCACCTCCGCCGGCGCCGTCGCCGGGGTCCGGGCGGCCAGCGCCTGGGCGGCCGATCCGGCGGGCGAGTCGAGCCACCCCAGGTCGGTGCCGGCCAGGTCGTCCGGGGCGGCACCGGCCCGGTCGAGCCCCTGGGCGACGACGCGGTGCGCCAGCACCTGCCTGCGGGTCACGGTGGGCACGTCGACCATGCGTTCAGCCTTCCCCGCCGAGGTGCCATGTCCACTCCTCGGTGTGAGAGTCGTCATGGGCCGGACCCTACCCACGAACCCGGACAGGCCCGGTCCAGGTTGTGGGACACAATGACGGCCGTGCTCGAGACGTCGGCCCGCCTGCTGCGGCTGCTGTCGTTGCTGCAGGCGCGCCCGTCGTGGACCGCGCCGGAGCTGGCCGAGCGGCTCGGCATCACCGACCGCACCGTGCGCCGGGACGTGACCCGGTTGCGCGACCTGGGCTACCCGGTCGACGCCGAGGCCGGCCCGCACGGCGGGTACCGCCTCGGCC
>DASTFE010000406.1:0-8911 GCA_035708905.1 Acidimicrobiales bacterium | reverse complement strand
AGGACCGGCCGGACCGGCTGCCGACCGACGAGCGCCGCACCTGACCGGCGGGGCGGAAGAGCTAGACGGGTTCCTCGTCGTCGAAGGGCACCTCGAGGGACTGCTCCCAGGCGTCGGCCTCGGGCACCTCGGGGTCGTCCGGGAGCCGGCCGACCGCGGGGCGGGGGACCACCTCTTCGGACTGCTCGAGCGCGTCGGCCTCGGGCACCTCGGGGTCGTCGGTCAGCGGACCGCGCTCGGGCGCCGGCACCTGCTCGTCCGGCTCGTCGTCGGCCTGGGTCGTGGGATCGGGAGCCCGTTCGGCCATGGTGCCTCCGTGGACGTGCGCGTGCCGGACGGGCGAGCCTGCCGCCCGCCGACGGGATCGGGATCTGACACCGCTAGCCTCGCACGCCCGGCCCCGAACCGGCGCGTCGGGCCGCAGATCGCACGCCCGGGCGTTTCCCCCGGCCGGCGTCGGGGAAGTGCCCGTCCGTGGCAGTATCACGCCCCGCCGGTCGCTCCTCCCGGTTCGACTTCGCGTTCGAGCCCCGGATGCAGCGCCTCGCCCGCTTGTTCGGGGTGGGGCCGGGCAACGCCTGGGTCGAGGTCGACGCCCACCACCTCGTCGTCCGCTTCGGGCACTGGTCGCTGCGCACCCCCCTCACCAACGTGAGCGACGTCACGGTCTCCGGGCCGTACTCGTGGTGGAGGGTGGCCGGGCCACCCCGGCTGTCGCTCGCCGACCGGGGCATCACGTTCGCCACCACCACCGAGCGCGGCCTCTGCGTCTCGTTCCACGAGCCGGTCCACGCCATCCTGCCCACCTCTGCGCTGCGCCACCCATCGGCGACCGTGACGGTCGCCGATCCCGAGGCACTGGCCGCGTCGCTGGACGCGGGCCGGCCACGGGCTTCGCGGCCCTCCTGAGACCGCCCGTCAGCCGGAAGCGGCGCCGGGCCGGTGCACGGCCTCGTACAGGCCCTCGACGACCTCGTGCGGCACCGCCAGGTCGATCGACTCGGCGTAGAGCAGCAGGCTGAGCACCCGGCGGGGGCCGACCCGGGCGCGCCGGGTGACGTAGTCCCAGTCGAGGTCGCAGCGGGCGATGATCGCCAGCGCGTCGTACCAGTGGTGCGGCGTGTCCTCGGTGGCGGCCATGGCCTTGAGGACGAGCAGGTCGTCCGGGCTCATCAGCAGCGCGTCGACGCCGCGGTAGTCGCGCCGGCAGCCGCGGCGCAGCATCTCCGGGTCGAGGTAGATGCCGCCCGACGACCGGAAGATCACGTCCACCAGCACGCCGTCGCGCCACGCCTTGAACAGCCAGGACGGGTCGACCTCCTCGGTGGAGAACCCGGCGCCGGCCAGGGCCTCGAGCGCGGGGCGGGCGTCCTCGGGCTGGACGAAGAGGTCGACGTCGTCGGTCTGGCGCGGGCGGGCGAAGACCTGGGTGCCCGCCCCGCCCATGAGCAGGTGGGGCACCGCCGCGCGCTCGAGAGCCGCGATGGCGTCGGCCGCCACGCTGATCACCATCTCGCTCGTGGGCTCGTCCCCGGCCGGGTAGTGCGACATGCGGTCTCCGACGATCCGCCGGGCCTCGCGGACCGGCTCGTGCTGCCTACCCGGCCGTCACGGCACCGAACCGTGCCGGCGCAGTGGCGCCCCGCCGCCCGTTTGCCGGCGCGGCGAGCGGGTAGCAGGCCGCCGACCCTGCCCGGAAGAGGGACCGCACCATGGACGACCAGCACCCCCGCGACGACGAGCCGGACCCCCGCACCGAGCCGGACGCCGGTCCGGCGTCCGGCGGTCGCCCCTCGTCGCTGGGGGCCAGCGCGCAGGCGCAGAACGCCGAGACGGTGCTGGATCCCGACCGCGAGCACGAGGAGCCCGAGCAGGCGGCACGCGACCAGGCCGAGCGGATCGAGCGCCACAGTCGCGACCGGCCGTCGCCGGGCCCCCAGGGGTCACCGCAGGGCGAGAACCCACCGGGTTAGGGCGCGGCGGACGCCTCCGGCCTGCCGGCCCGCGGGTGCAGCTCGTAGAGCCGGTAGGCACTGCCGATGACGGGCTGGGCGACGTTGCGCACCCGGATGCCGCCGGGGGTCGTGCCCCGCTCGGTGCCGTGGTGCGCATGGCCGTGCACCGCCAGGTCCGCCCCCGCCCCGTCGATGGCTTCGGCCAGCAGGTAGCTGCCGAGGAAGGGATAGAGCTCGGGCGGCTCGCCGCGCAGGGTGTCGCGGACCGGCGAGTAGTGGGTGAGGGCGATGCGGACGTCCGCGCCGTCGATGTCGGCCATCGCCTGCCGCAGCCGCGCCGCGGCCTCGGCCGCGTGCCGGGCGAACGCCTTGGTCTCGGGCTCGCCGAACTCGCTCACGCACGCACCGGCGAAGCCCCCGCCGAAGCCCTTGACGCCTGCCACGCCCACCCGGGCCCCGGCGGCGCCGACCTCGCAGGCACCACCCTCGAGCACGGCGACACCGGCGTCGAGCAGGGTCGACGACACCTCGGCCTCGCGCCCGGCATGCAGGTCGTGGTTGCCGAGCACCGCGGCGGCTGGCACTCCGGTACCGGCCACCGCCTCGGCCACCACCGCGACCTCGGCCGGGTCGCCGCACCGGGTGAGGTCCCCGGCCAGCAGCAGCAGGTCGGCGCGGTCGGCGAGGCGGGCGAACCCCCGGCGCAGCCGGTCGGCCGACTCGGTGTCGGCGCCCGCGTGGACGTCGCCGACGGCGGCGACGCGCACGGCCGCCGTCACGCCAGGTCCTCGGGGGCGCCGGGCGCGGCGTCGGGCGCCACGGCCACGTCGTTGACGACGTGCGCGCCGGGCACCTGCTCGGCGACCACCTCGCCGATGGCGTCGCGGAGCGAGGCGGTCGCCACCGTGCCCCGGACGACGACCATGTCGCCGATCACCGCCACGTCGAGGCCCTGCTCGTGCACCCGCCGGTCGGTGGTGAGGGCACGGCGCACGTGTTCGGCCACGTATTCGGCCGGCTCGTGTCCGGTCACGGCGCCGCCTCCAGCCGGCGGCGGGCCGCCTCCACGGTCGGGGGCAGCAGCCGCCGCCGGGCGAGGGCCCGAGGCAGCCGGGCCACTGCGGCGCGCAGGCCGGCCCGACCCGCCCGACCACCCCGCAGCGCCGCCGCCACCCGCCGGCCCACCACGGACCACGGGCGGCGCAGGCACGCCACGAGCAGGTCGTTGCGCACGGCGAGCGCCTGCCGGCCCGCGAGGTCGCGGACCGGGGAAGGGTGGTGATGCGCGGTCACCTCGGGGACGTAGGCCAGGCCCCAGCCGGCCGCCGTCAGGTCGAGCGCGAGCCGCTCCTCTTCGCCGAAGAAGAAGACCACGTCGTCGAAGCCACCGGCCGCCAGGAAGGCGTCACGACGCACGACCGCCCCACAGGCGACGAAGCCGAGGACGGAGGGGCCCGGCAGGTCGGCACGCCTGCCCAGCGGGGACGACGACATCGCCACGCACACCGGGTCGAGCGCCTCGGCCTCGCCGACGAGCACGCGGGCCGCCAGCACCGCCAGCCGGGGGTGCGCATCGAGCACCGCCACGGCCCGGTCGAGCGAGCCGGGCGACCACCACGAATCGTCGTCGGCGAACGCGACGTAGGGCGTGCCGGCCCGGGCGACGCCGACGTTGCGGGCGGGGGCGCCGTGGTTCCGCCCCAGCTCGACGAGCTCGACGGCCGGGTGACGGGCACGCACCGCCTGCGGCGAGCCGTCGGTCGAGCCGTTGTCGACCACGATCACCGACGCATCGTGGCGGGGCAGCGTGCGCTCGAGGTCGTCGCGACGGTCACGGGTCGCAACCACGATCGTGACCCGTTGGCCGGACATGCCGCAGGCCTTCCCGCCACCCGGCGAGGCGATACGGCCGGGTGGCGGGAAGGCCGGGGCGGCGAACCCACGTGGTAGCTCCGCGGGCGGTGGACCGTCAGCTGGGTGCCGGGGTTCCGTCGGGTCCGCGCCCGGACCGGAGCTACCACGTGGTGGCCTGGGCCGGTTCCGCTAGGGCAGCGGCACCGGCGGGAGGGAGGTCGGCACGGGCGGCACGCTGTCGCCCGGATCGCCGGGGACCGTCGGCAGCGGCAGCGGCGGATCGGTGAGGTCGTCGACGTCGCCGAGGTCATCCGGCAGCGACCCGTCGCCCGGCAGCGTCCCGTCGCCGGGCAGCGTCCCGCCGACCCCGGCGTCGGCGCCCGCGTCCGCACCGGCGGCACCGGTCACCGCGTCGGCGGCGGCCGATCCCCCGGCGGCCACCGCCGCGGCGACGTCGGCGGACGGGTGGGTGGGGTCGGCATCGGGCATCGCGAGGGCCACCTCGGTGAGCGCCCGCACGCCACCGTCGACCACGTGGGCGAGGCGCACGACGGCCACGTCGTCCGGCCCCAGGTCGAGCGCGACCCCCGATGCGGGCACGTCGGTGCTCGCGAGGGGCACCGGCCGGCCGTCGACCCACAGGCTGACGGCGAGCTCGCCCGTGTCGGGGGGGCCGTCGACCGGGAACGAGAGGCGCTCGCCGTCGTAGGTGACCTCGGACAGCGCGACGTCCGGCGCGGCCGCTCCGACCACCACCCAGCCCGCGCCGGCGGCGTCGGCCGGCAGGCGCCGCAGGTGCACCGTGCCGCCGGTCGGCCCGGCGACCCCGGGAAGCGACCAGTCGACCAGCGCGGTCTGCTCGCTGTCCGCCCGCAGCGTCACCGTCGCCGCCGCCGGGGCCGACGGCGCGGTGGGCACCCCGGCGGCGGCGAGGTAGGCGGTGGCAGCGTCGACGGGGTCGGCGGCTCCGGTCGCCCACACCGCGGCGGCGGCACCGGCGTCGAACGCGGGATCGCCCGGCGAGATGGCGGTGATCATCTCGGCCGCCGGCTGGCGGGACCCGCCGGTGCCCCCGTCGCCGACCCGATCGGCGATCAGGGCGCCACCGACCGCCGCGGCCACGAGCGCGGCGGCGGCGACGCTCGTGAGCGGCCGGTGGTGCCACCGAGGGCGCCCGCCGCCCATGCGGGCGGCCGGTTCGGCGGGGCGGAGCGGGACGACGACGCGGGCGTCGCGCCGGATCAGGTCCTCCCAGGGGGGAGGCACCTCGTGCACGTCGGCGGCGAGGCGGCGCAGCATCGTGCGCACGCCGTCCTCGAGAGCGTCGTGGTCGGTGTCGTCGAGCAGGTGCATCGGGTCGGCTCCAGGGCGGGGGTGGGGGGCGGGACGGGGCACGGGGGTCACCGTTCGATGACCCGGCGGAGGGACTGCAGGCCGCGGCGGATCGAGCTGCGCACCGTGCTGCGGCGGCAGCCGAGGATCTCGGCGATGCGCTCGTCGGGCAGGTCCTCGTAGAACCGCAGGACGATCGCGGCGCGCTGCCGGTCGGTCAGGCCGGCGAGGGCGTCGCGCATCTCGTCGGCCGCGAGCTCGGCGGGATCGGGCGGGCGGGGACGGTGGGACCGCTCGACCTGGTGCCGGCGCCCCCACGAGCGGCACCGGTTCACGACCGCCCGCCGCACGTACGGGT
The DNA here is from genome assembly GCA_035708905.1 of Acidimicrobiales bacterium. Classification (GTDB taxonomy): domain Bacteria; phylum Actinomycetota; class Acidimicrobiia; order Acidimicrobiales; family VFJN01; genus ZC4RG19. The sequence goes on along the minus strand of DASTFE010000406.1, from coordinate 3,412 downwards.
AGGGGTCGTGCAGCCGGTCGCAGGTGCGATGGGACGCCACGAAGGCGTCCTGCACGATCTCCTCCGCCACGGCGGCGTGGCCGGTCAGCAGGTAGGCCAGCCGCACGAGCTTGCCGTAGCTCTCGCGGTAGACGGTCACGAGGTCGGCGTCCCACGCGTCGCGCCGGGCGACGGTCGCGGTCTCAGCCTCGGGCATGGTGTTCATCCCCCACTACACGCACGAGCACGCCGGACTGTTGCACGCTGGCCGCCCGTCCGCCCGGTCCGGTCGGCTGGTCCGGGGATCGCGGTCAGCCGCCCGGCGGCGACCGGCGCTCGGCGCGCCACCTCTCGACGGTGCGCTCGGGGTCGAGCGGCGCCAGCGTCGAGGGCGGCCCTGCGGTGACGCGGGAGTTCACCTCGACGATCCGGGCGTTGATGTCGGCGACGATCCGGCGGACCTCGGCCTCGGACGCGCTGGCGGCGATGGCGGCGCGGGCGTCCTCGACCTCCTTGCGCACGGCCAGGGTGGGCGGCAGGAAGCCGACCTTCTCGCGCCGCAGCTTGTCCTTCACCCACCACATCTCGTCGCGGGGGCGGTCGACGTCGCGCAGCGGCCTGCCGTGGCCGGACAGGGCGTCGAACTCGCCGCGCTCCATCCCCTCCCGGATCTGGCGGTCGATCCACGACTCCCAGCTCACGCCGGGCGGCTTGCGCTCGGTCACGGCACCTTTCCTTGTGAATCACTTCACGACGCTCGAGTATGCGCAGGGCGCCCGCCGCGGTCAACGGCGACAGTCTCAGCCGTCGCCGAAGCGCGGTGGCCGCTTCTCCGCGAACGCCTGCAGCGCCTCGGCCATGTCCTCGGTCATCGAGGTCATGATCTGCGTGCGGTTCTCGAGGTCGATGCCGGCCTGCAGGCTGCCGACCTCGAGCTGGCTCCACATGACCTCCTTGGTCATCCACACACCGGTGGGGCTGTTGGCCAGGATCTCGTCGGCGACGTCGAGGGCGGCGTCGAGCACCGGCCGGTCCTCGACCACCCGCGACACGAGCCCGAGGCGGTCGGCCTCGGCGGCGTCGACGATGCGCCCGGTGAGCAGCAGCTCGAAGGCCCGCGAGGCGCCGATCAGCCGGGGCAGCAGCCAGCTCACCCCGATGTCGCAGCCCGACAGGCCGATGCGCACGAAGGCGGCGTTGAACCGGGCCTCCGGGGCCGCCAGGCGCACGTCGCTGGCCAGCGCCAGCGCCAGCCCCCCACCGGCGGCCGGCCCGTTGACCGCGGCGATGATCGGCTGGCGCAGCGACCGCATCTTGGGCACCAGCGAGGCGATGTGCTGCTGGGACACCATGCCCGCCGGCACCGGTCCCAGGCCGGCGGTGCCGGGAGCCCGCCCGGCGCCCTTGAGGTCGAGCCCGGCGCAGAAGCCGCGCCCCGCCCCGGTGAGCACCACCACCCGGGTCGACCGGTCGGACCGCAGCCCGTCGAAGGCGTCGTGGAGGTCCTGCACCAGCTCGTGGTTCATCGCGTTCAGCCGATCGGGCCGGTCGAGCGTGATGACCGCCACGCCGGCACGGGGTGAGGACAGCTCGATCGTGGTCATGCCGGGTGTCTACTGCGTACCGCCGTCACGCGGCGCGGTGGCCGCCGCGTCGATGGCGCGTGACGGCAATCGGCATGGCGCCGCGGCGTCGCACCGAGGATGATCGGGCACATGACCGCGCCTCCGTTCCTCGAGAGCCACGTCGGCGACGCCGAGCGGCACGACGTCGGCAACGGCATCGTCGTGCACCGCCTCTACCGGTCCGGCCCCGAGCCGGGCGCACGCCGCGCCCTGCTCGTGCGCTTCCCGCCCGGCGCCCGATGGCCGGGCGTCGATGTCCACGAACCCGGACCCGAGGACCTCTACGTCGTCAGCGGCACCTTCCGGGGCCTCACCGGGGACGGGTCGGTCCACGGGCCCGGGACATTCGTGCACCTCGACGCGGGAACGAGCCACTCGCCGTCCACCGAGACGGGCGGCGACCTGTTCGTCTACTACCCCGAGGGCTGACGCCCGACGACGTGAGCGCACGTCGCACAGAGGGTGGTTGCCGGTACGTGGGGAGCCCGCGGCGCGTGGCTCAGGCTGCCGCCTTCTCCAGGATGTGGACGCCGCAGGCCGACCCCAGGCCGATCACGTGGGCCAGCCCGACCCGGGCGCCCTCGATCTGACGGTCGCCGGCCTCGCCCCGCAGGTGATGGCACACCTCCCAGATGTTGGCGATGCCGGTGGCCGCGATGGGATGGCCCTTGGACTGCAGCCCGCCCGACACGTTCACCGGCATCCGCCCGTCGCGCCACGGTGCGCCGCTCTCGAAGAAGTCGACCGCGCCGCCCTGCTCGCACAGCATCAGGTTGTCGTAGTGCACCAGCTCGGCGGTGGCGAAGCAGTCGTGCAGCTCGACCAGGTCGAGGTCGTCGGGGCCGACGCCCGCCTGTTCGTAGGCCTGGGCGGCGGCGTTGCGGGTCAGCGTGTTGACGTCGGGCAGCACCTGGCAGGCCTCCTGCCAGGGGTCGGTGGTCAGCACCGAGGCGGCCACCCTGACCGCCCGCCGCTGCTGCTCGAGCGCCAGCGTGCGCAGCTTGGCGTCCGACACCACCACGGCGGCGGCGGCGCCGTCGCAGTTGGCCGAGCACATGGGCCGGGTGTTGGGGTAGGCGATCATGACGTCGTTCATGATCTGCTCGAGCGACATCCGCTTCTGGTAGGCGGCCAGCGGGTTGAGCGTCGAGTGGGCGTGGTTCTTCTCGGAGATGCGGGCGAACAGCTCGAAGCTGGTGCCGCCATAGCGGTGCCCGTACTCCATGCCGACCTGGGCGAACACGCCGGGCATGGTCTCGGTGCCGACCCGGCCGTCGAGCGGGGCGACCGCGCCGTAGCGACCCCGCGGCTCCCACGTGTCGCCGTCCTTGGCCCGGGAGCCGCCCGCCAGCAGGCCGGCGCCGGCCAGCTTCTCGACGCCGACGGCCAGGCCCATGTCGGCCTCGCCGGCCTTGACGGCCATGATGGCGGTGCGCAGCGCGGTGGCGCCGGTGGCGCAGGCGTTGGCCACGTTGAAGACGGGGATGCCCGTCTGGCCGATCTGCTTCTGCAGCTGCTGACCCATTCCACCGCCGCCCAGGAGGTTGCCGGCGGCGAGGATGCCCATGTCCTTCATGGACTTGCCGGCGTCGGCGAGCGCACCCAGCGCGGCCTCCGCGGCGAGGTCGACCGAGTCCTTGTCCGGGTGCTTGCCGAACTTGGTCATGTGGATCCCGAGGATCCAGACGTCCTCCGCCATCAGCTGGCCTCCAGTGGCGTGAAACCGAAGCCGACGGCCTCGGTGCCGGCGCCGTCGGCGCCGATCGGGAACGTGGTGAGCTCGACCTTCATGCCCAGCCGGAGGTTGT
>DASTFE010000405.1:0-10255 GCA_035708905.1 Acidimicrobiales bacterium | reverse complement strand
TGGAGAAGCCCTGAATGTTCGCTGAGCCGGGGATCCTCGGCGGGTCCGGCCGGCCCGGTCGCACGCGAACGCGGGGTTGGTCAGCCGGACGCCACCGGGGCGGCCAGGGCGGCCAGGGCGGCGCGCACAGCGGCGTCGCACCGGGCGGCGGCGGCCCGCCAGGCAGCCGGTCCCGCGCCGGCGGCCCACAGCGCGTCCGCCTCCTGCCACGCCCCGGCCTCGACGGGCGCCAGGGCAGCGCGAGCCGCGGCCAGCGCGGCGGCGCCCCGATCGCCGGGTGCCTCGACGCGGCGGCTGAGCGCGGCGAACGAGCGCCACGCCGCCGGGTCGCCGAGCACCGGCGGCAGCACCGGCGGCCGGCCCGGCAGCATCGCCACCGGCAGGAACACCCCGCAGCACGGGGTGCCCAACGACGCCCACAGCCGCGGCGGCGTGCCCGGGGAGCCCGGCAGGTCGGCGACCAGCGAGGCGGTGGTGCACTGGTAGTCCCGGACGTGCATGCACACCGTCACGCCCGACCAGTCGTCGCCCACCGTGGCCGGTGGGGGCGGGGGAGGGGGTTCGCCGTCAGGGCCGGGGATGCCGGGCGCACCCCAGGGGCCGGTGCCGTGGTCGCGCAGCGCCGCCGCGGCGTCTGCGGGGGTCGCGGCCGTCCCGCGTGCCACGCAGGCGCGGGTCGCCGCCAGCCGGTGGTCGGCGAGCGCCGTGGGCACCTCGGGCGCCCGGCGGTGGTCCCAGTCGCTCCCCGGCGCCACGTCGGCGGACGACCGCGTCCAGCCGGTCGACAGCGTCAGCCGGTTGGAGATGGCGGCCCCGTCGCCGACGGGTTGGGCCGCCCACGAGCGCCCCGACGTCTCGAGCACCCAGCCCCCGCCGCCGTCGACCACCAGGAACGACGACCAGTAGGGCTCGTCGCGCCCGCGCTCGCCCGAGCCGCCCTGACCGTGCGCCTCGAGCAGCGCCACCATCGCGTCGACCGCTCCGGTCGCGTCGGTGCCGCGCTCGAGCCCGAGGCGCACGAGGTCCATCCCGAGCAGCGCCGGCGGTGCGGCGCGCGGGTCGTCGACCGTCCACACCTTCTCGTTGCCGACGGCCACGCCGTGCTCGTTGACGCCGTGCTCGAGCCCCCACATCCACGTGGGCTGCGAGCCGACCAGGGCGGCGGCCCCGGTGTCGGGCACCGCGGCGTAGGTGGTGCGCACCGGATCGGGTCCCGGGGGACGCCGGTCGAACCAGCGCAGCACCTGCACCTCGTCGACCGGACGGTCGCTCGACTTGGCGAACAGCATGCCGCCGGGCCGGCGCACGCAGGCGGTGTCGCACACGTCATCCGCCTCCGCCGCCGTCGCCGAGCGCGGCGAGCACCTCGGCGGCGACCCGCTGGCCGCTGTCGATGGCGCCGTCGACGTACCCGGTCCAGCGCTCGGCCGTCTCGGTACCGGCCCAGTGGATGCGGCCGACCGGCTCGCGCAGGGCAGGCCCGTAGGTGGTCCAGGCGCCCGGTGGCAGGTGGGCGCCGTAGCAGCCGCGGGTGAACGGCTCGGCCGACCAGTCGCGGTCGACGTAGTCGAGCACGGCGCGTGCCTGCTCGCCCAGCGTGCGCGCCAGCACGTCGACCACGACGTCGCGCCGCTCGGCGGCGGTGGTGGCGCCGGCCGCGACCGCGGCCGGTCCCTCGAAGAAGCCGGTGATCAGGCCGGGCGTGCCGGCCGGCGGCGTGCAGTCGAAGGTGACGCCGATGGGCTCACCAGGGCACAGCACGGTGCCCGACAGCCCCTCGGCGCGCCACCAGGGCGTGTCGTAGACGACGTGGAACTTCACGACCGACCCCTGGGGCATGTGCTGCACGAGCTGGTCGCGCCGGCCGGGCAGGGGCGGGTGGTAGTCGATGCGGCCGGCCAGCGTCGGTGGCAGGGCCACGATCGCCCGCAGGGCCCGCACGCGACCGCCGGCCGACTCGATCGTCACCCCGTCGCCGTCCTGGGTGCTGTGGCGCACCGGCGACGAGAGCCGCACCGCGCCCGTGGGCAGCAGGGCGGCGAGGCGCTCGGCCACGGGCTGCACTCCGCCCACGATGCGGTCCTGCTGGGCGCCACCCTCGCTGTCGGTGAGCTTGGCCCAGCCGCCGGCCGACGCGACGTAGTGGGCCGCGTGCAGCAGCGAGAGCTGGGCGGTCGACGCCGCGAACACGGCCTGCACCCCGACCTCGAACAGGCCCGCCACCCGCGGCGGCACACCGCGCGCCCGGACCCAGTCGCCCAGGGTGGTGGCGTCCCAGGCGGCGGCGTCGGGCGCCCGCCAGGGCGCGTCCAGGGGCACCCGGTCGGCGATGGCCTCCAGCGCCACGACCAGGTCGATGTAGGCGCCCAGCTCGTCGTCAGCGAACGCGCCGGCGATGTCGGGCACCCGCTGGCGGCGGTCGCCGTCGAGCACGATGTCGTCGCCCCGGGTCGGCTGCGGGTACGTGGCGAGCCCCAGCTCGGCCACCAGCGCGGCGATGCGGTCCTGGCCAGGCCCGATCCACTGGCCGCCCAGGTCGATCCACGTGCCGTGGTGGTTCTCGGTGCACGCCCGCCCGCCGACCCGGTCGCGCGCCTCGAGCACGGCCACGGACCGCCCCGCCTCGTGCACCGCCCGGGCCGCGGTGAGCCCCGCGAACCCCGCGCCGGCCACTACCACGTCGACCACCTCGTCGGCCATGCCGCCCTCCTCCTCCACGCTCGGTCGTCGACGCTAATGGCGCCGGTGCCGGCCCACCTCACGGCGACGCCGTGCGGGACCGGCTCTGGTGCTTCCGCACGCGGCGTGCTTAGGGTTGCGCAGCAGGATGTGCGGAGGGCGGCCGTTGCTCCACGAGGCGCGCGAGGACGGGACGGACGGCGAGCGGGTGCCGTCGACCGGAACGCGCGCGGCCGCGCCTCCGGGTGATGCCCTGCCCGCGGCGAGCGGGGAGAAGGACCAGCGGCGCGTCCCGGCCGGCGACCGGCACGACGATCTCGTGGCCGCCCGGCGGTCCGGGTTGCTCGGCAGCACGCGCAGCCGCATGGTGGTCGTGTACCTCGTGCTGCTCGTGGTGACCGGCGCCGTGGCCGTGCTGGGCATCCACCAGGTGCTGCTGGCCCGGCTCGACGCCCGGACCGAGGCGGCGCTGGACCAGGAGGTGGCCGAGATGCGGACGCTGATCAGCCGCGGCCGCGACCCGGCGACCGGCCTGCCGTTCGCCTCGCTCGAGGGCGCGTTCGACGTGTACATGGATCGCAACGTCCCCAGCCCGGAGGAGGCGTTCGTCACGTTCCTCGACGGCAGGTTGCACCGTGACCGGTTGCGGAGCTTCCCGGGCCGTGAGCTGCCGGGCAGCGCGCTGGCTAGGTGGGCGGCCTTCTCGACGTCGGACGGTTCCGAGGACAGCGCCGGGACGTTCGACACGGCGCACGGGTCGGCGAAGTACCGCGCCGTGCGCTTCACCGTCGGCGGCGACCGCGGCGCCTTCGTCGTGACGATCGTGCCGGCGGCGGGCCGGCGCGAGATCCAGGAGCTGCAGACCTACGGCGTCGCGGTCATGCTGGCCGCGGTGACGGTGGCGGCCGTGTGCGCCTGGTTCCTGGCCGGCCGCGTGCTGGCACCGGTGCGCGACCTGACCAGGACGGCCCGCTCGATCTCGGAGTCCGACAGGACGGCGCGCATCCGCGTGGCGGGGTCGAGCGAGGCGGCCGAGATGGCCAGCACCTTCAACGCGATGCTCGACCGCCTCGACGCCGCGTACCGCAGCCAGGTCGCGTTCGTGCGGGCGGCGGGGCACGAGCTGCGCACGCCGCTGACGGTGGTGTCGGGTCACCTGGAGCTGCTCGGCGACGACGAGGAGGAACGCCGCACGGTGATGCCGCTCGTGCTCGACGAGCTGACCCGCATGGGCCGACTGGTCGACGACCTGCAGTCCCTCGTCGAGGCCGAGGCGCCGGACTTCCTCGAGCTCGCGGCGGTCGATGCCGAGGCGCTGGCGCACGAGCTCGTGACCAAGGCGAGCGCGCTCGGCGACCGCACCTGGCGCCTCGACGGGTCGCCGGCGGGGACCTTCGTGGCCGACAAGCACCGGCTGACCGAGGCGGTGCTCAACCTGGCCGACAACGCCGTGAAGCACACCGGGGAGGGCGACGAGGTCGGCCTCGGCGTCGAGCTCACCGCCGACCAGGTGCGCATCTGGGTCCGCGACGCGGGAATCGGCGTCCCGCCGGGCGACGGCGACCGGATCTTCCACCGCTTCGCCCGCGGACAGGGTGCCGCCAGGCGCTACCGGGGCGCCGGCCTGGGCCTGGCGATCGTCACGTCGATCGCGGAGGCCCACGGCGGCCAGGTCCTGCTGGCCGACGAGCCCGGCGCCGGCACCCGCTTCACCATCGTGATCCCCCGGAGGTGGGCGTGACCAGGATCCTGATCGCCGAGGACGACCCGCTGATCTCGGCGTTCATCGAGAAGGGGCTGCGGGCCAACGGCTTCGCGACATCCGTCGCCGACGACGGTGCGCGCGCCACCGAGCTCGGCCTGACCGATGCCTTCGACCTGCTGATCCTCGACCTGGCGCTGCCCGAGCGCGAGGGCTTCCAGGTCCTCCAGGACCTTCGGCGCCGCGGCAGGCACCTCCCCGTGCTGGTGCTCACCGGCCGGCCCGAGCTGCGCGACGCCGTCGCGTGCCTCGACGTCGGCGCCGACGACTACATGACCAAACCGTTCCGCTTCGAGGAGCTGCTGGCCCGCGTGCGGGTCAGGCTGCGGGCGCCTGGCACCGAGGAGCCGACCGAGCTCGAGGTCGGCTCCGTCCATCTCGACCTGCGGACCCGGCGCGTCACCCTCAGCGGGCGCGAGGTCGCCCTCACCGGTCGCGAGTACCGGCTGCTCGAGGTGTTCATGCGCCATCCCGACCAGGTGCTCAGCCGTGAGCAGCTCCTGTCGCACGCGTGGGGCTACGAGCTCGAGCCGGGCACGAACGTGGTGAACGTGTTCGTCAGCGCGCTGCGCAAGAAGCTGGGCGACGAGGCCATCGAGTCGGTCAGGGGCGTGGGCTACCGCCTGCGCCTCCGCTAGCCACCACCGCCGAACGTCTCATCGGGCCCTTACCAGCGCCTTATCCACGCGCGTCACGGTGCGAGACGCCGACATGAGAGATCTCTCAGGTCTCCACGCCGGCCAGGAGGGCGACATGGTGGACGCGGGCGGTCCTCGCTCAGGCGGTTACGGAGACACTTCGCGGCGCAACCGGCCCCGCCGGGCGCGGCGCACCACCCGGTTGGTCGCGCGCGTCCTCGCGGCGCTGGCCCTCGTCGTGCCGGCTCTGCTGACGCTGGCACCCGCGCAGGAGCTGGTCGCGGCCACGAGCCCGCTGGTGGTGAACGACACGACCGACGCAGCCGACGTCGACCCCGGCGACGGCGTGTGCCGGACCGGCGCCAACACCTGCACCCTGCGCGCCGCCGTCCAGGAGGCCAACGCGCTCGGCGATCCCGACGTCATCGAGGTCGCCGCGGGGACCTACGGCCTCGGCGCGACCGGCGCCGGCGAGGACGCCGCCGCCACCGGCGACCTCGACATCACCGCGCCCGTGACGATCACGGGCGCGGGCGCCTCGGCCACGATCGTCGACGGCAACGGCGGCGACCGCGTGCTGCACCTGCTGGCAACGGCCGGCAACGTCACGATCTCGGGCCTCACCGTGCGCGGCGGCGCCACCGAGGAGGACGGCGGCGGCATCTACAGCCTGTCGGCCGGCAGGCTGATCCTCGACGCCGTCACCGTCACCGGCAACACCACCACCGCCGACGGCGGCGGCATCCACACGGCCACGGGCACGTTGCACGTCCGCAACGGCAGCGTGGTCTCCGACAACGAGGCCCGCAACGGCGGTGGCACCTTCAACGCCGGCGAGCTCAACGCCTCCGGCGTGCCCAGCCAGACGGTGATCACCGGCTCGACGATCAGCGGCAACACCGCCTTCGGGGGCGGCGGTGGCGTCTGGATCGACCACGAGGGCGCGCTCACGCTCACCGACGTCGAGGTCGCCGACAACTTCGCGGAGGCGGACGGCGCTGGCATCGGGGCCGTCTCGAAGTCGAGCGTCACCGTCAACGGCGGGACGTTCTCGGGCAACCGGGCCCACGGCGAGGGCGGTGCCGCGTCGACCGCGACCGAGCGGGCCGTGCGCATCACCGGCACCACCTTCACCGGCAACGAGGCCGGCGTCCCGACCGAGCTCGAGGCCGGCACGGGCGGCGGCGGCGCGCTGTCGCTGGGCGGCAGCGGGACCGTCGAGATCGTCGACTCGACGTTCACCGAGAACTCCGCTCCGGGCGAGGGCGGCGCCATCTACCTCGACAACAACGGCTCGGTGGCGATCACCGACAGCACGGTGTCGGCCAACGAGTCGGGGGCGGGCGGCGGCGGCATCGAGAACGCGGCCACGCGGGTGACGTTCGTCGGCCTGGACATCTCCGGCAACCGGGCGACCCTGGACGGCGGCGGCATCGAGAGCCAGGGCAGCGGCGCGTTCACGATCATCGACACGACGGTGAAGGGCAACACCGCCGAGAACGGCGGCGGCTTCGCCAACGCGGCCGACGGCAGCACCCGGGTCGAGCGCTCGCTGTTCTGGGACAACCGCGCCCTCACCGGCCTGAACGACGACACCGGCCTCGGCGGCGGCATCTACAGCCTCGGCGACGCGAGTGCCGCCTACGAGAACGTCACGATCACCGGCAACCTCGGACAGGTGCGCGGCGGCGGCTTCTACGTCGACGCCGACGCCGGCGTGCGGGTGACGAACTCCACGATCGTCGGCAACAGCTCGCCGATCGCCAGCGGCGCCGGTGGCGAGATCGGGTCGGTCAACTTCCCGATCCAGCCCAGCACCTCGGTGATCTTCCGCAACACCATCGTGGCCGGCAACCTGCTCGGCCCGAACTGCAGCTTCGCCATCGGCTCGGAGGGCGGCAACCACCAGGGCGACCCCTCGTGCCACTTCGGCGGTCCCAAGGACCGGACGGTGGCCGACCCCGGCCTCGACGCGGTCGCCGACAACGGCGGACCGACGATGACGATGGCGATCCAGCCCGACAGCCTCGCCCTCGACGGCGGCGTCAACCCCTGCCCACTGACCGACCAGCGGGGCGTCGCCCGCCCGCAGAACAGCATCTGCGACAGCGGTGCCTACGAGTCCGAGGGCCCGTTCCCGGCGCCGGACGCCGAGCCGCCCGACACGCAGTACCTCAGCGGCCCGATCCAGGACACCGAGAACACGTCGGCGTTCACGTTCACCGGCACCGACAACGCCACCCCGTCCGAGCACCTCGCGTTCGAGTGCCGCCTGATCGAGACCGAGGTCGGCGAGCCACCCGAGCCGCCCGACCCGACCGAGCCTCCCGATCCCGCGCTCGCCTGGCTGGGCTGCCAGAGCCCGTGGCAGGTGCCGCTGCAGGAAGCGGGGTTCTTCACGTTCGAGGTGCGCGCCATCGACCGGGCCGGCAACGTCGACCCGACGCCCGCCGTCCACAGCTACGGCGGCACGCCCGACGTCACCCCGCCCGACACGTTCTTCCTCGAGACGCCGCCCGACCCCAGCTTCAGCAACTCGGCGACCTTCACGGTCGGCGCCACCGACGACCAGACGCCTCCGCAGTTCATGGAGTACGAGTGCCGGATCGACACGCTCGATCCCGCGGCGTGGCTGGAGTGCACCAACCCGGTCGTGTTCACCAACCTGACCGTCGGCACCCACACGGTGCAGGCCCGGGCCACCGACGGCGCCGACAACGTCGACCCGTCGCCGGCGACCTTCACGTGGACCGTCGCGCCCCCGCTCGACTGCGACCTGGCCAACACCACGCTCGTCGCCGACGCCGACGTGTACGTCGACCAGGAGAGCCCGCTCGAGAACTTCGTCGTCACCCCCGAGCTGGTGGTCCGCTCGGGCGACCTGGCGACCAACGCCCGCACGCTGATCCGCTTCCCGGTCGCCAACGACGCCCCCGACTGCTCGCTGGAGTCGGCCACGCTGCGGCTCTACGCCGGGTCGTCGACACCGGGTCGCACGCTCGAGGCCGTCCCCCTCGCCGGCGGGTGGTCGGAGAACACCGCCACCTGGAACAACCAGCCCGGCACGACGGGCGCGCCCGTGACCACGACCTCGGGCGACGGCTACCGCGAGTGGGACGTGACCTCGCAGGTGACGCTGATGCTGGCCGGCGGCCTGCCCAACAACGGCTGGGCCATCCGCGACGCCGTCGAGGACGACGCCGCTGGCGGCGCGCAGGGCTTCCTCAGCCGCGAGACCCCGCAGGACCCGCCGGCGGTCACGCTGCCCCAGCTCGTGCTGCGCTTCGACGCCGCCGGCACGCCGCCGCCCCCGCCCCCGGACCCGGGCGGGCCCGCGACGCTCGCCTGCGGTGACGTGGTCACCGAGAGCATCGTGCTGCAGAACGACCTGCTGAACTGCCTCGGCGAGGGCCTGGTCATCGGCGCGCCCGACATCGAGGTCGACCTCAACGGCCACACGATCTCCAGCGGGGCCGTCGTCGAGCCGGGTGAGGAGGACGGCCTGCTGGCCGGCATCCGCAACAGCGGCCACGCCAACGTCGTGATCAAGAACGGCACGGTGCGCAACTTCGGCTACGGCGTGCGGCTGCTGGCCGGCGCCCGCTTCGGCGTCGTCGAGGGCATGGCGCTCGAGGGCAACGTCATCGCCGGCGTCGAGCTGTTCGACGCCGACGACGGCCGCAACGGCAACACCGTCCGCGACAACACCTTCAGCCTCAACGGCGACGGCGTGGCGCTGACGAGCGGGAACGAGGGCAGCCTCGTCGCCGGCAACACGTTCGACGGCAACCTGGGCCGCGCCGTCTACCTGTTCGACTCCAGCAGGAACCGGGTCGAGGGCAACACGGTCAGCGGGCTGACCAACGACCCGCTGCTCGACAGCGACGGCGGCGTCTTCCTCGAGGGCTCGCCCGACAACGTGGTGACCGGCAACACCATCTCCGACGCCGGCGACGCCGGCATCCAGATGAGCGCCGGGTCGCACCGCAACCGCATCGAGGCCAACACGATCTTCCGCACCAGCGACTCGAGCATCTCGGCCGCCGACTCCGACGGCGCCGAGATCGTCGACAACGTCGTGCACCTGGCCGGCGGGGCCGCCATCGCGCTGAGCAACGCCCACGACGGCGTGATCACCGGCAACGACGCGCGCTTCAACCCGGGCGGCGTCCAGCTCGCCGGGTCGAACGGCAACCTGGTCGAGGACAACGACGTCACGGCCAGCCAGGCCAACGGCATCACCGTCGAGGGCGGCCTGCTCAACGAGATCCGGGCCAACACCGCCAACGAGGTGCAGGGCACCGGCATCGCCGTCGAGGCCGAGGCCGTCGACCCCCTCGGCAACCCCGTCCCCGGCAACGTCGTCGAGGAGAACACGGCCAACAACAACCTGGGCGACGGCATCGCGGTCTCGGCCGGCGGCCACCAGGTCACGGCCAACGCCGCCCACAACAACGCGGCCTGGGGCATCATCGCCGGCGAGTTCGTGATCGACGGGGGCGCCAACACCGCCAGCGGCAACGGCGAGCCCGAGCAGTGCTCGGGTGTGGTCTGCACGCCCGGCGACGGCGCGCCCCCGGCCGGCACCGATGTCACCGCGCCGGACACCGAGATCCTGACCGCACCGGCGGACGGCACCAGCACGTTCGACCCCCAGACCTTCACCTTCACCGGCAGCGACGACACCGCACCGCCCACCGCGCTGCGCTTCGAGTGCCGCCTGGACGCGCCGCCCGACCCCGAGCCCCCGCCGCCCGAACCGCCCGAGCCCGGCGAGCCGCCGGAACCGTCCGAGCCGCCCGCGTCCGAGACCTGGCAGGACTGCGGCAGCCCGCTGATCTACAACCTGCTGCCCTCCGGCGAGCACACCTTCGAGGTGCGCGCCATCGATCCCTTCGACAACGTCGACCTCACGCCGGCGACGCACACCTGGACCGTCGTGGCCGCCCCGCCGGGCGCCGACTCGACGCCACCGAACACGACGATCTCCGACGCCCCGTCCGACCCCAGCACGAGCACCACGGCCACCTTCCGCTTCAGCGGCAGCGACAACGCCACGCCCGGGCCGAGCCTCACCTTCGAGTGCTCGCTCGACGGGGCGGCCTTCGCGCCCTGCACGTCGCCGGCGGAGTACACCGACCTCGCCCTCGGCGGGCACACCTTCGAGGTGCGCGCC
>DASTFE010000404.1:0-7207 GCA_035708905.1 Acidimicrobiales bacterium | reverse complement strand
CTCTTCCGATCTCCAGGCGTCGGTGGTGCGCTGCTCGACGGCGCGGACGTCGGCCACGACGGCCTGGGCGCAGGCGGTCGGGGTCTTGTAGCAGGCGTGGGCGACCTCGTCGGCCACCGACCGGTCGACGTCGTGGCCGATGCCGGTGAGCACGGGCACGTCGAGGCCGGCGATGGCGCGGGCGATGGCCTCGGAGTCGAACGCCGCCAGGTCGGTGGTGGCGCCGCCGCCCCGCACCAGCAGCACGGCGTCGACCCCCCGAGCGGCGACGGCGGCGAGGCCCCAGGCCACCGAGCGGCCGGCGCGGGCGCCCTGCACGCGCACGTCGGCGCGGACGACCGAGAAGCCGATGCCCGAGCGGCGGAGCTCGTCGAGCACGTCGTGCTCGGCCGCGCTGCCCGCGCTGGTGACCAGGCCGAGCCGCAGCGGCACGAGGGGCCGGGGCAGCGCGGCCTGCCGGATGAGCAGGCCCTCGGCGTCGAGGGTGCGCAGCAGCAGCTCGCGGTCGGCGGCCAGGCGACCGAGCGTGAAGGCCGGGTCGATGTCGGACATCTGGACCTGCAGGCGGCCGCCCCGGTCCCAGAAGGTGACCCGGCCCCGCACCCGCACCTCGGTGCCGTCGGCCATGCGGACGCCGCCGCCGGCATCGGTGAGCCGGGCGTTGACCCGGCGGCGGGCCATGTCGAACAGCACGACCGACACGCTGGCCTGGGGCGGGCGCGACAGGTCACCGCCGGGGGCCGGCTCGACCAGGTCGAACCACACGGTGCCGCCCCGCCGGCCCGGGTTGAGGTTGCGGATGACGCCCCGCACCCACACCTCGTCGGGGAACGCGGTGCGCAGGCTGCGGCCGATCGCCTCGCCCAGCTCGGGCACCGACCACGTGGGCTCGGCCGGGTCGTCCCACAGGGTGGGCGTGGTCGCACCGGTGGGTGCGCCAGGGGTGCGGGAGCCTCTCGCCATGCGCCCGCCACGCTACCGGCGCGGTGTGACACGGTCGGTCGCGCCGGGAACGCCCGGTACCCTCGACGGCTCAACGACGGGCTCCACGGGCCCGCACCCGACAGGGGGGTCACGTGCACACCGAGATCGCTCCGGGTGTCCTGCAGATCGACACCCTGCTCGGCGGCTGGCACCAGGTCACCGCCGGCTACCTCGTCACCGGCGACGCGCCGGTGCTGGTCGAGACGGGCAGCCAGACCTCGGTGCCCCACCTGCTCGCCGCGCTCGCCGACCTCGGCGTCGACCCGGGCGACCTCGCCGGGGTGGCGGTCACCCACATCCACCTCGACCACGCCGGCGGAGTGGGCGACGTGGCCGCCGCCTTCCCCCGGGCGACCGTGTACGTGCACGAGCGGGGCGCCCGCCACCTGGTCGACCCGACCAAGCTGGTGAACAGCGCGGCGATGGTCTACGGCGACCTGCTCGACTCGCTGTACGGGCGGCTGACGCCCACCCCGTCCGAGCGGGTGGTCGTGCTGGCCGACGGCGACGAGGTGGTGGTCTCGGCCAACCGCACGCTGACGGCCGTCGACTCGCCGGGCCACGCCAAGCACCACCTGGCGCTGCACGACAGCGACTCGGGGCTGCTCTTCGCCGGCGACGCGGTGGGCGTGCGCTTGCCCGACGTGGGCGTGCTGCGTCCCGCGACGCCGCCGCCCGACTTCGACCTCGACGCCGCGCTCGCGTCGCTGCGGCGCTTCGCCGGGCGCCGGCCGGTCGGCATCGCCCTCGCCCACTTCGGGCTGGTGCCCGACCCGGGCGCCATCCTCGACGAGGCGCAGCAGACGTTGACGCAGTGGGCCGAGGTGGCCGAGGCCGCGTGGCGCGAGGGCCGCGACATCGCCGAGGCGCTCGACGCCCGCTTCGGTGCCGACCTCGACGGCACCGACCCGGCCCAGCGCGAGAAGCTCGAGACGCTCAACGGCATCCACTCCAACGCCGCCGGGTTCCGCCGCTGGCTCGACCAGGGCCACCACGTCGGTCACGACGCCCACCACCCGCACCACGCCCACGCCGCCCGGGCCGGGACGGTGCCCGCCGACACCGCGAGCGGCGACCACGACCACCACGCACCGGGCCCGCCCGGTCACTCCTAGAACGGTCGGCTTGGTGACCGACCGGTAACATCACTAGACATCGCGCAACAGATCCGCGCAGGAGGATGCCGCCATGACCGAAGCAGTCATCGTCTCGACGGCCCGCAGCCCCATCGGGCGGGCCATGAAGGGGTCGCTCGTCGAGGTCCGTCCCGACGACCTGACCGCCACCATCGTCAAGGCGGCGCTCGACAAGGTGCCCCAGCTCGACCGCTCGACGATCGACGACCTCATCCTGGGCTGCGGGCAGCCGGCCGGCGAGTCGGGCTACAACCTGGCCCGGGTGGCGGCCCTTCTCGCGGGCCTCGACGACGTCCCGGGCGTCACAATCAACCGCTACTGCTCGTCGTCGTTGCAGTCGATCCGCATGGCCGCCCACGCCATCAAGGCGGGCGAGGGCGACGTGTTCGTCGCCGCCGGCGTCGAGACCGTCAGCCGCTACGTGAACGGCATGGCCGACACCGGGCCCCACAACCCGCTGTTCGCCGAGGCCGAGGCCCGCACCGGCAAGCTGGCCGACGGCGCCGACTCGTGGGAGCCGCTCGCCGGCCTCCCCGACATCTACATCGCCATGGGGCAGACCGCCGAGAACGTGCGGCTGAAGGAGGGCGTGGCCCGCCGCGACATGGACGAGTTCGCCGCCCGCAGCCAGCAGCTCGCCGTGGCCAACCAGGAGAACGGCTACTGGGACGGCGAGATCACGCCCATCACCACGCCGTCGGGCACGGTGGTCAGCAAGGACGACGGCCCCCGCCCCGGCACCACGGTCGAGAAGCTGGCCGAGCTCAAGCCGGCCTTCCGCCCCGACGGCGAGGTCACCGCCGGCAACGCGTGCCCGCTGAACGACGGCGCCGCCGCGGTGGTCGTCATGAGCGACACGCGGGCCCGCGAGCTGGGCGTCACCCCGCTGGCCCGGGTGGTGTCGTCGGGCGTGTCCGGCGTCAACCCCGAGATCATGGGCCTCGGGCCGATCGAGGCGTCGCGCCAGGCGCTCGGCCGCGCCGGCATGACCATCGACGACATCGACCTCGTCGAGATCAACGAGGCGTTCGCGGCCCAGGTGCTGCCGTCGGCCCGGCACCTCGGCATCCCCGTCGACAAGCTGAACGTCAAGGGTGGGGCCATCGCCCTGGGCCACCCCTTCGGCATGACCGGTGCCCGCATCGCCACCACGCTCATCCACGCGCTGCAGGACGAGGACAAGACCTTCGGCCTCGAGACCATGTGCGTCGGCGGCGGGCAGGGCATGGCGATGATCTTCGAGCGCCTGAGCTGACCCCCTGCGGCCGCGCGGCGGGCTCCGGCGCCGCGGCGCCTGGGCCCGTCGGGGCCGCCCGGTGCTGCAGCCGGTCGGCCGGTCGGCCGGTCAGCGGCCGGCCAGGCGCCGCAGCATGGCCACGTCGACGTCGGTGAGCGACGGCACCACGGCATCGACCAGGTCGGCCGGCACGTCGACCACGTGGGGCACGGCGACGACGCGGCATCCCGCCGCCCGCGCCGACCGCGCCCCGGTGGGCGAGTCCTCGAGCGCGATGCACGCCCCGGGCTCGACGCCCAGCAACCGGGCCGCCGCCAGGTACGGGTCGGGATGGGGCTTGCCGCGGGGCACCTCGTCGCCAACCACCGCCCCGGCGAAGGTGCCGGGGGGGAGCAGGTCGACGACCGCCGCGGCCAGGCGGCGCCACGACATCGTGACGAGCACGCAGGGGATGCCCGCCTCGCGCAGTGCCGCCAGCAGGTCGAGCGCCCCCGGCTGCCACGGCGGGTCGTCGGCCATCTGCTCGACGACCCGGTCCATCATCAGCTCGACGATGGCGACGGGGTCCATGTCGACGCCGCCGACCCGCCGCAGGTAGGCCGCCGAGTCGAGCAGGTCGAAGCCGACGACGGCGCTGGCGTCGGCCTCGGTCCAGGTGCCGCCGTGGGCGGCCACCAGCTCCGACTCGGCCCGCATCCAGTACGGCTCGGTGTCGACCAGGGTGCCGTCCATGTCCCACAGCACGGCGGCCGGCTCCTGGTGGCGGGGCTCGGCGGGCGTGGTCGGCGGCGCGGGAGCGGTGAGGGGCGAGGGGTCGTCTGGCATCGGGGGAGCCACCGGGGCGGACGAGGTCGCGTGGACGGCGGGTCAGCGACTCTACCGGTCGTCGCCGGCTGGCGGGAGGCCACCCTGGGTGCGGCGCGCCGGGACGGCGGTGCCGGCGCCGGCTCGTGCCGGTGGTGCCGAGGTCAAGGCAGGCCGGCGTGCGGCACGTCGACCGTCGTGGTCACCAGCACGGCCTCGCGCGCCGCCGCCCGGTTGTGCTCGAGGAAGTCGGGCGCGCAGCAGGCGAGCAGCGTGCGCCCGTCGTCGCCGCCGAGCATGCAGGCGTACACGCCGAGGCCGTCGGGCGCGGCGATCTCGTCGACCACGCCCCGGTCGGCGGCGACCCGCACGAGCCGGTTGCCCAGCGCGTCGGCCGCCCAGATGTGGCCCTCGGCGTCGAGCGTGCAGCCGTCGGGGGCGACGCCCTCGACGGTGGCCCACACCCGCCGGTCGGTGAGCAGGCCCTCGGGCGTGATGGTGAACGCCGTGTAGCGCCCGCCCGTCGTCTCGCCCACCACGAGCGTCGTGCCGTCGGCCGTGATGACCGAGCCGTTCGGGAACCGGAGATCGTCGGCCGCGACCGACACGGCGCCGTCGGGGGCGATGCCCACCAGCGCGGCGGTCCGGGCCTGCTCGCCGGCCATCAGGTCGAACCCGAAGTTGCCGACCCACGCGCGACCGTCGTCGGCCACCACCATGTCGTTGGCCAGGCCGCCGCAGTGCTCGCCGATGTCGGCGTGGACCGTCACCGTGCCGTCCGGGGCCCGGCGCAGCACCCGGTGGTCCTTCATCGACACGACCAGCAGCGAGCCGTCGGGAAGCCACCCGAGGCCCGACGGCTGCGCCTCGACGGTCATGACCTGCTCGGTGGTGCCGTCGGGAGCGACGGCGAGCACCGCGTGGCGGTAGAAGTCGGACACCCACCAGCGCCCGTCGTGCCACCGCGGCCCCTCGAAGAAGCCGCCCCCGGTGGCGAGGGTCGTGAACGCCCGGTCACCCATGACCCGGACCGTAGCGGGTGACGGCCGTCACGCCGGGGGCGACGCCGGCCGCCGGGCGGCTACGCGCCGTAGACGGGTGCGGGGGCCGGCGCCTTGGCCAGCAGGTCGTCGACGATCGGTCCCAGCTCGGCGGGATCCCACCGGGCACCCTTGTCCACCGCCGGGCCGTGCTGCCAGCCGTCGGCCACCGACACCTTCCCGCCCTCGACCTCGAACACCCGGCCGCTGACGTGGGCCGACCGCGGCGACCCGAGCCACACCACGAGCGGGGCGACGTTCTCGGGCGCCATGGCGTCGAAGGCGTCGGGGTCGTCGGGCGCCGCCATCGTGTCGGCGAACACCGTCTCGGTCAAGCGGGTGCGGGCCGCGGGCGCGATGGCGTTGGCGGTCACGCCGTAGCGGCCCAGCTCGGCGGCCTGGACGAGGGTGAGCGCGGCGATGCCCGCCTTGGCGGCGCTGTAGGCCGCCTGCCCCACCGAGCCGAGCAGGCCGGCGCCGGAGGACGTGTTGACGATCCGGGCGTCGACCGGCTCGCCGGCCTTGGCCAGGGCCCGCCAGTGCTCGGCGGCGAAGCGCGACACCGCGAAGTGGCCCTTGAGGTGCACCCGGACGACCGCGTCCCACTCCTCCTCGCCGCACGACACGAACATGCGGTCGCGCACGATCCCGGCGTTGTTGACCACCACGTCGAGCCGGCCGAAGGCGTCGAGCGCCGTGGCGACCAGCCGCTGCGCGCCCTCCCAGTCGGCCACGTCGTCGCTGCTCACCACGGCCGCGCCGCCGGCGGCGACGATGGCGTCGACGACCTGGCGCGCCGGCGACCGCGAGCCGCCGGTGCCGTCGAGCGCGGCGCCGACGTCGTTGACCACGACCTTGGCGCCCTGGCGGGCGAACTCCAGCGCGTGGCCGCGGCCGATGCCCCGCGCCGCGCCGGTGACGATGGCGACGCGCCCCTCGCAGATGCCGGTCATGCTGGCATGATGGCACATGATCTGACGCATCGTCAGAAACGGCTCGACGAAAGGTCCCGCATGCGCTACGGCGTCACCATGATGGCCACCGACCTGTCGATCGACGTGGTCGAGCTCGCCCGGGCCGTCGAGGAGCGGGGCCTCGACTCGCTGTGGCTGCCCGAGCACACCCACATCCCCACCAGCCGCACGACCCCCCATCCCGACGGCGGCGAGTTGCCCGAGCGGTACAAGCGCACGCTCGACCCGCTGGTGGCGCTGGCCGCGACCGCGAGCGCCACCACCACCCTGCGCCTCGGCACCGGCGTCCTGCTTCCCGCCCAGCGCGACCCGATCGTCACGGCCAAGGCCGTCGCGTCGCTCGACCACGTCTCGGGCGGGCGGGTGGCGCTGGGCGTCGGCTTCGGCTGGAACCAGGACGAGATGGCCGACCACGGCGTCGACCACCCCGCCCGCCGGTCGGTGGCCCGCGAGCACGTGCTGGCCATGCAGGCCCTCTGGCGCGACGACGAGGCGTCCTTCGCCGGCGAGCACGTGCGGTTCCCGCCGTCGTGGTCGTGGCCCAAGCCCGCCCAGCGCGACCGGGCGGGCCGCCCGTTCGTGCCCGTCCTCGTCGGGGGCGGCGCCGGCCCGAAGCTGTTCGCCCACGCCGTCGAGTACGCGGACGGGTGGATGCCGATCGGCGGCGCCGGGCTGTCCGACGCCCTGCCGGCGCTGCGGGCGGCGCTGGCCGACGCCGGGCGCGATCCCGACCTGTTCGAGGTGATCCCGTTCGCGTCGATCCCCGACCACGGCAAGCTCGACCACTACCAGGGCCTGGGCGTCACCGAGACGGTGTTCGACCTGCCGTCGGCGCCGCGCGACGAGGTGCTGCCCGTCCTCGACCGCTTCGCCGCCGTCGTCGCCGAGCGGGCGGGCGACCGGGCCCGTGGCTGACCGCCGCATCGGCGGTTCGACCCCGTGGACCGGGCCGGCCGTGCCCGCCGAGCCGTGGAGAGCGTGATCCACCTCGACGCCGCCGGCCTGGCGGTCGCCCTGCTGGTCGTGACCGTC
>DASTFE010000403.1:0-32699 GCA_035708905.1 Acidimicrobiales bacterium | reverse complement strand
GTCAGGTGTCCCGCACTGAATCGGTCGCTCTCGGCGAGGAGGTCGATCCCGTGTGCTCGTCGGTGTTGCTGATGAGGGCATCCCTGATCGCATCGAGGAGGCGTAGCCCGGTCCGCAGGGTCTTGTCGTTCTGGTCGAGCGCTGGCGTGTACGTCGCCAGCGTCGCCGCTCGGATGCGAAACCGCCTTCCTGTGGCGGCGATGATGGACGCGGCGTCCTCGATGCTCAGGCCTCCCGGGACAGGCCGGTCAGCGACACCAGGAGCGACATCGGGAGAGAACGCGTCGAAATCGATGTGCAGGTACACGTCCCGCACGTGCTGTGCGAGGCGTTCCAGTGGAGCGATCGGGTCAGAGCGCGGCCTCCCGTCACACCACTCCACCACCTCGACGCGCGACCGTTCGAGGCGCTGCCTTTCCGCGTCGGGCGAGACGTCTCGAACCCCAAACAGGGCGACGGTCTCCTCTGCGAGCGGGGTGCTGTCGCCGATCTGGCTCCAGTAGTTGCGATAGCAGTGGCCGGTGATCACGGCCAAGGACATGCCGGGAAAGAAACCACTGACCGTGGAATCGGGGGTGTTGAAGTCCGCGTGGGCATCCAGCCACACTGCCCCGCAGCCGGCGTGGTCGAAGCCACCGACAACGCCCATGCACGCGGTACACGAACCGGCCAGTACCACCGGAACCTGACCAGCCCCGACGGCGCTGCCCACCGCCGCAGCCAGCCTCCGGTTGACCTGCGCGGACGAACTCGCAGTGTCGCTGAACGGTTCGCCACGATCGACAGCCACGACCGTCACACCGACGCCCCGCGCGATGAACGACTCGGCAGCGCCTGCGGCCACGAGACACCGCGGACCGTCGCTCGATCCGTGACGATCGTCCCCCGCCATGTACGGAACCTGGACCAAGCAGACGTCGACCATGGCGGTCCTCAGAATCGATGATCTGGACCTAGTCAGTCCACCTCCTTTCGGCGGACGTCGAGGCGCACACCCCTGTGATCGAGTTCCCGGGCAACCACCGCCCGGCCTGAGCCGCGAGAATGGTCCGGTGATGGTGGAGCGGCAGGTCGACTGCGGGGTCATCTACCAGCGCCTTCGACGACGACTCATCGCGACGCTTCGTTCGCTCGACAGTCGTCGGCTCGGGGCCGTGGTACCGGCGACGGCGGCATGGTCCGTGCGCGATGCCGTCGCCCACGTCGTCGGGATCACCAGCGATCTGAACGCCCAGCGCTTCGACGTCACCGATCCCGACGAATGGACTGCACGCCAGGTGCACGAGCGGCAACAGGCCACGCTCGACGACCTCGACGTCGAATGGCAGCGCGAGGCGGTGATCTTCGAGGAGGGCCTGCGGCTGATGGGCTACGAGGTTGGCAGCCACTACGTCGGCGATCTGCTGCAGCACGCATCGGACATCCACCACGCCCTCGGACTGGCCCGAATCGACGATCAGGAAGCGCTCGCCGTGGGCCTCGACTTCTACCTCGACTCTTGCCACCGCGATCTCCTCGCCCAGGACGCCGGCGGTCTGGGCGTGGAGACGAGCGACTCGCCCGAGCAGCGGTGGCTCCTTGGCACGGGCAGCGAAGTCGCGACGCTGAAGGCGTCCCGGTACGAGTTGTTCCGAGCGCTCGGGGGCCGCCGCAGCGAACACCAACTCCGCGCGATGGACTGGATCGGCGATGTCGACTCGGTCATCGGCGTCCTCAGCCGCTACCCGCTTCCCACCAGCGACCTCGTCGAGGACCCTCGAGCCTGACGCACCGTTGCCGGATCACGGTCGTCGGGTTTGCCATTGGCCACCTTGACATAGTTTCCGACTTGAGCAAATATTTCCGGCATGGACGAGCAGGTGTTCACATCGGCCGTGCACTATCGGGATCCGAAGGCGGCGTTGGCGTGGTTGGAGCGAGCGTTCGGGTTCGAGGTCACGATGGCCATCGACGGGCCGCCGGAGGCACCGGAGATGTGCCACTACGAGATGAGCTGCGCCGGACGAGGGCGGATCATGGTCGGTGCCGAGTGGGCGGAGTGGGTTCGCAGTCCCGCCAGCGTCGGTGGGGGGAACACCCAGACGGTTCACGTGCAGTTGCCGGGCGGTCTCGACGAGCACTGCGCGCGGGCGCGGGCCGCCGGTGCGGTGATCGCCGCCGAGCCGGAAGACCAGTTCTACGGCGATCGCACCTACCGGGCCCTGGATCTCGAGGGGCACTGCTGGACGTTCTCGACCCACGTACGCGACGTCACCCGCGCCGAGGCCGAGGCCGCCATCGGACAGCCGATCAGGGCCAGCAGCTGGAAGTGAGCGAACCTGCGGCCGCCGGGCTGGACGACACGCTGACCGCATTGGCTGATCCCGTCCGGCGTCGAGCGGTCGAGCTGCTTGCGGAGCGCCCGCGACGGGCCGGGGAGCTCGCCCGCGAACTTCGCACCACGCCGTCGACGATGAGCAAGCACCTGCGGGTGCTGCGCCAGCACGGCCTGGTCACCGAGACGCACCCCGACTTCGATGCCCGGGTCCGGATCTACGCGCTTCGTTCGGCGCCGATGACCGAACTGCGGAGCTGGCTCGACAACGCCGAGCGGGCCTGGGCCGAGCAGCTGACCGCCTTCGCCGCACATCTCGAACGCGAGCCGTGACCGAGGCATCGCGGGTCCTTGTGGCGCTTCGAGTGCCAGTACCTGCGGCGCGGGCGTTCGTGGCGTTCACCGAGCAGATCGCCGACTGGTGGCAGCCCAACGGCCTGTTCCAGTTCACCGAGGGAAGCACCGGCACCCTCGCCTTCGAGCCCGGCCCCGACGGCCGGCTGGTGGAGACCTACCCCGATGGCAGCTCGTTCGTGGTCGGCCACGTCCGCGCCTGGGAGCCGCCACGCCGCCTCGTCGTCAGCTGGCGCCACGCCAGCTTCGCCGCCGACCAGGAGACCGAGCTGCACGTGCGGTTCGACGACGTGGAGGATCCCGCCAGCGCAGTCGCCCAGACCCGCGTCATCGTCGAACACTTCGGTTGGGACACCATCCCGCCCGAGCACGCGGCTCGGCACGGCTTCCCCCTGGCCACGTTCCAGCTCCGCTTCGCGCAGTGGTGGCACGCCCACCTGCACGCGCTCAGCAACCTGGCGGGCCACCATCCGGGCGCGCAGCCGACATCCGCCGGCGAGATCTGACAGGTACGGGGTCGACAGGACGTCGTCCGCCGTCAGCGACAGCAGCAGCGATCTGCTGATCTGCGCCGCTCCCCATCCCTGGGCTGCCCCGTACCGCCGGGTCCGGGAGGCGCCCGACAACGCACATCCCCCGGGCATGCCATGTGAAACGATGCGCCGCATGCGGGTGCTCGCAGCGTGCTCGCTCGGCGGCGCCGGCCATCTGCAGCCGCTGCGGCCGTTCCTGGACGCTGCGCGTCATCGAGGTTCCGAGACGTTGGTCGTCGGACCGCCGGCCATCGCGCGCATGGTCGAGGAGACAGGCCACGGTTTCGTCGCAGGCGGTGAACCGCCGGAGGCGGCAGTCGCTCCGATCCGCGAGCAGCTTCCGGTCCTGCCGGTTCGGGAGGCGTCGGTTCTCGGTAACCGGGAGCTGTTCGGTCAGCTGGCGACCGCCGCCATGCTGCCTGCAGTGAACCGCGTGATCGCGGACTGGAATCCCGACATCGTCTTGCGTGACCCGTGCGAGTACGCGTCTGCTGTGGTCGCCCATCGGTCCGGCATCGGCACGGCCCAGGTTGCCATCGGTCTCGCGGACGTCGAGTGGCGCTCGATCGACATCGCTGCTCCCGCGCTCGAAGACCATCGGCCGGGTCTCACTGAAGAGCTCCGGCTCTCGCCGTACGTGACGAGGTTCCCCGCGTCACTCGATCCCTCGCCGTTCCCCGACACGCGCCGATTCCGGGAGATCTCGGCCCCCGTGGTTCCCCTGCCGGACTGGTGGAACGGTTCGCGGGCGCCGCTGATCTACGTGAGCTTCGGCACGGTCCTGGGCCACATGTCCATCGCCGCCGAGACCTACCGGATCGCGCTGACCGCCGCTGCCGGGATCGACGCTCGCGTCCTCCTGACGGTTGGCCGCCGATTCGACCCCTCCCAGCTCGGGGAGCTTCCCGGCAATGTCCACGTCGAGCCCTGGATCGATCAGGCCGACGTGCTGGCCGAGGCCGAAGTCGTCGTCTGTCACGGCGGGTCGGGCACGACCTTCGGCGCGCTCGCCGCCGGGGTGCCACTGGTGATCGTGCCGCTGTTCGCCGACCAGTTCGCCAACGGACCGAGGGTGGCCGAGGCCAAGGCGGGCGTGGTCCTCAACACTGGCCGGGATGCCGGCGGCAGACGCCGACCCCTCAGCCAGGCCGACGCTGTCGGTATCGCCGAGGCGATCGAAACGGTGCGAAGCCACCCATCATTCCGCCGGCACGCGCAGCGGATCGCCGCCGAGATGGCCCAAGCCCCCACCGTCGACGACCTCCTCGACGGACTCACGACCACTCGATAGAAGAAGAAGCCGGCGCGGCAACGCCGCGAGGTCCGCTGGAGACGAGTTCGACCCGCTGACCGCGCGCACGTCACCCCGCGGCGATCAGCCCAGCCCGAGGCGCACGCTGCTGGCATGCTGCAGGAGACCGCCGCCACAAACGCCACGCCGACCTGCTGCGCGAGCACGCCTATAGCGCCGCGGGTGAAATGGCCGGTCAGGATCAGCTACGAGGCGAGTGAGCGAGAGGACGGACGCGAGACACATGGCAGATGATCCGCTGGCCCACGTGCCGATCCCAGCAGTGGGGGCGCCCGTTCCGGTCGCGCTGCCCGACTCGCTCCCTCTACCCGCGACCAGTGCGCGGGTCGCGCAATTCGTCGCCTACCGTGCGGCTGCTTGCGTCGGAGCGGACTACGCGAACGTTGCGCTCCTGGACGGTGCTCGCACCTCACTGCGCCTGTTCCACGACTCCTTCCTGGACCCAGACATCGCCCGTCGCTACACCGATGTTGCGGTGGATGCGACCTACCCGATCGCGGCAGCGGTACGCGAGGAACGCGTCGTGCTGCTCCCCGACCTCGAGTCGTACCGTGCGCAGTTCCCCGACATCGTGGCGGACACGATCGCGGCCGGCGTCCGGGCCTCCGCGTCTCTGCCGCTCTACCGGTCGAACGGCACCGTGCTGGGTGCGCTCGCCCTCGCCTGGACCGAGACCACCCTGTTCCATCCCAAGCTCGAGGCTGCGCTGCGAGCCGTGGGCGTCCTCTGCGTCGAGACTGTGGAGCGGGCGGAGCGCTACGACGCCGACCACGAGCTCGTCGTCGCCATGCAGCGTCGTCTCCTCGGTGACCTGCCTTCGCTGTCCGGGATCGAGACGGCTGCCCGCTACCTACCCGCCACCGCGTCCTTCGCCGTGGGCGGAGACTGGTACGAGGGGCTGGTGCTCGAGAAGACCCGGATGGCGCTCGTCGTCGGCGACGTCACCGGTCACGGGATCGCGGCGGCGGCCGACATGGCGTTGGTCCGCGGGATGGTCACCGCACTCCTCCACTCCGGGGTCGCGACGTCGGACGTGTTCACCGAACTGTCCGCTGTCCTCAGCCAACGCAGCGGACTCCTCCTCGCCACTGCCGCCCTGGTCGTCGTCGACCTCGAGCACGAAACGGTCACGTTCGCCACCGCCGGACACCCCCCGCCGCTGCTGCGTCTCCCCGACGGCGAGGTCCGTCGCCTGGACTCGGCCAACTCACCGATCATCGGCGTCCCCCGCGGGCGCGGGATTGCCGACAGCGCGCCGTTCCCGAAGGGTTCGAGGCTCGTGATGTACACCGACGGCTTGGTCGAGCGACGGGATCGCCCGGTCGATGACGGCATCGATCTCGCCATGTCACGAATCGGCGCGATCGCAGACGACGCGACCGGCGTCGACATCATCGAGGCGCTCATCGGCGAGCTCGTCAACGATCACGTCGCGGAGGACGACATCGCACTGCTGGTGCTGCACCACACAGGTCGGTCGCCCGGAGACGACACCACGTGACGCGGAGCCGATCGTGGTCCGGGGGGTGGTTCGCGGACGGACCTGAGGCGTCGTCGGCGGTTTCCCTGCATGGTGCATGCACCACTGGGCGTCGCCACGGGCGACCATCCCGACCGTCTGCTTGACCGTGGGCGCGACCGGTCGCCTACCGTCGTCGGCATGACGCCGGAGGAGATCGCCGACCTCGCACACCTGCGCCGGGCGCGCGACCGCATCGACCGTGAGTACGCGGAGCCCCTCGATGTCCCAGCCATGGCGCGTGCCGCGCTCATGTCGCCCGCACACTTCTCGCGCAAGTTCCGTGCGGCGTACGGCGAGACGCCGTACTCCTATCTCATGACGCGACGCATCGAGCGAGCGAAGGCGCTTCTGCGTCAGGGGATGTCGGTCACCGACACCTGCGTCACCGTCGGTTGCACCTCGCTCGGCTCGTTCAGCTCGCGCTTCAGGGAGATCGTCGGCGAGACACCGTCGCAGTACCGAGCGCGCGACCACCGTGACCTCGAGGTCGTTCCGCGCTGCGTGAGCGTGGTCGCGACGCGACCGCGGCGTACGACGGTCACGGTCTGAGCGATGACGCCCTGCGCCCACGGGTCGGCTCCGATCAGGGCGGTGCCGGGGCACCGGACGCCCGATCCGCCCGGCACCGAGCAGGATCGAAGAAGCACGCGACGGGCCGGTGCTCCTACGGTCGTCGCATGACAGTCACCGTCTCCGCGATGTTCATCCCCGTCCACGACCCCGACGCTGCACTCGGCTTCTACCGCGACGCACTCGGCCTCGAAGTCCGCAACGACGTCGCGTCGGACGGCTTCCGGTGGGTCACGGTCGGCGCACCGGGACAGGACGTCGACATCGTCCTGTTCCAGCCGCACGGCGGTCTCTCGCAGGCCGAGGGCGACGCCCTCCTGTCGCTCGTGACGAAGGGGTCGCTGCAGGCTGCGATCTTCCGCTCCGACGACCTCGACACCACGTTCGAAACGGTCCGGGCGTCGGGCGCCGAGGTGCTCCAGGAGCCGGTGTCCCAGCCCTGGGGTGCACGCGACTGCGCGTTCCGCGACCCCTCGGGCAACCTCGTCCGCATCGCGCAGGCCTGAATCGCCGTGGATGCTGTGGACTGGGCAGAGCTCGAGGCGAGTAGCAACCCCGCGCACCAGATGGAGACACGATGAGCAGGGCCACGAGGCCGGACACGCAGGCACCCACGCTGCACGTTGCCGACAGCCACGACCTGATCCGCGTGCAGGGCGCGCGCGTGAACAACCTCAAGGACGTCGACGTCGAGCTGCCGAAGCGCCGGCTGACGGTGTTCACCGGCATCTCCGGCTCGGGCAAGAGCTCGCTGGTGTTCGGCACGATCGCCGCGGAGTCGCAGCGGCTGATCAACGAGACCTACAGCGCATTCGTGCAGGGCTTCATGCCGACGCTGGCGCGGCCCGAGGTCGACATGCTCGACGGCCTGACGACCGCGATCATCGTCGACCAGGAGCGGATGGGCGCCAACCCCCGCTCGACCGTCGGCACCGCCACCGACGCCAACGCGATGCTGCGCATCCTCTTCAGCCGGCTCGGGCAGCCGCACATCGGCTCACCCAACGCGTACTCGTTCAACGTCCCCTCGGTGAGGGCCAGCGGTGCGATCACCGTCGAGCGCGGCGCCGGCAAGACGAAGACCGAGAAGGCGACCTTCACCCGTCTCGGGGGCATGTGTCCGCGCTGCGAGGGCATGGGCTCGGTCACCGACTTCGACCTGTCCGCCCTGTACGACGACAGCTTGTCGCTCAGCGAGGGCGCGCTGACGATCCCCGGTTACAGCATGGACGGCTGGTACGGCCGCATCTATCGCGGCTGCGGCTTCTTCGACGTGGACAAGCCGATCCGGAAGTACACCAAGAAGGAGCTGCACGACCTGCTCCACAAGGAGCCGACCAAGATCAAGGTCGACGGGATCAACCTGACGTACGCGGGCCTGATCCCGCAGATCCAGAAGTCCTTCCTGTCCAAGGACCGCGAGGCGATGCAGCCGCACATCCGGGCGTTCGTGGACCGGGCGGTCACCTTCACCACCTGTCCCGAGTGCGACGGCACCCGGCTCAGCAAGGAGGCCCGGTCGTCGAAGATCGACGGGCACAACATCGCCGAAGTCTGCTCGATGCAGATCTCCGACCTGGCCGACTGGGTCCGAGGGCTCGACGAGCCGTCGGTGGCCCCGCTGCTCGCGGGGCTGCAACACCTGCTCGACTCCTTCGCGGAGATCGGGTTGGGCTACCTCTCGCTCGACCGGCCGTCGGGCACGCTGTCGGGCGGCGAGGCCCAGCGCAC
The DNA here is from genome assembly GCA_035708905.1 of Acidimicrobiales bacterium. Classification (GTDB taxonomy): domain Bacteria; phylum Actinomycetota; class Acidimicrobiia; order Acidimicrobiales; family VFJN01; genus ZC4RG19. Next base: position 24,363 of record DASTFE010000403.1, on the reverse strand, counting down.
CAAGATGATCCGCCACCTCGGCTCATCGCTCACCGACGTCACCTACGTCTTCGACGAGCCCACGATCGGGCTGCACCCGCATGACATCGAGCGGATGAACGACCTGCTGCTGCGGCTGCGCGACAAGGGCAACACCGTGCTCGTGGTGGAGCACAAGCCCGAGACGATCGCGATCGCCGACCACGTCGTCGACCTCGGCCCGGGCGCCGGCACGGCGGGCGGCAGCGTCTGCTTCGAGGGGACCGTCGAAGGGCTGCGGGCCAGCGACACCGTCACCGGGCGTCATCTCGACGACCGGGCGACCCTCAAGGAATCGGTGCGCACGGCCACCGGCACGCTGGAGGTACGCGGGGCGTCGACGAACAACCTCCAGGACGTCGACGTCGACATCCCGCTCGGGGTGCTCTGCGTGGTCACGGGCGTCGCCGGGTCGGGCAAGAGCTCGCTGATCGACGGATCGGTGTCCGGGCGGGACGGGGTGGTGACGATCGACCAGGGCGCGATCAAGGGCTCGCGCCGGAGCAACCCGGCGACCTACACCGGCCTGCTCGACCCGATCCGCAAGGCGTTCGCCAAGGCGAACGGCGTGAAGCCGGCGCTGTTCAGCTCGAATTCCGAGGGCGCCTGCCCCACCTGCAACGGCGCAGGTGTCATCTACACCGACCTGGGCGTCATGGCCACCGTCGAGACCACCTGCGAGGACTGCGAGGGGAAGCGGTTCCAGGCCTCGGTGCTGGACCACCACCTCGGCGGCCGCGACATCAGCGAGGTGCTGGCGATGTCGGTGACCGAGGCCGAGGAGTTCTTCGCCGCCGGCGAGGCACGGATCCCGGCGGCCCACAAGATCCTGCAGCGGCTCGCCGACGTCGGGCTCGGCTACCTCAGCCTCGGCCAGCCGCTCACAACGCTGTCCGGCGGCGAGCGGCAGCGGCTCAAGCTGGCCACCCACATGGCCGAGAAGGGCGGCGTCTACATCCTCGACGAGCCGACGACCGGCCTGCACCTCGCCGACGTCGAGCAGCTGCTCGGCCTGCTCGACCGCCTCGTCGACTCCGGCAAGTCGGTGATCGTCATCGAGCACCACCAGGCGGTCATGGCGCACGCCGACTGGATCATCGACCTCGGCCCCGGCGCCGGTCACGACGGCGGCCGGATCGTCTTCGAGGGCACACCCGCCGACCTCGTCGCCGCCCGATCGACCCTCACCGGCGAGCACCTCGCGGCCTACGTCGACGCCTGACCGTCGCCGCGCGGCGGCACGCTCGGGGGGAGCTGCGAGGCAGCCAGAGCTGCGGCGGCATCCGCAGGCTGGACTCGTCCCCACTCCTCACTCGGTGGCGCCGACGGGCTGCCCGAGGCCGACGAGGTTGCCCTCGCTGTCACGGAACCACACGCCCCGCTCGCCGGTGCCCTTGGACGGGTAGTTGCCGTCGATGTCGGCGATGCCGTCGACGGTCGTCAGGCCGGGCAGGTCGTACTCCTCGAACACCACGCCGCGGGCCCGCAGCTCGGCGACCGCCGCATCGATGTCGGGTACCTCCCACCCCATCTGCGTGTGCCCGCCGGAGGGCGCGCCGGTCGACTGGAACAGCGCGAACGACACGCCACCGCACTCGTACCGGAGGCCGCCCTCCCGCTGTTCCACCGGCTCGAGCCCCAGCTTCTCGGCGTACCACCGCCTGGCGCGCTCGAGATCCTGGGCGGGGAGCCGGGTAGCGACCGGCGAGCCGGCGAGCAGACCGCCACGAGCGGCCCAGTACGCCGGCGTGAGCTCGATGATCTGGATGACGTTGCCGTCGGGATCGAGCAGCGTCCCGAACCAGGCGTCGGTGCGGTGGGCCAGCGGGGCGACCCAGGTGACGCCCAGGCCGTCGAGATGGTTGGCCATCGCCCGGGCGTCGCCGACGTGGAAGTTGAGGATCAGCCTCTCGGGCTCGGCAGCCCGGTCGGCAACGTCGTCGCGCTCGTCGATGAGCACCGACACACCGCCGAACTCGAGGAACCCGTCCCGGTTCGGGGCAACGCCGAAGGCCTTCTCGTACCAGCTGCGCAGTCGCTTCACGTCCGTGCTGGCGAGCAGCACGCTCCCGACGGTCGGAGTGGACATCCGTCTCCCCTTTTCGACGCGGGCTTGCCCCAGATGAGACGACGGATCGGGCGCCGACTCATCGCGGTCGCCGGCTGCGGGCTCTGGGCCCTACGACGCTGCCGCCCGCCATCGAGTGCCACGTCGTCACCGCTCCCGAGCGCCTGGCCACTCCCTCGTCGTGATCAGGTCCGCCAGTCGGTCGAGAGTCTCGGTCCAGCCCTGCTCGTGCAGCGCCCGACGGCCCTCAGTCGCGAACGGGCCCTGATCGACCGTCAGGTCGGTCGAGTCACCCAGATCCCGCAGGGAGAGCACCACCACGGTCTCCCGGTCATCGGGGTCGGGGTCCTCCCATCGAAACGTGTAGGCCAATCGGCCGGGTGGGTCGACCTCACGGAACTCCCCCGACAGGAAGAAGCGGTCCCCCTCGGGTGGCTGCATCTCGATCCGGTAGCGGCCTCCGACGCGCACGTCGAGCTCGACGCTCGGCGCCGAGAACCCCTTGGGGCCCCACCACCGGGCGAGCGACTCCGGGTCGGCGTGCAGCCCGAACACGAACGGCCGTGCTGCGGGCAGGACGCGCCGCAGGTGCAGGGCCAGCTCACCGGAGGTCGCTGCCATGGTCGTCCCCGATCCTCGGGATCACATCGATCGGCGTCTGCCCGCACGACCGTACCCGTCGGATCGGGCCGGGTCACCGAGGCGGTGCCGACTCCTCGCGGAGGATGCGGGCGCCCTCCACCATGGCGCGCATCTTGCCGAAGGCGGCGTCGCGCGGGAGGTACTTCATGCCGCAGTCCGGGGCCACGATGACGTCCTCCGCCGGCACGTACGGCAGCGCCCGGCGGATGCGGTCCGCGACGACCTCCGGCGTCTCGACGGTGTGGTCGCCGAGGTCGATGACGCCGAGGATGATCTTCTTGCCGGTCAGCTCGGCGAGGACGGAGCAGTCGAGCTGCGACTGGGCCGTCTCGATGGAGACCGCGTCGCACGAGCATGCTGCGAGCTCCGGCAGGAACGAGTAGCCCGACGGGCGCTCGTGGATGATGGCGGCGTAGCCGAAGCAGATGTGGACGGCGGTGGTGCCGCTGATGCCGTCGAGCGCTCGCTCGAGCGCCGCCACCCCGTACTCCCGCGCCTTCTCGGGACGGGCCTGGAGGTAGGGCTCGTCGATCTGCACCATGTCGGCCCCCGCGTCGAACAGGTCGCGGATCTCCTCGTTCACGGCCTCCGCGTACGCCAGCGCCGCGCTCGCCTCGTCGGGGTAGTGCTCGTTCTGCGCCTGCTGGGTCATCGTGAACGGGCCGGGGACGGTCATCTTGACGGCGCGATCGGTGTGCCTGCGCAGGAAGCGCACGTCGTCGACCTCGACGGGATGACGTCTCCGGATCGGGCCGACGATCCTGGGCACCGGGTTGGGATGGCCGCTCCGGTCGAGGGCCGTGCCCGGGTTGTCGATGTCGACCCCGTCGAGCGCCGTTGCGAACCGGTTCGAGTAGTCTCCCGTCGCATCTCGCCGTCGGTGATGACGTCGAGGCCGGCCTCCTCCTGCGCCCGGATCGCCAGCAGGGTCGCATCGTCCTGGGCCTCCTGCAGGTACGGCTCGTCGACGCGCCACAGCTCCCGCGCCCGGACCCGGGGCGGGAACCGTCCCGCCAGCTTCTCGCGGTCGATCAGCCACTCGGGTTGGGCGTAGCTGCCGACGAGCATCGTGGGGAAGAGCGGCAGCTGCATGCGGCCTCCTCGGGGCGACGGTCTCACCGGTGCGGTTCACGGGCGCCGATCCCAGCGGTCGACGCCCGTCCGCGCCGTACGGACGGAGTCTGCCACGGTCGCGAGGTCGCCCGCTGAACGGACGGTCGGCCGCTGGATGGGCGCGGTCGGGTCAGCCGTCGGTCAGGCCGGCGGCGAGCAGGTCGATGGCCCGGCTGACGTGGCTGGCCAGGTCGTCGCCCGGCGACTCCAGCCAGGTGTCGGTGGCGACGCGCCGGGCGGCCAACACGGTGGCGGCGACGAGCCGGGGCCGCAGATCGCTGAGGGGCAGGCCGAGCCGGCCGGCGGCCCAGACCGTCAGCTCGCCCTCGATGGTGTCGAGCAGCGCGTTGTAGCGGTTGCGCAGCGCCGGCTCGGCCGCCACGAGCGCCAGCAGGCGGCGCAGCCGGGCCTCGTCGACCAGCTCGGTGGACAGCACGGCCTTGCCGATCTCGCGCAGCGACGTGAGCAGCGGCTCGCCCTCGGGGCGGGCGGCCAGCAGGGCCAGGACGTGCTGCTGCACGTCGCCGGCCCGCTCGAACACGGCCTCGTCCTTGCTGGCGAAGTAGCGGAAGAAGGTGCGGGGCGACACGTCGGCCGCGGCGGCGATGTCGTCGACGGTGGTCTGGTCGTAGCCGCGGGTCTCGAACAGCGCGAGCGCCGCCTCGGCGATGGCGCGGCGGGTGCGGTCCTTCTTGCGTTGGCGCAGACCGGCGGTGCTGGGCATGGCGACCTCGTGACATCTGGCACCCACTGCCTTATGGCAGAAACTGCCGTTTTCCTCGTACCCTCGATCCTATGTCCCGCGCCCTGCATCGCCTCGGCCGCTCGGCGGTGCGCCGACGCTGGCTCGTCCTGCTCGTCTGGCTCGTCGGCGGCGCGGCGCTGTGGGCGACCGCGGGTGCCGCCGGCGGCGGCTACGCCAACGACTTCGGCCTGCCCGACGTCGAGTCGCAGCGGGCCCTCGACGTGCTCGAGGAGCGCTTCCCTGCGGCGGCCGGCGCGACCGCCCAGGTCGTCGTGCACACCGGGTCCGGCGACCTGGCCTCGCCCGAGAACGAGCGCGCCATCGGCGACCTCGTCGCCCGCCTGGGCGACATGCCCCACGTGACGACCGTGCTCGACCCCCGTGCGGCCGGGCTGATCGCGGGCGATGGGCAGACCGCGCTGGCCCGGGTCCAGTACGACGGCGACACGACCGAGCTGGGCGGCGAGGCCTTCGAGCGGCTGGAGGAGGCGGTGGCGCCCACCCGGGACGCCGGCCTGCAGGTCGAGCTGGGCGGTGAGGTGCCCCAGTACGCGGAGCGCCCGGAGACCGGTGCGGCCGAGATGCTGGGCGTGATCGGCGCGGTCGTCATCCTGCTGGTCGCGTTCGGCTCGGTGATCGCCATGGGGCTGCCCATCGGCATCGCCGCCCTCGGCCTGGGCAGCAGCACTGCGCTGATCCTGCTCGCCGGGCTCGCCTTCGACATCCCGGCCGAGTCGGGGACGCTGGCCACGATGATCGGCATGGGCGTCGGCATCGACTACGCCCTGTTCATCGTCACCCGCCACCGCAGCGAGCTTCGGTCGGGCCTGACCGTGGCCGACGCCGCCGGCCGGGCCGTGGCCACCGCCGGCCAGGCGGTGGTGTTCGCCGGCGGCACCGTGGTGATCGCCATCTCCGGCTTGGCGCTGGCCGGCATCCCCGCCGTCACGGCCATGGGCTTCGCCTCGGCGCTCGTCGTGGCGGTGATGGTGCTCGCCTCGATCACCCTGCTGCCCGCCCTGCTGGGCTTCGCCGGGCTGCGCCTGGCCGACGCCACCCTGCCATGGGCCCGACGGCGCGAGGCCGACGCCGACGAGTGGTCCGAGCGCCTCACCCGGCTGGGGGCCACGCCCGACCTGCGACCCACCCGGTGGCAGCGGTGGGGCAACCACGTGACCGCTCACCCGTGGCCCTGGCTGGTCGGGGCCACGCTCGTGCTGCTGCTCGCCGCTGCACCGCTGCTGTCGATGCGGCTCGGCCAGACCGACGCCGGCAACGACCCGCCGTCGGCCACGACCCGCAAGGCTTACGACCTGACGGCCGAGGCGTTCGGCGAGGGCTTCAACGGGCCGCTGCTGCTGTCGGTCGACCTGGCCGGCAGCCCGGCCGACGGCGCCGCCCTCGACGCCCTGTCCCGCGGTTTGGCGGCCGACCCCGCGGTGGCGATCGTGTCGCCGGCCGAGGTGAACCCGTCGGGCGACGCAGCGGTCGTGACCGTGGTGCCCACCGGCGCACCCCAGGACGAGGGCACGACCGACCTGGTGCACCGCATCCGCGACGACGTGGTGCCCGCCGGGCTCGACGGCACCGGAGCCCGGGCCTACGTCGGTGGGCTCACGGCCGTCTTCATCGACCTGTCCGACACGGTCGCCCGCCGCCTGCCGGTGTTCGTCGCCGCGGTCGTCGGCCTGAGCTTCCTGCTGCTCATGGCCGTGTTCCGGTCGGTGCTCGTGCCGCTGAAGGCGGCGCTGATGAACCTGCTGTCGATCGGTGCCGCCTACGGCGTCGTGGTGGCGGTGTTCCAGTGGGGCTGGGGAGCGAGCCTGATCGGCCTGGACGGCACGGTGCCGATCGTGTCGTTCGTGCCGATGTTCATGTTCGCGGTGCTGTTCGGCCTGTCGATGGACTACGAGGTGTTCCTGCTGTCGCGCATCCGCGAGGACTACCTGGCGGGCCGGGGCAACCGCCGCTCGGTCATCACCGGCATCTCGTCGACGGCCCGGGTCATCACGTCGGCGGCGCTCATCATGATCTGCGTGTTCAGCGGGTTCGTGCTCGGCCCGCAGCCGATCGTGAAGATGTTCGGCGTGGGGCTGGCCACGGCGGTGCTGGTCGACGCGACCGTCGTGCGGGTCGTGCTGGTGCCCGCGACCATGCGCCTGATGGGCGAGGCCAACTGGTGGCTGCCCCGCTGGCTCGACCGGCTGCTGCCCCACCTCGACATCGAGGGTGTGGGCGGCCTGCCCGCGCCCGAGATGCGACCGGCGGCCGTCCCGGCCGCCTCGGCAGGCGACCGCACGCCGGCGGCCGCCTGATCAACTGGATCATCGGCGGCGGCGGCCTCGTCGTGAGGTGTCGGCAGAACGGCGCGTCTACGGTCGGTTTCCGCCGACACCTCGGGTCAGGCAGGCGGTCCGGCGCTCGGATCAGTCCGGCGGTCGAGGCGTCGGCAGCGTCCGGTCGGCCGCGCCCGCCTCGGGCGGCAGTGCTGTCGTGGCGTCGGCGTCCTCGGCGTCCTGGTCGCCGCCCGGCGGGGTGATCCCGGTGGCGCCGGCGCCCGTGCCCGCCGCGGGCTGGGGCGGCAGCCCGGCGGGCCGGGTGCCGTCGGGGTCGGACGGGTGAGGGTCGCCCGACGCCGTGGTCATCTCCACCGTCGCCCCGGGGGCGGGACGTTCCCGATCGACACCCGCCCACGGGGTCACCGCGGACTCGCCGGAGTGGTGCCCGAGCCCGCCGGGCGGGAAGGCGGTGGGCCCGGGCACGATGTGGTCGCCGGCGCCCCGGGTCGGTGCCCACCAGGGCGGCGGCGGCTCGGCGATCTGCCCCGGCGCGGTGGTGGTCGCGGTGGGCGCCGCCCGGTGGTGGGCGACGTCACCGAGCGCGTCCGCGCCGACAGCCGCGATCGCCGGCCGGGCGGTCAGCGCGACGGCGCCGCCGACCAGCCAGCCGGTCCAGGTGCCGAAGGCCGCGCCCGCGTTGGCGGCCAGCACCAGACCGTCGAGGTAGGTGGCGTCGAGCGTCCGGCCGTCGAGCACGACCACCACCTGGTACACGTAGGCGACGGCGCCGCCGGCGGCTGCGGCCACCACCGTCGCGCCCCATCCCCCGAGGAGCGCGGCCGGGCGAGCCCCGGCTCGGCCGGCGAGGGCGCACAGCAGGGCCACCATCACGAGCGTCGTGCCCAGGCGGACCGCGACCGGCGCCACGACGTCAGCCGGCTGGTCGGCGACGTCCCACCCGGCGAACCCGGTGAGGGTGGCGCCCAGGGCCCGGTCGTCGAGGTCGCGCGCTGCCGAGACCGCGGCCGGGTTGCCGATCGCCGCGACCACCACGGCTGCCGTCGCCGCTCCCGCCAGGGCAGAGCGCGTGGCCATGGCCCCGTTCTACACCGATCTCACGATGAGGGACAGACCATCACTCATTGTGGCGAGATGGGGGGCATCGACGGGCCGGCGGCCGCTCGCGCGGGGCCGGTCCGGCGCCGGTCACGGCGCGCTCTCGGCGAGCGTGGCGGCGAGCGCGTCGAGCTGCTCGGGTGTCAGCTCGCCCGAGGTGCGTGCCACGACCGTGCCGCCGCCGTCGACGGCGACGAAGAACGGAAAGGCCGACACGCCCGACGCGGTCGCGGCGGCGTCGTCGCCGTCGACCAGCACGCGGGCGGTCCATCCCTCGCGCTCGAGCCACGCGGCGGGCGGGTAGTTGGGGCGGCGCTCGTCGGCGGCGGTCGACACGGCGACCAGGTCGACGCCGTCGGGCAGGCGACCCTCGTCGACCCACCGCTGCACGACCGGCACCTCGGCCTGGCAGTGCGGGCACCAGTGGGCCAGGTACACGATCATCGTCGGCCGCCCGTCCGCGGGGATGGTGACGGGCTCACCGTCGAGCGCGGTGCCCGACAGCGTGGGCATCGCAGCGCCGACCGCCGGGTCGGGGCCGTCGTCGGGCAGGGCGGGCAGCGGGGTGCCCGCGACGGTGGCCGGCGTGTCGTCGGCCACGGCGGCGGGGGTGCCGCCGCTGGGGTCGGACGTCTCGGTGTCGTCGTCGCTGCCCGAGCCGGCCACGAGCGCCGCCACCAGGGCGGCGAGCACGACGGCGACGACGATGCCGGCGACGACGAGCGGGCGGCGGGACGGGGTGGGGGCGGGGGACCGCGACGGGCGCGGGCGCGCCGGGCGGCGGGTGGTGGGGCTCACGGGGACTCCTCGGGGAGGACGAGCAGCAGCGCGATCAGGGCGAAGCCCGACAGCGCCATGGTGGGGATCGTCAGATAGCCGAACTGCTCGACCCAGATGGTCGAGCAGGGATTGGTCACGTCGCAGGCGCCCGACTCGAGCGACGGGAACCGCTCGATGGCGATGTGGTAGATCGACACGGCCCCGCCGGCGACCGCCAGCGGCAGCGCGTACCAGCGCACCTGGCGGTCGCTGCGCCAGGCCGCGATCGGCAGGATCAACGCCAGCGGGTACATCCCGATGCGCTGGAACCAGCAGAGCCGGCACGGCGGGAAGTCAGCGACCTCCGAGTAGTAGAGGCTGCCCAGGGTGGCGACGATCGCCACCGCGGCGGCCAGCGCCAGGGCCGTGGGCCCTACGGCGTCGAGCACCGTCCGGGGCCAGCGGGCCGCGGGCGCGAGGCGCCCCGCCACCAGCGTGACGGCGAGCGTCGCCGCCCCCGCCTGGGATGCGAGCGCGAGCAGCGCGAAGAACAGGCTCATCTGGTCGGTGGACACGGGGCTCCGGTCGGGTGGGGGCGCGGCGGCGCGGCGGGCGTGCCGGCGCGCGGCTGTCAGCGACATCGGGCGCGCCAGGGCGGCGCGCGGTGATCAGCGGGCGTGCCGCCGGGGCGGCCCGCGCCGCGACAGCGACGAGACGGCCACGAGCGCCGGGGCCGGCGCGGGCGGGGCCGGGCCCCAGTGCTGCGCAGGAGGTCGCCGAGGCGCGGCGCGCCGCCGGCGGGCGGCGTCGGCCACGGCCACGGCCACCTGGCGCGACGACCGGACGACGAGCACCAGCAGCGCCGCGACCACGAACTGGGCGGCGAGGCCGAGCACGACGGCCGGCTCGGTGACCGTCGCGGCCGGCGACATCCCGGCCCGGGCGTGCTCGGCCAGCTCGACCGCGGCGAACAGCGCGACCTGGCCGCCGGCCAGGGCGGTCCACCGGACGGGCGGCAGCTCGTCGCGCAGCCCGGCGAGCAGGCTGCGAGCCACCGCCGCGAAGGCGAACGGCACGCCGACCAGCAGCAGGGTGGCGAGGTAGCCGTGCCCGCCGGCGGCGACGGGCGTGGCGCCCACCAGCGACGCGCCCTGGTACCCCAGCTCGTGACCGGCGACGAAGCCGCCGGGGACGAGCAGGAGGGACCACGAGCGCAGGGCGCGCATCACGGCCACCAGGCTACGCCTGCGGGCGCGCAGGTCCCATGTTCGGCGCCCGAACCGGCGGCGCCCCGGTCAGCGCGCCACGCCGGCCGCGTCGGCGGTGTCGTGGGCCAGCCAGTCGAGCGCCACGGCTGCCGTCCACGACTGGGCCGCCGAGCCCAGCGCCTCGCCCGAGAGCGGCTGCACGTACTCGCTGCAGCCGGTGGCGCGGAGCTGGTCGAGCGCCGCACGGCGCAGGGCGTCGGCGTGGCGGTGGTGGCCGTCGCGGTCGAGCGCCCACCACAGCAGCCACGTGATCACCGGCCACGTGGGCCCCCGCCAGTACGAGCAGGGAGCGAACGCCGGGTCGTCGACCGCCGTGGTCGGCGGCACCGGCCAGCGGAGCCCTGACGCGCCCGCGTACGACGGCCCCGCCAGCCGGTCCGCCAGGGCGAGGGCGCGGTCGGCGTCGCAGCCGGCCACGAGCGGGGCGAAGCCGGCGATCGTGTCGGCGCCGACCCAGCGGTCGGCCACCAGGTCGCGGTCGAGGCAGGCGCAGCGGTCCGGGTCCCAGCAGGCGTCGAGCCCGCGGCGGCTCAACTCGGCGTCGGCCCGGTGACGGTCGGCGGCCTGGGGGTGCCCGGCACGCACCGCGAGGTCGGCGAGGGCGTCGTCCGCCGCCGCAAGGACGGCCGTGAAGAGCACGTCGGCCATGCGGAACGGGTGGCTGCGGTGGGCCCGCGCCGGGTCGTAGCCGACCTCGACCAGGGCCCGGACCAGGGCGTGGTAGCGCGCGTAGTCGGCGTCGGTCGGTCGCTCGGCCGGGTCGGCCACGTGGTCGAGGTCGGGTCGGTCGCCGGCGGTGACCTCGTCGAGGGCGACGGCGGCCAGGGCGTCGTCCCACCGGGGCGAGTTGTCGAGCCCGCTCTCCCACGGGTGGAAGACGGTGACGAGGCCGGTGCCCTCGGGGTCGCGGGCGGTGTGCAGCCAGCGGTGCCACGCCGCCAGGCGGGGATACAGGTCGACGATCGCCCGGTCGACGGCGGCGACCGTGCCGTCGTCGCGTCGCTCGGCGACGGCCCGCACGCGGGACAGCGCGATGGCGTGCACGGGCGGCTGGCAGATGCCGCTCGTGGCGACCTCGGGCGGGCACAGACCCGCCGTCGCCCAGGTGCGGTGGCGGGGCTCGTAGGCGCCCAGGGCCACCGAGCTGTCGAACACGATCTGGGGCACCATCCCGCAGGCCCACTGCCCCCGGAACAGAGACCGCAGCTCGGTCACCGCCCGCTCGGGCGCCAGGTGGGCCCAGCCGATGGCGACGAAGGCCGCGTCCCAGCTCCACTGGTGCGGGTAGAGCCGCGGCGACGGGCGGGTCCACGTGCCGCGGTCGTTGGTGCGGAGGACACCGATCGCCTCGGCCGCCAGCTCGTCCACCGGCCGGATCGTAGTGCCGGTCGGGCCGGGGTCAGGCCAGCCACGCCCCGTCGCGCATCACCTCTCGCCCGGCGAGCTCGTTCGCCTCGCGCCAGGACCGGACGCGCGTGGGGGTGACCACGAGCCACGTGTTGGAACCGTCGGTGCGAGGATCCCAGCCGGCGTGGGCGGCGTAGGCGTCGGCCACGTCCGGGTCGATGTCGCCGGCTGCCGCGATCGCGACGTCGCCCTCGATCAGCACGACGTCGCGGGTGCCGTCGAGGGCGAGCCGGACCTGGCCGCTGCGGCGTAGGTTGCGGACGGTCACGCTGCGCTCGGCTGTGGCCATGACGAGGCGCCCGTCGCGCCACAGGAACGACAGCGGCACCAGGTGGGGCTGGCCGTCGGCCGACGCCGTGGCCACCCACAGGTCCACGTCGGCGGCCAGGCGGGCGAGCACGTGGCGCACACGGTCGACCGTCGAGCGGGGCAGGTCGGCGTCCGGCATGTGACGGCGGTGACGCGTGTCAGCGGGCGACGAAGTACTTGGCCTGGGGGTGGTGGCAGACGAGTGCCGACGTGGTCTGCTCGGGCTGGTACTGGAAGCCCGTCTCCTCGCTGCACTCGAGCCCGATGCGCTCGCCGCCGAGCAGGTCGAGCACGGTCGTGTTGTCCTCGAGGTCGGGGCAGGCCGGGTATCCCCACGAGTAGCGCCCGCCCCGGTACTGCTGGCGGAACAGGCCCGCGAGCGACGGGCCGTCCTCGCCCGCGAAGCCCCACTCCTCGCGCATGCGGCGGTGCCAGTACTCGGCGAGCGCCTCGGCCATCTCGACGCCGAGGCCGTGCAGCAGCAGGTACTCCTGGTACCGGTCGTCGGCGAACAGCTTGGCCGTGCGCTCGGACACCGCCGGGCCCATGGTGACGATCGAGAAGCCGGCGTAGTCGACCTCGTCGCCGTCGGCCGGGCGGAAGAAGTCGGCGATGCAGTAGAAGGGCGCCTTGGTCTGGCGGGGGTAGTGGAAGCGGGCCCGCTCGGCCGTGCGGGTCTCGTCGGTCCACACGACCAGGTCGTCGCCGTCGCCGTTGACCGGGAAGTAGCCGTACACCACCTGGGGCACGAGCAGGCCGTCGGCCTTGGCCTTGGCCAGCTCGTCGCGCAGCGTGGGGCGGATGCGGGCCTTGAACTCGTCGTCGGACTCGCCGCCCTGGGGCCGGAACTGCCACTGGTTGCGGAACAGGGCGGTCTCGTTGAGGTAGCCGGCGACCTCGTCGATGGAGACGCCCTTGACGACCCGCGAGCCGAGGAACGGTGGGGTGAACACCTCGTTGTCGGTGACGACGTCGGGCGAGCGGGCGGGCAGGTCGGGCGGCGGCGCGTCACCCCGCTCGGCCAGGCCCAGCGAAGCCCGCGACGGCACCCGCGACTCGGAGCGCACCCGGCCCCATTCGGGGTCGTCGGGCTCGCTGCCCCGCCGGATGGCGCCCAGGCGGTCCATCACGTGCAGCCCCTCGAAGGCGTCCTTGCCGTAGAAGAGCCGGCCGTCGTAGACGTCGCGCAGGTCGCGCTCGACGTAGCTGCGGGTCAGCGCGGCCCCGCCGAGCAGCACCGGGATGTCGGCGAGCTCGCGGGCGTTCAGCTCCTCGAGGTTGTCGCGCATGATCAGCGTCGACTTCACGAGGAGCCCCGACATGCCGATGGCGTCGGCCCGCACCTCGAGCGCCTTCTCGATCATCTCGGCGATGCCGATCTTGATGCCGAGGTTGTGCACCTCGTAGCCGTTGTTGGTGAGGATGATGTCGACCAGGTTCTTGCCGATGTCGTGCACGTCGCCCTTGACCGTGGCGAGCACGATGCGGCCCTTGCCCGAGTCGTCGTCGACCTTGTCCATGTGCGGCTCGAGGTGGGCGACGGCGGCCTTCATGGTCTCGGCCGACTGCAGGACGAACGGCAGCTGCATCTGGCCAGAGCCGAACAGGTCGCCCACCACCTTCATGCCGGCCAGCAGGATGTCGTTGATGATGGCCAGCGGCGCCGTGCCCTCGGCCATCGCCTCGTCGAGGTCGGCGGTCAGGCCGTCGCGGTCGCCGTCGATGATGCGGGCCTTGAGCCGCTCGTCGACGGGCCACCCCGACCGGTCCTGCTTCTCGTTCTTGGCCACCGTCACGTCGGCGAACACGTCGAGCAGGGCGGCGAGGGGGTCGTAGCCGGCCGCCTCGTCGCGGCGGTCGTAGATCAGGTCGAGGCAGACCTTCACCTGCTCGTCGGGGATCTTGTTCAGCGGCACGATGCGGGCCGCGTGGACGATCGCCGAGTCGAGGCCGGCCTCGACCGCCTCGTGCAGGAACACCGAGTTGAGGACGTGGCGGGCGGCGGGCGACAGCCCGAAGCTGACGTTGGAGACGCCGAGGGTGGTGTAGACGCCGGGCAGCTCGGCCTTGATGCGCCGGATCGCCTCGATCGTGTGCATGGCGTCGCGGCGCAGGTCCTCGTCGCCGGTCGACAGCGGGAACGTGAGGGTGTCGAAGATCAGGTCCTCGGGCGCCAGCCCGTAGCGCCGGGTGGCCAGGTCGTGGATGCGGTGGGCCACCCGCAGCTTCCACTCGACGTCGCGGGCCTGTCCCTGCTCGTCGATGAGCATGCAGACGATCGCCGCGCCGTACTCGCGGGCCAGCGAGCACACGCGGTCGAAGCGGCTGCCCTCGGCCTCGCCGTCCTCGAGGTTGGCCGAGTTGAGGATGGCCCGACCGCCGAGCCGCTGGAGCCCGGCTTCGATGACCTGGGGCTCGGTCGAGTCGAGCACCAGGGGCACCGTGATCTGGGTGGCGTACCGGCTGACCAGCTCGTCCATGTCGGCGGTGCCGTCGCGGCCGACGTAGTCGACGCACACGTCGAGCACGTGGGCGCCCTCGCGCTCTTGATCGCGGGCGATCTTGACGCACGAGTCCCAGTCGCCGTCCAGCATCGTGTCGCGGAACTTCTTCGAGCCGTTGGCGTTGGTGCGCTCGCCGATGATGAGGAAGCTGGCGTCCTGGTGGAACGGCACGGCGTTGAACATCGACGTGGCGCCGGGCTCGGGCCGGGGGTCGCGGCGGGCGGGGGTCAGGTCCTTGGCGACGGCCGCGAGCTGGCGGATGTGCTCGGGCGTCGAGCCGCAGCACCCGCCCACCACCTGCACGCCCAGCTCGGTGACGAACCGGGTCAGGTGCTCGACCAGCTCGTCGGGGGTGAGGTCGTAGTGCATCCTGCCGTCGACCACCGAGGGCAGGCCCATGTTGGGCAGGCACGAGACCGGCACGGTGGCGTTGGCCGACAGGTGCCGCAGGTGCTCGTGCATCTCGGCGGGGCCGGTGGCGCAGTTGAGCCCGAACACGTCGGGCCGCAGGGCGCCCAGCGCCCCCAGCGCGGCGCCGATCTCGGAACCGAGCAGCATGGTGCCGGTCTGCTCCATCGTGACCTGCAGCTGGACGGGCACGGTACGGCCGAGCGCCGCCATCGCCCGCCGGGCGCCGATGACCGCGGCCTTGGCGGCCAGCAGGTCGAAGTGCGTCTCGGTGATCAGCAGGTCGACGCCGCCCTCGAGCAGGCCCCGGGCCATGACCTCGTAGGCGTCGCGCAGCTCGACGAAGCCGATCTGGCCGAGCGACGGCGACTTGGTGCCCGGCCCCATCGAGCCGGCGACCAGGCCGCCGTGGCCGTCGGCGACCTCGCGGGCGATCCGCGCCGAGGCGAGGCTGATCTCGTGGGCCCGCTCGGCGATGTGGTACTCGCCGAGCGGGACGGCGAAGGCGCCGAAGCTGGCGGTCTCGACGACGTCGGCCCCGGCCCGGAACATCGCGTCGTGCATGCCGGCGATGACGTCGGGCCGGGTGACGGCCAGGATCTCGTTGCAGCCCTCGAGCTCGGGGCCGCCGAAGTCGTCGGCCGTCAGGCCGAGCTCTTGCACGTAGGTGCCGAACGCGCCGTCGTAGACGACGACGCGCTCGTTGACGAGGTCGAGGAAGCGGCTCATAGGTGAAGGGCCAATCTACCGATCCCGCCCGCCGCGGACCGATCTGGTTCCGCCGGCGCCGTCACGTGGCGGCGGCGACCGTGGCGCGCGCGGCGAGCAGGCGGGACGTGGCGCCCGAGGGCGTGGCCGACAGCAGTGCCGTGACCAGGTCGGTGAGGTGGCTGGTGAACAGGCGGTCGTCCTCGCGGGGCGGCGAGGCCGCCCGCCGGGCCAGCTCGACGAAGGCGAAGCGGATCGCGGGGTACCGGGTGTGGAGCACCTTGCGCTCCTCGTCGGGCACCAGCGGGTCGAGCAGCTTGTTCCAGCGGGCGATGCTGTCGTTGGGGACGGCCTCGGGCGTGCGGGCCCGCCGGTTGGGGCGGGCATAGAACTCGGCCGAGATCTGCAGGTAGGCGCGGCCCCCGTCGGGGTCGGCGAGCTTGGCGGCGGCCGGCGACACGAGCGCCGACGCCAGGGCCCGCAGGTCCTGCACGCCGGCGTCCTCGTACTGGTCGAGCAGGGCGTGGCGCCGGGGCTCGGTGTCGCGCCGGTGCTTGGCGATCACCGCCCGCACCAGGCCGTCCCGGTCGCCGAAGTGGTACTGGACGGCCCCGGTGTTGCTCTGGCCCGCGAGCCGGTTGATCTCCCGCAGCGACACCCCGTCGATGCCCCGGGCCGCGAACAGCTCCTCGGCCGCGCTGATGATGCGGTCGCGCGTGTCGCGCGTGTCGTTCTGGACGCTCGTCATGGCCGCTCCGCCGGTCCCTTCCCCTTCGGCCCCGGCCGCGACGGCGGGGGCGGTCGCCTGAACCATGGAGGTGACTCTCTGAGACGAACGTTCGGCGGTCGTCCTCAGGCGTGACAAGAGTATGCCAGCCGGCGCTGCAACGCAGGGGTGGCGCGTGGCGCGGCGGGCGGCCCTGCGCTCGCGGTGGCGGGGTGCTTGCCGGCGGCAGCCACCGGGTAGCGGAACCGGCATGGCCTTGCGGGTCGGCACGTCCGGGTGGCAGTACCGCGACTGGCGGGGCGTGCTCTACCCCGATGGCGTGCCCCAGCGGGCCTGGCTGGCGCACTACGCCGGCGAGTTCACGACCGTCGAGGTGAACAACGCCTTCTACCGTCTGCCCGAGCGCTCGGTGTTCGAGCGCTGGCGCGAGCAGACGCCGCCGGGGTTCACCGTCGCCGTCAAGGTCAGCCGTTACCTGACGCACGTGCGGCGGCTCGGCGAGCCCGCCGAGCCGGTGGCCCGGCTGGTCGAGCGGGCGGCGGGCCTGGGCGGCGCCCTGGGCCCGTACCTGCTGCAGCTGCCGCCGACCCTGCGGGCCGATCCCGGGCGGCTGGACGCCTGCCTGGCGGCGTTCCCGGCCGGGGCCCGGGTGGCCGTCGAGCCCCGGCACGAGTCGTGGTGGGTGGACGAGGTGCGCGGCGTGCTCGAGCGGCGGGGGGCCGCCCTGTGCTGGGCCGACCGCGAGGGCCGCCCGGTGACGCCCCTGTGGTGCACAGCCGGGTGGGGCTACGTCCGCCTGCACGCCGGCACGGCCTCGCCCCGGCCCGCCTACGGCCGGGCCGCCATCGGGACGTGGCTCGACCGCATCGACGACGCCTGGCCCGGCGCCCGCGCCGACGACGTCTTCCTCTACTTCAACAACGACCCGGGCGGTGCCGCGGTGCGCAACGCCCGCACGGCGATCCGCATGGCCCGGCGGCGCCCGCTCGCGCTGCCGGGCTGAGCCACCGGTTACGTGCTCCGGGCGGCGCCGGAGGACCCGGCTCCGAAGCGGAGCGGTCCCCGCTCGCTGCGTCATCCGGAGCGACCCCAGCGCGTAGGGTGCGGCCATCGACCTGATCGAGGTTCTCCTTGCCGGTGGGCCGGTCGTGGTCGCCGGGCTGGGCCTGGCGCTGGCCGAGCGCGTCCTCGCCGGCGCCACGCCGGCGCCGGTGCGGGTGGCGCGCCGGATGCAGCCGCTCGGAGCGGTGGCGGCGCTCGCCGCGCTGACCCTCGACGCCGGCGGCCCGGCGGGCGCCCTGGCGGCGGTGTGGCTGGCCGTGTGCCTGTGCGCGGCGGTGGGCGGCGTGGTCGTGGCCTTGCGGCTCCGGCACCTCGCGCCCGAAGTCGAGGGCGGCCCGGCGCCGCTGCTGGCCGGCACCGTCGCCGTGGGCCTGGCCTACCTCGGGGTCGGGGGCGTCTGGTTCGTCATCAGCCGGCTCGGTCTGCACCCCCTCGACCTGTCGACCGACGTGGTGCGGCTCACCGCCGTGCACTTCCACTACGCGGGGTTCGCCCTGCCGGTGATGGCCGCCACCGGGCTGGCCGCCGTCGACTTCTACGCCAGCCGCGTGTCGCTCGTCACCGGCTGCATGGCCGCGGTCGTGGGCCCCTTCGTGGTGGCGATGGGTATCGCGCTCGACGCGGCCGTGCTCCGCATCGGCGGCGCGCTGGTCATGACGGTGGCGGCGTGGTCGGTCGCCTTCGGCACGTTCCTGCTGTCCACGTCCAACTCGGCGCTGACGTCGGTGCCGGTGCGGGGCCGCGGCGTCGTCCAGATGGTGGGCCGCTGGCTGCTGGTGGTGTCGTCGCTGTCGCCGGTGGTGCCGATGCTGCTGGCCCTCCAGTGGGCCGTCGCCCAGCACTCCGGCGTCCCTTCGCTCGCCACCGCCGACATGGCCAGCACCCACGGCCTGCTCAACGGCATCGGCTTCGTCATGGGCGGGCTCGCCGGGTGGCTGCTCACCGGGGCCGTGACCGCACCGCCCTCGCGCACCGCCGAGGTCGGTGGCCCGGGGGGCACCGGGCAGTAGCCTCCCGCCCGTGACCGGGCGCGCCCGTCCCCGCATCGCCGTGCTGCCCGGGCGGCGATCGTTCCTGGCGGACGCGGTCGAGGCGGGCGGCGGTGACGTGGTCGAGCCCGAGCACGCCGAGGCGCTCGTGTGGACCGACCCTGCCGGGTCCGGCGGGCTGGTGCGGGTGCTCGACCGGCACCCGCACCTCCGCTGGGTGCAGCTGCCCTGGGCAGGGGTCGAGCCTCACCTGGCGGTGATCCGGGCGCATCCCGAGCGCCGCTGGACGTGCGGCAAGGGCGTCTACGCCGCGCCGGTGGCCGAGCACGCGCTGGCTCTCGCGCTGGCCGGGCTCCGCCAGCTCGACCGCTACGCCCGCCGGCGCACGTGGTCGGCACCGGAGGGCACCAACCTGGCCGGCGCGCCGGTGGTGGTCGTGGGTGGCGGGGGCATCGCCGAGGTGCTGCTGGGCCTGCTCGCGCCGTTCGACTGCGACGTCACGGTCGTGCGGCGCACGCCGGCGCCGATGCCCGGCGCCCGGCGGGTGCTGCCGCCCGGCGACCTCGACGCCGCGCTCGGCGGCGCCCGGCTGGTGGTGCTGGCGCTGCCGCTCGTCGACGCCACGGTGGGGCTGATCGACCGGCGCCGGCTCGACCTGCTGGCCGAGGGCGCCTGCCTGGTCAACGTCGCCCGGGGCGCGCACGTGGTCACCGACGACCTCGTCGGCGCGCTGCGCGACGGGCACCTGGGCAGCGCCGGCCTCGACGTCACCGACCCCGAGCCGCTGCCCGACGGGCACCCGCTGTGGGACATGCCCAACGTGATCGTCACGCCCCACACCGCCAACACGCCGGCCATGGCCCGGCCCCTGCTCGCAGCCCGCATCACCGAGAACGTGCGCCGCTGGGCAGCCGGTGAGCCGCTCGTCGGGCCGGTCGATCCCGAGGCCGGCTACTGACCGGCCACGCGAATTCGGGTGCGGGCCACCCGCCGCCGGGCGAGAGTGGGGCCATGGACCTGCTGGCGGCCCTCGACGCCTACGAGCCCCGCACCGCGTCCGAGGCCGCCGACGTCGCCCGGGCCCGGGCGCTGGCCGCGTCCGCCGACCCCTGGTCGCGGACGACCCCGCTGCACGTCACCGGCTCGGCGCTGGTGGTCCACCCGCCGAGCGGGCGGGTGCTGCTCCGCTGGCACGAGCGGATGCAGCGCTGGCTCCAGGTGGGCGGCCACGTCGACCCGGGCGACGGTGGAGCGCTGGCGGCCGCGCGGCGCGAGGCCCGCGAGGAGACCGGGCTGGTCGACCTCGAGCCCTGGCCCGACCCCCGCCGGCCCGACCTCCTCCACGTGGCGGTCGTGCCCGTGCCGGCCGGGCGGGGAGAGCCGGCCCACGAGCACGCGGACCTCCGCTACGTCCTGGCGACCCGGCGACCCGGCGAGGCCGTGCCCGAGTCACCAGGGGCGCCGCTGCGCTGGATGTCGATCGGCGACGCCGTCGCAGCCGCCGGGATGGACAACCTGCGCGAGTCGCTCGGCCGCCTGGCCGCCCTGTTCGCCGCCGAGCCGGCCTGAGCGGCAAACCCTCGACCTGTGCTCGACCCTCACCCTGAGGTGGAGGGTGAGGGTCGCCGGTGACCTGGTCGGCTGCCGTGGCTGCCGTGGCGAGGGGCGGGCGGTAGGGTCGCCGCCGTGACCCGCCTCTACACCGGCAAGGGCGACGACGGTACCACGGGCCTGCTGTTCGGCGGGCGGGTGCCCAAGGACTCCGCCCACCCCCGCGCGGTGGGGGCCGTCGACGAGGCCCAGGCGACGATCGGGCTGGCGCGGGCGCTGTGCGAGCGCGACGGCGTCCTCGACCGCCAGCTCACCCAGGTGTGCCGCGACCTGTGGGTGCTCATGGGCGAGCTGGCCACCCTTCCCGAGAACCACGCCAAGCTGGCCGACGGGCAGACCCGGGTGTCGCCCGCGATGGTGCAGGCGCTCGAGGCCATGGTCGACGACGTGGGCGAGCGGTTCGAGGCCCCCTCGGCGTTCGTGGTGCCGGGCCAGACGCCGCTCGCCGCCCACCTCGACCTCGCCCGCACGGTGGTGCGACGGTCAGAGCGCGAGGCGGTCTCGGCCGCGGCGCCGGGGTCGCAGGTGCTGCCCTACCTCAACCGGCTGTCGTCGCTGCTGTGGGCGCAGGCGCGCTGGGTCGAGGGCGACCACCTGCTCAGCCGCGACGTGGCGCCCGGCGGCTGACGCTCCCGAACCGGCGGCCCGCCGCCGGTGGCCGCCAGTAGGGTCGCAGGCCATGGATCTGGGACTCACCGGGCGCACCGCCGCTGTGGCGGGGGCGTCGTCGGGGCTGGGGTACGCGTCCGCCCGGGCGCTGGCCGCCGAGGGCGTGCGGGTGGCGATCTGCGGGCGCGACCGCGAGCGCATCGAGGCGGCGGCCGCCCGCATCGACGGGGCGGTGCCGCTGGTGGCCGACGTGTCCACCGTCGCCGGGGCCACCGGGTTCGTCGAGGCGGCGATCGATGCGCTCGGCCGGGTGGACATCCTGGTGCCCAACGCCGGGGGACCGCCGCCGGGCACCTTCGCGTCCACGCCGCTCGACGCCTACGCCCCCGCCATCGAGCTCAACCTGCTGTCGACCGTCGCCATGTGCCACGCGGCCGTGCCGGCCATGTGCGAGCGCGGATGGGGCCGGGTCGTCGCCATCACGTCGGTGGCGGTGCGCCAGCCCATCGGCTCGCTGATCCTGTCCAACACCGCCCGGGCCGGCGTCACCGGCTTCCTCAAGACCCTGGCGCTCGAGGTGGCCGGCCGCGGGGTGACGGTCAACTCGGTGCAGCCCGGGCTGCACCTGACCGAGCGGGCCCAGGCCCTGTACCGGGGCGACACCTCCGGCGCGGCCGCCGGCATCCCGGTGGGCGCGCTGGGCGACCCGGACGACTTCGGGGCGGTCGTGACGTTCCTCTGCTCCGACCACGCCCGCTTCGTGGTGGGCGCGGCGCTGCCGGTCGACGGCGGCACGTACCAGGGCCTGCAGTGAGCCGGCCCACCGATCGACACAGGAGGCAGCAGGCATGGCGCTGCGCCACGTCGTGATGTTCCGCTTCGCCGAGGGCACGACCGACGACCAGCGGGCCGCGCTGGCGGCCGGACTGGCGGGGATGCCGGTCGCCACCGGCGCCATCGACGCCGAGCGCTACCGGCACGGGCCCGATGCCGGCCTCAACCCGGCGAGCTGGGACTACGTCGTGGTGGCCGACTTCGCCTCGGCCGACGACTACCTCACCTACCGCGACCACCCCGACCACCGCGCTCTCATCCGCGACCTGGTCGAGCCGATCGTCGCCGAGCGGGCCTCGGTGCAGTACGAGATCGCGGGCTGAGCCTCACCGGGCGCGCGGGCACCCGGCGCGTCGAGGACGCCACCCGGACGCGACCGAGATTGACGCGCAGCGTCCGTGGGGTGATCGTACGGGAGCGGGAGACCGCGTCACGTGACGAGGTCGAGCGGAGGGTGATGACGATGAGCGACCACAGGTGCGGCCGTCCGCGGCGGTCGCCACCCGTCCGCGGCGGCACCCGATGAGCGGCATCTTCCTCAGCTACCGGCGGGACGACTCGTCGGGCTGGGCCGGGCGGCTGTACGAGCACCTGGTCCGGGAGTGGGGGCCGGGCGAGGTCTTCATGGACATCGACGCGATCGCACCGGGAGAGGACTTTCGAGAGGCGATCGACCACACGATGCGCGCCTGCGATGTCGTGATCGTCGTGATCGGCCCGACCTGGCTCAGCGCGCGCGACGACGCCGGCAACCGGCGGCTCGACGACGAGGGCGACAACCACCGCGCCGAGGTGGTCGCGGCCCTGTCAGCCGACGTCCGGGTGGTTCCCGTCCTGGTCGGCGGCGCTGCCATGCCCAAGGTGTCCGAGCTGCCGGGGGCGTTGAGGGACCTCGCGTACCGGAACGCGGCGGTGCTCGAGGATCGCCGCTTCGCGAGCGACGTGCGCGCCCTCCAGGACGCGCTCGCCCAGTTCGCCGAGACCATCGCCTCCCGACGGTCGGTCGACGGGGAGGCGGGTCGCACCGCCGAGGCGGGTGGATCCCGGCCCGGGCCGCGACCCGAACCTGATCCGGTCCGCCGCGAGCGCGCTCCCCGACGTGACGTCGTACCCCCTCGCGTGCCGTCCGGCGCCTGGACGCTTCCCGCGGTGCTGGCCCTGTCGGGCACCGTGCTGGTGGCGGTCTGGGGCGTGCTGGTGCCGCGCGACTGGCACAGCGAGCAGTCGGGGCTCCGGATCGGGGCGGCGCTGGTGCTCGTGGCCGGCGCCGTCGCCGGTCTGTGGTCACGGGACTGGAGGTGGGTGCTCGCCGCGGGCGGCGCCGGTCTGGTCGGCCTGGCCCTCTGGTTGGTCCAGCTCCTCAGCACCGGGCACTCCGTCGACGACCTCCTGTCGCCGGATACCGACGGGATCCCGAACATGATCACGTTCGCCGGGGCGCTTCTCGTGCTCGTCGGGGGCGTGATGGGGACGAGAGCGCACGCGATGCGTCGCGGGTGACCTGCCTGGCGGGGCGGTCGCCCGGCCCCCGGTCGCCGGCGCCAGATCCGACCGGTCGCCCGTAGGGTGCAGGGATGCCGATCGCCATCGAGTTGACCAGCACCGTCGCTGCGCCCACCGACCGGGACGAGGGACGCACCCGCGTCGACGCCGTCGGCGTCGGGGTGTTCGCCGACCGGATGGCGGCGGGCGACGTCCCGGACGGCCTCGACGGCGACTTCCTCGAGGCGCAGGGGTTCAAGGCCAAGCCCGGCCAGTCGTGCGTGGCGCCGGCGGGCGACGGCCGCCTGCTGGTCGCCCTCGGGCTCGGCCCGGCGGCCGACGCCACCACGGCCACGTACCGCCGGGCGGCGGCCGCGCTGGCTCGCGCCGCCAGCCGCCGCGCCCACCTGGCCATCGACCTGCTCGACGCCGTGCCCGACGGCCTAGACCGGCCCGCGGTCGCGCAGGCCCTGGTCGAGGGCGTGCTGCTCGGCGCCTACCGCTACACCGCGCTGAAGTCCGACCCGGAGCCCCACCACATCGAGTCCCTGGCCGTCGTGTCCGAGGGCGGCGACGGCGTGCAGGCCGCGCTCGAGCGGGGCCGCGCCGTCGGCGAGGCCGTGCGGGTGACCCGCGACCTGGTCAACCAGCCCGGTGGCGCCCTCACCCCCACGGCGTTCGCCGACCGGGCTGTCGAGCTGGCCGAGCTCAAGGGGTTCGAGGTCGAGGTGCTCGACCGGGCGGCCATCGAGGAGGAGGCGTTGGGGGGCCTGCTCGGGGTCAACCGGGGGTCGACCGAGGAGCCCCGGTTCCTGAAGCTGGCGTGGCAGCCCGCCGGGCCGGCGCAGGCCACGGTGGCCCTGGTGGGCAAGGGCATCACCTTCGACTCGGGCGGGCTGTCGCTCAAGCCCAGCGACTCGATGATCGGCATGAAGGGGGACATGGCGGGCGCCGCCGCCGTGCTGGGGGCGTTCAGTGCCCTCGGCGCCGTGCAGCCGCCCGTGCGGGTGCTCGGCTACCTGCCGCTGACCGACAACATGCCGGGCGGCGACGCCACCCGGGTGGGCGACGTGCTGCGCATCCGCAACGGCACGACCGTCGAGGTGCTCAACACCGACGCCGAGGGGCGCCTGGTGCTGGCCGACGCGCTCGCCCTCGCCAGCGAGGACGAGCCCGACGCGATCGTCGACCTGGCCACGCTGACCGGGGCGTGCATGGTGGCGCTGGGCCAGAAGATCGCCGGGCTGATGGGCAGCGACGACGGCCTGGTCGAGCGGGTGCGCCGGGCGGCCGACGCCGCGGGCGAGCCGGTGTGGCCGCTGCCGCTGCCCGAGGACATGCGCTCGTCGCTCGACTCGGAGGTCGCCGACCTCAAGAACATCAGCGGCAACCGCTGGGGCGGGGCGTCGGTCGCGGGGGTGTTCCTGCAGCAGTTCGTGGGCGACGGCATCCCCTGGGCGCACCTCGACATCGCGGGGCCGGCCGACGCGGCCGAGGACGACGTCGAGACGCGCAAGGGCGGCACGGGCTTCGGCGTCCGCACCCTGCTGCACCTGCTGGCGGCCTACGCCGAGCCGGCGGCGTAGACCCACCGTCCCTGCCCTCGCGTTCCTGCCGCGGTTCTCGGGGTCGGGACCCCCGATCCCGCGGCGAATACGCGGTGGGGTGGCCGGCAGTAGCCGGCGTCGCGGCGCTGGAACCCCAC
>DASTFE010000402.1:0-2539 GCA_035708905.1 Acidimicrobiales bacterium | reverse complement strand
GTCGAGCACCAGCACCGCCGGGTCGGCCAGCGCGGCGCGGGCCAGCGACACGAGCTGCTTCTCGCCGGCGGAGAGCCGGCTGCCCCGCTCGCGCACCTCGGTGTCGAGGCCCTCGGGCAGGGCGGCGAACCGCTCGTAGGCGCCGACCGCCCGCAGCGCGTCGTCGACCTCGGCATCGCCGGCGCCCGCCCGGGCGAGGCGCACGTTGTCGCGGATGGTGCCGTTGAAGAGGAACCCCTCCTGCGGGATGACCACGATGCGCCCGCGCAGCGACGACAGCGTCGCGTCGCGCAGGTCGACGCCGCCGAAGCGCACCTGGCCCTCGACGGGGTCGTAGAGCCGGGCGGCCAGCTTGGCCAGCGTGGATTTGCCGGCACCGGTGGGCCCGACGAGGGCCAGGCGCGACCCGGCCGGGATGTGCAGCGTGACGTCGCGCAGCACCCGGGGACCGTCGCCGTAGGCGAACGACACGTCGTCGATCTCGATGTCACCCGCCTCGGGCAGGTCGACGGCGCCCGGCCGCTCGGCCACGTCGACCGGCGTGTCGAGCAGCTCGTACAGCTTCTTCAGGCCCGCTCCCGCCGACTGCACCATGTTGAAGAGCTGGCTGAGCTGCTGCACGGGCTCGAACAGGTTGGACAGGGCGAGCACGAAGAACGCCACCGTGCCGATGGTGAGCATGCCCTCGTGCACCCACCACCCGCCGACGCCGAGGGCCAGGGCCGTCGTGCCCCAGCCGGCCAGCTCGATCACCGGCAGGTACCAGGCCGAGATGGCCACCGACCGCATGTGGCTGTCGTACAGCTCGCGGTTGCCCCGCTCGAACCGGTCGACCTCGACGTCCTCGCGGGCGAAGGCCTGCACGACCCGCACGCCCGCGATGCCCTCCTGCAGGTGCGAGAGCGTGGCCCCGATGTTGTCGCGGACCTCGAGGTAGGCGTCGTTGGAGTCGCGCTGGAACTTGACGCTGGCCAGGATCACCGGCGGCAGGGCGACGGCGCACACGAGCATGAGCTGCCACGACACCGTGGTGAGCACCACCAGCGAGACGACGAGCAGCAGGCCGTTCGACACGAACATGGCCAGGCCCATCTGGATGAGCTCGGACAGCGAGTCGACGTCGGACGTCATGCGCGACACCAGCACGCCCGCCTGGGAGCGGTCGTAGAACGGCATCGACAGGCGCTGGAGGTGGTCGAACACCCGCAGCCGCAGGCCGCGGAGGAAGTTCTCGCCCACCCGGCTGATCAGGGTGATCTGGACCCGGTAGGTGATGTACGCCAGCACCGCCACCACGACGTAGCCGACGATCGCCGCGTTGAGGGCAGCCGGGTCGCGGCCCTGGATGCCGTTGTCGATGCCGTACTTCACCAGGTAGGGCCCGGCCAGCACCGTGCCGGTCCACAGCATGACCATGACGAGGGCGGCGGCCACGCCCCGCGCCTGGGGGACCAGCAGCCGGGCGGTGCGGCGCAGCACGCGCCTCGCCTGGGTGACGTCGAGCCTGTCGTCGGCGCTGACACCGCCCTGCATCCACATCAGCGCGCTCCTTCCGTGCGCGGGGCGGCGGTCACGACCCCACCTCGGCCCGCTGCGCCCCGGTCACACCCGGACCGCCATCGCCGTCGCCGTCGCCGTCGCCTGGCGGTCCGTCGTGGCCCAGCGCGGCCGCGGCCAGCACGGCGCGGTAACGGGAGCTGCGCGCCAGCAGGTCGTGGTGCGTGCCCTCGGCGACGACCCGCCCGCGGTCGAGCAGCACGACGCGGTCGGCCAGCGCGATGGTCGCCGGCCGGTGGGCGATGACGACCGTCGTGCGGCCGCGCATCACCTCGGCCAGGGCGTCGCGGATCTCGTGCTCCTTGGTGGGATCGACCGCGGAGGTGGCGTCGTCGAGGATCAGCACGCGCGGGTCGGCCAGGATGGCCCGGGCGATGGCGATGCGCTGCCGCTGGCCGCCCGAGAGCGAGTAGCCGCGCTCGCCGATGCGCGTGCCGTAGCCCTCGGGCAGCGCCGACACGAACTCGTGGGCGCCGGCGAGCCGGGCGGCCCGCTCGACGGCCTCGTGCGGCGCGTCGGGGTCGGCGAACGCGATGTTGGCGGCGATCGTGTCGCTGAACAGGAACGTCTCCTCGAACACGATGCCCACGGCCCGCCGCAGGTCGCGCAGCCTCAGGTCGCGCACGTCGACGCCGTCGACCAGCACCCGCCCCTGCTCGACGTCGTAGAAGCGGGGGATCAGCCGGGCCACCGTCGACTTGCCCGACCCGGTCGCCCCCACCAGCGCCACCGACTCGCCGGCGGCGACGCGCAGGTCGAGGCCGTCGAGCACGGGTCGGCCGCCGTAGCCGAACCGCACACCGGCGAAGGTCACCTCGCCCCCGCCGGCCGGCAACGGCAGGGGGTCGGCCGGGTCGTCGACGGCGGGGGCGGTGGCCAGCACCTCGTCGACCCGCTCGGCCGACACCGCCGCCCGCTGCGACTGGGCGACGATCATCCCCAGCATCCGCAGCGGCCAGATGAGCATGGCGATGTACACGTT
>DASTFE010000401.1:0-34669 GCA_035708905.1 Acidimicrobiales bacterium | reverse complement strand
CGGGCGCATGCCGTACCCCTGTCTGCGCGAGTGGCGTGCCATCGGCAGGTTGGACGGCCGGCGCCGGGACGCTGGTTCCCCGCTCGCCAGGATCGCCGGCCGAACCGCCCTGCGGAGGCGGCCCGCCGATCTTGTCAGGCGGCGTAGCCCGCGAGCGATCGCTCGATGCCGCCGGCGAGGACGTCGACGTCCGGGCAGGCCGCGGCGTCGGCGGTGAGCGTGACCGTGAGCCGGCCGTCGTACGACAGCACGGCCACGCCGACGGTCAGGTTGGCGCCCAGCGGCACCACCGGGAACGCCTCGAGCATGCGGGCGCCGGCCGCGTAGAGCGGCACGGGCGGCCCCGGCACGTTGGTGACGACAAGGTTCACGAAGGGCTGGTGCTCGACGGTGCGGGTGAGCAGATGGGCGGCGCCGGCCGGCACCGCGTCCGTGGCGTCGAGCAGCTTGCCGACCGTCTCGCCCTCGGGTCGGGCCTTGAGCTCGCGCATCAGCGACACGACGGCGGCGAGCCGGGTGTCGGGGTCGCCGATGCCGACGGGCAGCGGGGCGAAGATCGAGCCCACCCGGTTGCCGAGCGCGCCGCGCTCGTCGGCCCGCCGCAGCGACACCGGGACCAGCACCTTGAGCACCAGGTCCGGGGGCAGCAGCTCGCCCCGATCGACCAGCAGCGAGCGCAGCCCGCCGGCGACCGCGGCCAGCACCACGTCGTTCACCGACCCCCCGACCCGGCGCCCGGCGGCCCGGACGGCGGCGAGGTCGGCGCGCACCCACGCCAGCCGCCGCGGGCCACCGATGGTGGCGTTGAGCGACGAGCGCGGCGCGAACAGGCCGTCGGCCAGCACCGCGGCGAGGCCCCGCCCGATGCCGGCGGCCGACCGCAGCGTCTGCCGCGGGCGCGTCGCCGCACCGGCGAGTGCCCGCACCGCCCGGACCGGGTCGCTCAGGCGGTCCCGGAGCCCGTCGGCCAGCAGCTCGCTGCCGCTGGGCGCCGGCTCGGGCGTCCACGGGCGCAGGGGAACGGGCGGCGCGTCGGGCTCGAGGTCGAGCAGGATGGCCGCCAGGTCGACGCCCGACACCCCGTCGACCAGCGCGTGGTGGATGCGCTCGACCAGCGCCACCCGGTCGCCGTCGAGGCCCGTCACCAGGTGCAGGTCCCACAGCGGCCGGTCGCGGGGCAGCAGCTCGCTCTGGATCTCCTCGGCCACCCGGCGCAGCGCGCCGTCGTCGCCGGGGGCAGGGGCGCGCACCTCGTTCAGGTGGTGCGCGATGTCGAAGTCGGGGTCGTCGACCCACTGGGGCCGGTCGAGCTCGTACGGCACCGGTGCCAGGCGCCGGCGCAGCCGGGGCAGGGCGTCGAGGCGGGCGGCGGTGCGCCGGCGGAGGTCGTCGAGGCGCAGGTCGCCGTGCTCGTCGAGCAGGGGCGCCGCCTCGAAGGTGGCGACCGCCCCGACGTGCACGGGCGCGCCCGGGTGCTCGAACCACAGGAAGCTGGCGTCCAGCGTCGTCAGCCGGTCCGGGGTGCTCACGTGGGCCCCCGCCGCGCAGTGCGCCCGGGCGGGCGGGCGGCCGGGCCGCCGAGGGCGAGCAGCTCGTCGACCGCGTCGCCGAGGCAGGCGGACAGCAGCTCCGGGTCGGTCACCGCCAGGCGGTCGCACGCCAGCCCGAGGCAGCAGACCCCTTCGTGGGAGAGCAGGGTGATGCTCAGGGCCGCGCCGGTGGGCGGGGCGAAGGCCCACAGCCGGTCGATGCGGGCCCCGCCGAGGAACGCCCGGCGGTCGAGGCCGGGCACGTCGACCACGTCGACGTCGATCGACCGCAGCATCTCGCCGAACAGCCGGGTCACCACCGGCCCGGGCAGCATGTTGAGCCCGCCGGCCAGCAGGCCGGTGGCGCCGAGCGCCGGCTCGGCCCGCCACCGCCGCACGATGGCGCCGGCGATCTTGACCCGCAGTTGCGGGTCGGGGTCGTCGATCGGCAGCGTGAAGCGGGCGGGCACGAACCGGTTGCCGCCCACGGGGTCGCCCTCGCGGCGGATGCTGATCGGCATCGTCACCCGCACCGCGCCCACCGGTTGGCCCTGGGCCTTGTGGTACGCGTACAGCCCGCCGGCCACGGCCGCCAGCAGCACGTCGTTGACCGTCCCCCCGGTGGCGTGGGCGGCGGCGCGGACTCGCTCGAGGGGGCGCTCGGTGGTGCTCAGCCAGCGGTCGAGGCTGCGCCCGGCCAGGGCGGGTGACCCGCCGCCGGTGGCGGGGGCGAGCAGCCGGGCGGCCGAGCGGCCCAGGCGCAGCGGCGCGGCCACCAGGTCGCCCGGGCGGCGGGTGGCGGCGTCCAGCGCATGGCGCGACAGGTCGAGCGCCTCGCGCGAGACCTGGGCGACGGCCCCCGCGGCGCCGGTGACGAGGTCCGCCAGGGGCGGGACGGCCGGCCCGGTGGCCGGTGCGGCCGGCACGGGAGCGCGGGCGGCGGCGGTCGCCCCCGCGACCGCGCCGTTCCGGCCCGCCCGCGTCGGTCGGCGCTTGCGGTCGAACAGTCGCTCGGCGATCTCGATGCCGCCGATGCCGTCGGTGATGGCGTGGTGGAACCGCAGCACGATCGCGGCCCGCCCGCCGTCGAGGCCCTCGACGACCGTGAGGGTCCAGGGCGGCCGGGCCGGGTCGAACGCGGCCACCGCGTCGGGCTGGGCCACCTCGAGCACGCTGTCGAGGTCGCCGCCCGGCGCCCGCACGCGGCGGACGTGGTGGGCCTGCGACGGCTCGCCGGCGTCCTCCCAGCGGGGTCGGCCGAGCCCGAGGGGCGGGGGGACGATCCGCTGGCGGAGCCGGGGCAGGGCGGCGACCGCCCGGTCGATGGCGGCCTCCAGCCCCTCGGGCGTCGGCGAGCGGTCGAGCAACCCGACGACGAGGATCGGCGACCTGAGCACCGGGTCGGACTCGATGCGCCACATCAGGCTGTCCGACGCCGACAGGCGCTGGGGGATCGTGTCCTCGTCCACGGCGGCCTCCCTGCTCACGCTGACCACTGTGAGCGCGCCCGGGTGGTCGCCGCCAGGGGCCAAGGTCCCGCGCCCGGGCGCCGGCCGGGCGCTGCGCCCCGCGTCCGCCCGCCGGTCACCCGCGCACGAGCGCGGCACCGGCCATCGGGCCGGCGCCGGCGGACACGAGCAGCGCCGTCCGGCCGTCGAGCCGGCCGCCGGGGGTGGCCGCGTCCAGCGCCACGCCGAGCCCCGCCGTGTGCACGCGGCGGCCCTCGAGCGCCGTACCCACCCGCTCGGCCGGCACGCCGAGGGCGGCGGCGAGGGCGTCGAGGACCGCGGTGGTCAGCGGGTTGGCCACGATCAGGTCGAGGTCGCCGGCGTCCACGCCGGCCTCGGCGAGCAGCGCGCTCGCGACCTCGCCGGCCAGGGCCCCGGCGGCGGTCTCGAAGCCGGGTGTCTCCTCGATCGACAGCGTGTTGCGGCCCCGCTCGAACGCCACGGTGGCGCGGAGCTCCTCACCCGTGCCGTCGCCGCCGTCGCCCGGACCGGCGAAGCGGAAGGCGGCGATGCCGGCCGGCCCCTCGCGCCAGCCGCACACGACCGCGGCGGCGGCCGGGGCGTACGGGAACCCGGGCGCCAGGCGCCGGCCCGGGTCGGCGTCGCTGGCCACCACGAGGGCGTGGCGCACCGTGCCCGCCCGCAGGAAGCCGTCGGCGACCTGCATGCCGGTGAGCATCCCGCAGGAGCCGTTGGCCACGTCGAACGAGAACGTGCCGTGGCCACCGGGGTGCGGGTCCTCCGGATTGGCGCCGATGTCCTCCTGGATCAGGGCGGCGAGGGCCGGCTCGCCGAGGATGCGGTCGTGGTACAGCCCGGCGTTGACCAGCAGGTCGATGTCGCCCGCCGCCAGGCCGGCCCGCTCGAGGGCGCGCTCGGCGACCGCGTCGGTCAGCTTGAGGGCGCTGCGCCGCCGGCGCCCCCGGGCCTCGACCGCGGCGACCGACTCAACGACCGTCGCCATGGCAGGCCACCAGTCCCTCGTCGACGGTGAACAGCACGAGGCCGATCTCGAGGCCCGACGCCAGGGCCACGAGGGCCACCCTGTCCCCGGCCTTCAGCCGGCCCGCGTCCAGCTCCTCGACCAGCGCCACCACGTGGGTGGTCGAGGCGGTGTTGCCGTAGCGGTCGACGGTCACGACCGCGGGGTTGCGGGGCTCGGCGCCCAGCTTCCCGGCGATCTCGCGCATGCCCTTGCGTATCGCCCTCGCCGACGTCTGGTGCGGGATCACGTGGTCGATCTCGCCCAGGTCGAGGTCGGCCGTGTCCAGCGCCTCGCGGAGCAGCAGGGGCGTGTCGGCGATGGCGACGTCGTGGATGGCCTTGGCCTTGGTGAACATGCGGGCGCCGGGCTCGTGCCGGGCCGGCCAGGCGAGGCACAGGCGGCTGTGGTCGGCCACGGTGGTGAACCCGGTCATCTCGATGCCGGCCTCGCCGTCATCGGCCCGCTCGACCAGGACGGCGGCCCCCGCGTCGCCCAGGGTGAGCGACGCCATCTCGCGGCTGAGGATCGACCGCACGTGCCGGGCGGCGTTGACGCCGAGCTGCGAGATGTACTCGCCGCTGACCACCAAGGCCCGCCGGGCCGCGCCGCGGCGCACCCAGTTGTTGGCCACGAACACGCCGGTCAGCGTGCCGGCGCAGGCGTTGGACACGTCGAAGGTGACGGCGTCCGTGGCTCCGATCGCGCGGGCGACCGCCGCGCTGGTCGTGGGCTCGAGCCACTGCACGAGGCCGTCGCGGTACTTGGTGATGCTGCAGTTGACGACGAGGTCGACGTCCTCGCCCCGGCGCCCCGACCGGGCGAGGCAGTCCCGGGCGGCACCCACGGCCAGGCTCAGCGAGTCCTCGTCGCCCCGCGACACCCGGCGCTCGTGGATGCCGGTGAGGCGCTCGAGGTCGATGTGCGTGCGGTGGCGGGTCGTGCCCATGAGCTCGTCGGTCGTGAGCCGCGTGCCGGGCAGCCGGCGGCCGACGCCGGCGATCCGGGCCACGTGGGGTGCCGCCTGGTCGCCCGGCGACCGCTCGGACAGCAGCCAGTCGGTGGGTGCCGGCGCCGCGTCCGCGCGCTCGACCGTGCCGGGTCCGTTCCCGTTGGATCGTGCCATGGCCTCATCGTCGGGTGCGGTAGGTGGCGCGGCCAGTGCCGAAGGTCACCGATGGCGTCGATGAACGGCCGCCGGTCAGCCCTCGTCCACCGCGCCCGCCGGGCCGTCGGCCTCGGCCTCGTCGGTCCAGTCGACCCAGGCGGTGCCGGTCGCCGCCACGTAGGCCGACACGGCCGTGCCGACGGTGGGGAAGAAGTCGCCGGGTCCGAACCGCTCGCCCATCCCGTACCGGGCGAGCCGGTCCTTCACCGGCCCCTTCATCTCGGCGAAGACCAGGCGGATGCCCCGGCTCGCCAGGTCGTCGTCGAGGCGCTCGAGCATCTCCGCGGCCGTCGTGTCGACGTCGGTGATCGGCTCGGCGGCGATGGCCACCCAGCGCACCGGGGGCGGGGCGGCGGCCACGGTCGCAGCCACGAAGTCGGCGAAGAGCTGGGCGTTGGCGAAGAACAGCGGGGCGTCGAAGCGGACGATGACCAGGCCCGGCACCTGGCGGCCCTGCGGGTGGCGGCCGCGGTCGTGGTAGCCCTTGCGCCGGTCGACCCGCACCAGCTCGGCCATGTGCGGTCGCAGGGCGCGGGCCACGAACGCGACCAGCGACAGGGCGACGGCGACGGCGATGCCCCGCAGCACGCCCAGGGCGGCCACCCCGGCGAAGGCGATCAGGCACAGGCCGAACTCGGTGGGGTTCATCCGCAGCAGCCGCAGCGGGGTGGCCACGCTGGCCACCGAGAGCACCGCGGCGATGACCACCGCCGCCAGCGCGGCGGCGGGCAGGTTGCGGGTGAACCCCGGCGCCACGGCCACCACCAGGGCGACCGCCGCGGCCCCGACCAGGCCGGTGAGCTGGGTGCGGGCACCGACCGCCCGGGCCACCGGCGTGCGGGACGAGCTGCCGGAGACGGGGAAGCCCCCGGCCACGCCGCACGCCAGGTTGGCCACCCCCAGGGCCCGCATCTCGCGGTTGGGGTCGACGGGCCGGTCCGTGGACGATGCGAACACCCGCGACAGCACGCCGGTGTCGGCGTACGCGACCAGGGCGACGCCCAGGGCCGGCGCGGCCAGCGATGCGACGTCGCGCCAGGCGAGCGAGCCGAGGTCGGGGTCGGGCAGCCCGGCGGGCAGCGGACCGACGACCGGCACGCCGCCGGGATCGAACGCCCACACGATCCCGATGGCGGCGAGGACGACGACGAACACGGCCGGCAGCCGCGGCCACAGGCGCCGGGCGACCAGGATGGCCGCCAGCGAGCCCAGGCCGATGGCTGCGGCCGCCGCCTGCACCCGGCCGTCGCGGATGCCGTCGACCAGGCCCCGGGCGTCGTCGCCCAGGCTGTCGCCGGTGACCGAGAACCCGAGCACGGCGGGGAGCTGCCCGACGATCACCACCAGCACGACGCCGTTCAGGTAGCCGACCCGGATGGGCTTGGACAGCAGCTCCGACACGAAGCCGAGCCGGGCCAGCCCGCCGGCCACAAGCACGGCGCCCACCAGCACGGCGAGCAGGCCCGCCAGCGCCACCCGCCGGTCCGCGCCGGCGGCGCCGGCCGCGGCGAGGGGCGCGACCGCGGCGGCGATCAGCGGGGCGAGCGACGAGTCGGGGCCGAGCACGAGCACGCGCGACGGCCCCACGAGCGCGTAGGCGACCAGCGACGCGACCGTGGCGTAGAGACCGGTCTCCGGCGGCAGGCCGGCGGCCGTCGCGTAGCCCATCCCGGCCGGGATGAGCAGCGCGGTCAGCAGCAGGCCCGCACCGACGTCGTGGGCCAGGTCGCGGCGGTCGTAGTCGCCGCCCGTCCGCCGGCGCAGCCAGCCGCGCAGGGGCCGTCCCGGCGTTCCCGTGGCCTGCGGGGGCCCGGCGCCGTCCACGTGCGCCACGGTGTCACCCGAGGTCGAGGGTGAGGTGGTCGGTGGCCGGCCCCATCGCCTCGGTCGACGCCGGGCGGGTGATGGCGAGCGTGGCGATGCCGACGCGCCAGCTCCGGTGGGGGCGGGTGGCCAGCAGCTCGACCGCGCGGCCGAGCAGGGCCGGGCTGAGGCCCCGGTCGAGCACCGTGATGTGGGGCGTCCACACCTTGGGCTCGGTCGTGCCGTCGGGTGTGCCGCCCGCGGCCACCAGCGCGGCGCGGATGCGGCGGTGCAGTTCGTCGAGGGGCCGCGTCCGCACGACCATGACGTGCAGCGACAGCTCGCTGTCGGTGTCGCCGGTGAACACGCCGTAGCCGTGGGCCCGCACCCACACCGGCGCCGCCTGCCGCGCCACCGGCGCCAGCGCCGCGACGGCCGCCTCGGCGTCGAGGCCGGTGTAGGACACGAGTGTGATGTGGGGCCGGCTGCGGCGCACCGCCGCCTCGTCGATCCCGAGGGACTCCGCCAGCTCGCAGGTCAGCCGCCGGACCTCGCGGTCGTGGTCGACGTCGAGCAGCGCGGTCACGTGGTCCATGCGACGAGCCTGCCTCGCCCGGTCAGCCCTCCCTGGCCCGGTCGAGCAGCATCCGCCGCTCGGCCCGGGCGATCGCCCGTCGGGCCGGCTCGGCCGCGTCGGGGTTGACCGAGATCGACGTGATGCCCGCCCGCACCAGGAACTCGGCGAACTCGGGCCGGTTGGACGGCGCCTGGCCGCACAGTGAGGAGGTGATCCCCGCGGCGTGACTGGCCTCGATGATGCGGCGTATGGCGTCCAGCACCGCGGCGTCCGACTCGTCGAACAGCTCCGCGCAGATCTCGGAGTCGCGGTCGACGCCGAGCACGAGCTGGGTGAGGTCGTTCGAGCCGATGGACACCCCGTCGACGCCCAGCGCCGCGTACTCCGGGATGCGGTACGCGACCGAGGGCACCTCGGCCATGACCCACCGGTGCAACCCTCGCTGGCGGCCGAGCGGGTGGGCGTCGATGGCCTCGAGGCAGGCCTCGAGCTCCCAGGTGGTGCGCACGAACGGGATCATGAGGTGCAGATTGGGCGCCTCCTCGCGGACCCGGGCGAGCACGTCGAGGTCGAGGGCGAAGATCTCCGGGTCGCGGATGTAGCGGTAGCAGCCCCGGTAGCCGATCATCGGGTTGCCCTCGTGCGGCTCGAACTCGTCGCCCCCGGTCAGCCCCCGGAACTCGTTCGTGCGGAAGTCGACGGCCCGGTACACGACCGGGCGGGGCGCGAAGGCCTTGGCGATCCGCAGCACCGAGGTGGCCATGCGGTCGACGAACTCCTGGCGCCGGCCCGTGGCCAGCAGGTGCTTGGGATGCTCGCCGGCCAGCGCGTCGGTGATCATGAACTCGGCCCGCAGCAGCCCCACGCCGTCGACCGGCAGCGCCGCCACCTCCTCGGCCATCTCCGCGATGGCCAGGTTCACGTACAGCAGCGTGGCGGTGGTCTCGGGTGCAGCCGGGGTGGCCGGGCCCGGGGCCGGGGCGACCGCCGCCCGCGTGGCGGCGACCTCGGCCGGGGCGCCCTCGCGCAC
This sequence comes from Acidimicrobiales bacterium, assembly GCA_035708905.1. Classification (GTDB taxonomy): domain Bacteria; phylum Actinomycetota; class Acidimicrobiia; order Acidimicrobiales; family VFJN01; genus ZC4RG19. The sequence goes on along the minus strand of DASTFE010000401.1, from coordinate 26,072 downwards.
CTCGCCGGCCGCGCCGTCGACGGTCACCACCTCGCCGTCGCGCAGCACGGTGGTGGCCGTGCGGGTGGCGACCACCGTGGGCAGGTGCAGCTCGCGCCCGATGATGGCGGCGTGGCAGGTGACGCCGCCGCCGTCGGTCACCAGGGCGGCGGCCCGCCGCATCGTCGGCACCCAGTCGGGGTTGGTCATGGGGGCCACCAGGATCTCGCCGTCGGCGAGCACGTGGCCCTCGGCGGGCGAGCGCAGCACCCGAACCGGACCGACGGCGACACCGGGCGCGGCGGCCAGCCCGCTGACCAGCACGGTGCCGGGCGGCTCGAGCCCGGACGGCTTCGTCTCGTCCGCGAGGGTCGTGATGGGCCGCGACTGCACCACGAAGGTGCCGCCGTCGCCGATGGCGAACTCGACGTCCTGCGGTACGCCGTAGTGGCGCTCGATGTCGATCCCCAGGGCCGCCAGCCCCATGACCGCGTCGTCGTCGAGCACCCGGCGGGCCCCCTCCTCGGGCGGGATCTCGACCCGCCGGTCGGCCCCGTCGGGGCCCCGCACGATCTTGTGCGACTGGTGGCCGATGTGCTGCTGGAGGATGCGGGGGCCGTCCTTGGCGATCACGTACGTGTCGGGCTCGACCTGGCCGCCGACCACGACCTCGCCCAGCCCGATCGCGGCCTCGACCACCATGCGGCCGCGGTCGCCGGTCGACGGGTCGGCGGTGAACATCACGCCGGACGTGACCGAGTCGACCATGCGCTGGACGACGACGGCGATGGCGGGCTCGTCGGCCAGCTCGCGAGTGGCCCGATAGGCGACGACCCTGGGGCTCCACAGCGAGGCCCAGCACGCGACGACGCGGTCGACCAGCTCGTCGTCGCCGCTCACGTTGGTGAAGGTCTCGTTCATGCCGGCGAACGAGGTCGACGCCGTGTCCTCGGCCGTGGCCGACGACCGCACGGCCACCCGATCACCGGCGCCGAGCACGTGGTAGGCGTCGAGCACGGCGCGCCGCACGGGGTCGGGCATCCCGGCCGAGCGGACCAGGTCCTGCAGCTCGCGGGCGACCCGGGCCAGCGCGTCGGTGTCGTCGACGTCGAGGCCCGCCACCCGTTCCTGCAGGGCGGTCCGGACCCCGGCCTCGTCCAGCGCGTGCAGGTAGGCCTGGGCGGTGACGACGAAGCCGGGCGGCACGGGGAACCCGGCGGCGGTCATCTCACCCAGGTTGGCGCCCTTGCCGCCCACGCGCCCGACGTCGGCTCGGGACACGTCCGCGAACCACGCGACGAAACGGTCATCGCCGGGCTCGCCCGTGCCGGTGCCGGTGGTCGCGGGAGGTGCCATCGTGTCGTGCGTACCGGTCGTCATGGCTCCAGCTTCCGCCTCCCTGCCCGCCAGGCCAAGGGACCTAGGTCCCGGGCCCCGGCGCGAGGGGCCCCGCGCCGGGACCGGTGCGATCACCCGAAGGCGACGCGCAGCGTCGCGGCCTCCCACACCTGGCCGTTCTCGGCGCTGAGGGACAGCAGCACGAGCGCCCCGCGCTCGGCGGACGGGGTCGAGAAGGCGATCTCACCCGAGAACGGGCGCATCACGTCGCCGCCGCCGGTCACGAAGCCGGTGCCGATCGGGCTCCGGGCGCCGTCCTGGCGGACCTCGACGTTCACGGTGCCCTCGAAGGCGAGGGCACTGCCGGTCAGCGCGACCGGCGAGGTGATCGTGCCGCCGGTGGCCGGGGAGTCCACGGTGATGTCGGCGGTGGCCGAGCCGAGCACCCACCAGGTGCCGTCGTCGCCGAGCTGGCGGACGAACACGGTGGTCACCGGGCCGTCGGCCAGGGGACGGACCTCGACCTCGCCCGAGCGGGCGTCACCCTGCATGAACTCGCCGACGAGCGGGTCGGTGAACCCGACGAAGTCGACGGCGAACCCTCGGGCGGCGGCCACCGGGTCGTCGTAGCGCACGTCGCCGGACGCGTACGGGAACACGGCGGTCGACGTGTCGACCGGGGCGGACGCCGCGGTCGTCGGTGACTCGGTGGTGGGGGCGGTCGTCTCGGTGGTGGTGGGCTCGGGTGCCTCGGTCGTGGTCGGCTCGGTGACGGCGTCCTCGCCGTCGTCGGGCCACACGAGCACCGCGACCAGCGCGGCGACGAGGGCCATCGCCGCGACGAGCGCGACGATCAGCCACACGGGGCGACGCTGGCGGTCGGGGCCGGGCGCGGCCGGCCCGTCGGGGGTCGGGGGAAGGTCGGCGGGCCGGGTCGACCCGCCGGGGGGAAGCGTCTGGCTCATCGCGGCACCTGCGCTTTCATCGTCCGATCACGCTGTGGGGGCACCGGCGACGTCGTGTCCCGCGGACAGGGCGTCCGGGGTGTCTCACAGTGTGATCGTCACCCCGCGGCGTGCGGGAGGGCAGGGTCGAACGGCCCTGCACCGCCGGCGTACGGCCCGAGTCGGGCGGGCTACGGTCACGCGGGGCAGGACCAACGTCCGGACCTTCGCCCCTGGCGCCTGGGCGCCCGAGGGCACGTAGTCGAAGCGCACGACGAACAAGGGGTGTGGCCATGCAAGCGCCGTTCACAGATGTGCTGGTCCCGCTCGACGGCTCGCCCACGGCCGAGCAGGCGCTCGGCCCGGCCCTGGCGCTGGTGGGCCGCACCGGCGTGGCCCTGCGGGTGGTCACCGCGGCGCTGCCCGGCGACGAGGGCTCGTTCGACACCTACCTGTCCGACGTCGCCGAGCGGCACGCCGACGTGACCACCATCGAGACCCGGGTGGTCACCGCGGACGGGGCAGCCGAGGCCATCGTGGCCGAGATGCTGCCCCGCACGCTCGTGTGCATGTCGTCGCACGGCCGCGGCGGCCTGTCCCGGGCCCTGGTGGGCAGCGTGGCCGAGACGCTGCTGCGCACGATCGTCGACCCGGCGCTGATCGTCGGCCCCAACCTGGCCGAGGGGCCCCCGCTCGAGGGCCGCATCGTCGCCTGCCTCGACGGCTCGGACGAGTCCGAGCGCACCCTCGGGCCCGCGAAGGAGTGGTCGGAGACCCTCGGGCTGCCTCTGTGGCTGATGCAGGTGGGCGAGCCCGGCGCGCCGGCCGACTGGGCCTCCGGCGGCGACGCCCACGAGGGCGGCCACCTGGCTGTGATCGCCGCCCGCCTCGGCGGCGTGTCCGGGTGGGAGGCGCTGCACGGGCGTGACCCGGCCCGGGCGCTGGTCGACATGGCGGCGTCGCACGTCGACCGCACCGCCCTGCTGGTCATGGCCACCCATGGGCGCACCGGGTGGGACCGGCTGCGCCTGGGCAGCGTCACCGCCGGCACGGTCCGCGAGGCCACGGTGCCCGTGCTGGTCGTGCCCGCCGGGCCCGGGGCGGCCGAGGGCTGACCCCAATTCACTCGACACCGGGTGCGCCGGGCGCGATCCTGCCCCGGCGCACCCGGCGACCGGCTGGGTCCCGAGCTGTGAGGAGGTCGGACACACCGTGACTGCCACGACCGTCCGTGCCCGCCCGCGGCTCCGCGCCCTCGCACCTGCCTGACCTTCGGGGGTGCCCTGCGAGCCGTCCGGGCCTCGACCCGACCCGCAGCTTCGCATCCTGGAGGTTCCCGTGCCCACGCACGAGACCGGCCGCGCCGCACCGGCGTGGCTCACCGAGGGCGGCACCGTCGACGAGGTGCTCGGCCTGCTCACGACCGGCAAGGAGGCCGAGGTGTTCGTCGTCGAGCGGCGCACGCTCGACGGCCGCCGCACGGCCGTCCTGGCCCACAAGCGCTACCGGCCCACCAAGGTCGGCAAGGGAGAGATCGAGGCGCTGGGGTTCACCCGCGCCCGGGCGTTCACCGACGACGCCCTGTACCACGAGGGCCGCAAGTTCCGGTACAGCCGCGACCGGCGGGCCGTCGAGCGGATGACCGGGTACGGCAAGAAGCTGCTCGCCGACCGGTGGCCCGGCCAGGAGCTCGAGTCGCTCGAGCGGGCGCACGCCGCCGGCGTCACCGTGCCCTACCCGGTCGAGTTCACCGGCGACGGCATGCTGATGCAGATGCTCGGCGAGGACGGCGTGGCGGCCCCTCGGCTGGTCGACGCCCGGCTCGGCCCCGACGCGCTGCGCACGGCGTTCGCCCAGCTCACCGACGACCTGGTGGCGCTGACCCGGGCAGGCCTGGTCCACGCCGACCTGTCGCCCTACAACCTGCTGTGGTGGCGCGACCGGGTGTGGATCATCGACTTCCCCCAGGCGGTCGACCTGGTGCTCAACCCGCACGGCTTCGACCTGCTCCACCACGACGTGGTCACCGTGTGCACGTGGTTCGCCCGGCGGGGGGTCGCCTGCGACGCCGAGGCGCTGTTCGCCGCGCTCCTCGCGGAGGCCTGGTGACTACGGCCGGCCCAGGGTGCCGGCGGCCAGCACGTCGCGACGTGACACGATGCCGACCAGGCGGCCGTCGCTGCCCACGACCGGCAGGCGCTTGCGACCCGACTCGAGCATGCGCCGGGCCGTCACCCGCACCTCGTCGTCAGGCGACGCCGTGGTCACGGCGCGGGTCATCAGGTCGGCGGCGGTGGTGGCCGAGGCCTTGCGCACCCACGCGGGGTCGCGGTCGCGGAGGTAGTCGACGATCAGCCCGAGGGGGCGCCGGTGGTCGGGCCCGTAGGCCTCGCGGCTCACCAGGTCGGCCTCGGTGACGATGCCGAGCAGCGTGCCGTCGTCGTCGATCACCGGCAGACCGCTGACGTCGTGGGCGAGCAGCCGGTCGGCGATCTCGCCGTAGGTCGCCTCGGGTCCGACGCTGACGACGTCGCTCGTCATCACGTCGCGCACGTGGACCATGTGACCTCCTTCTCCGTCGGCCGCCTCTCCGCACCGCCATCCAACCACGCCGCGCGCCCCGGGCCACAGAGGCGAACGGCACCTCCGCCACCGGCGCCCAGCGCGGCGGGAGGGCCCGACCGGGTGGGACCAAGGTCCCGGGAGCAGGGTCCCTCGGCCCTGCCGCCCGCCCGCCGGGGCGCGGCACGCTACCGGGCGGCGCCGCGACGGCGCCTGCTGGCAGACGCAGGGAGCGAGGCTCCCGGCGTCGGCCCCCGATGTCGGTGACGTGTGAAGGAGCCCCCTGGTGGAGACGATCTCGCCCGCGAAGAGCGGCGACAACGGCACGGGCGACGAGCCCCGCACCCCACCCGCCCCGCCCGGCACCGGCGCGCGGCCCGGCCCGACCGAGTCGGGCGGCGTCTGGTTCGGCGTCGTGCTCGCCGTCGTCGCGCTCGTCTTCGCCTCGGTCGCGCTGGTGGTCGGCCGCGACGGGTCGTCCGGCGGCGACGAGGGCGGCGGTGGGGGCGACACCGCCACCATCGAGCTCACCGAGTTCGCCCTCACGCCCGCGACGCTGAGCGTGCCGTCCGGCGGCCAGCTCGAGGTGGTCAACGCCGGCGCGGTCGTGCACAACCTGAGCATCGAGGGCACCGACGTCGCCACGGCCGACCTCGCGGGCGGCGACAGCGAGGTGCTCGACCTCGGCGACCTGGCACCGGGCGACTACACGATCGTGTGCACCATCGCCGGCCACGCGGACTCAGGCATGACCGGCACGCTGACGGTCACCGAGGGCGCCGGGGGCGGCGATGCCGCGCCGGCCGCGGAGGACGCGGCAGGTGACGCGGCGGCCGGCGGCGGCCACGCCCACGGCGGGTTCACCGAGGCCGACTACCAGCGCATGAGCGAGGCCATGAACGAGACGATCATGGCCTTCCCCGCCGAGACCGAGAGCGCGGGGAACGCCATGCTCGAGCCCGAGGTCAAGGCCGACGGCACCAAGGTCTTCGAGCTGACGGCCGAGATCGTCGAGTGGGAGCTCGAGCCCGGGACGTTCGTCGACGCCTGGACCTACAACGGCATGGTGCCCGGCCCCCAGATGCGGGTCGACGTCGGCGACGACGTCGAGATCGTCGTGCACAACGAGCTGCCCATGGCGACCGACGTGCACGTGCACGGCATCAACATCCCCAACGGCATGGACGGGGTGGCGCCCATCACGCAGGAGCTGATCCAGCCGGGCGAGTCGTTCACCTACGCCTTCACCACCGACGAGCCCGCCGTCGCCATGTACCACCCGCACCACCACGGCCAGATGCAGATGCCGAACGGCATGTTCGGTGCGTTCATCGTGGGCGACGTCGCTCTGCCGACCGGCCAGACCGTCGGCGGTTACCCGATCCCCGCCGACCTCGAGATCGACCACGAGCTGCCGATGGTGCTGAACGACAGCGGCGAGATCGGCTACTCGCTCAACGGCAAGAGCTTCCCGGCGACCGAGCCGATCGTGGCCCAGCAGGGCGACTGGATGCTGGTGCACTACTACAACGAGGGCAACCAGATCCATCCCATGCACCTGCACCAGTTCGACCAGGTGGTGGTGGCCAAGGACGGGTTCCCGCTCGACCACCCGTACGTGGCCGACACGGTCAACGTGGCCCCGGGCGAGCGCTACACGGTGCTGGTGAACCTCGACGAGCCGGGCACCTGGGTGTGGCACTGCCACATCCTCAACCACGTGGAGTCCGAGGAGGGCATGTTCGGCATGGTGACCGCCGTGGTGGTCGAGTAGCGACCGCCCGCACGACCGACGTGGGGCCGGGTCGCTGGGGCCGGCCCCACGTCGCCGCGGCGGGCGCCGGTCCGGCGGTCAGCCGGCGGTGCGGCCCAGCCCGTCGCCCTTCCAGATGCGCCGGCCCGTGACCTCGTGGGCCATCACCCGCACCCAGTGGACCTTCTCGCCGATCGACCAGTAGCGCAGGGGCAGCTCGGCCAGCCGCCGCTGCTCGACCTCGTCTGCGACCTCGGCCGCCCGGCCCTTGACCAGCACGCTCCACCCGGTCTCGTCCTCGGGGTCGAGGCCGTCGACCTGGAAGCACACGGCCGGGCTGCGGTCGATGGCCCGCAGCATGCACCCGGGGTCCGTGCGGAACACGATGGTGCGGCCGTCGACGGCGTGGTTCACCGGGTAGATCTCCGGGGCGCTGTCGTTCAGCACCCCGAGGCGGCCCACCGGGGTGGACGCCAGCAGCCGCCAGCACTCGTCGACGCCGACGTGCTCGAGCCAGGTGCGTCCGCCGGTGGTCGACATGGCCGAACTCCTTGCTCTGGGGCCCGGGGGAGGGGCGGGGACGGCTCATTCGAGTCGCGCGCCAGGGTAGGCGACGCGTCAGGGAAGGGTCCCGGGCTCGGCGACCTGGGGCCACACGTGCTCGCGGAACAGCTCGAGCTGGCGCTCCTCGTCGGTGACGGGCCAGACGAGCACCCGCTGCACGCCGGCGTCGCGGAACGCGGCCAGGCGCTCGGCGAAGGCGCCCGCCGGGCCGACGGGGAGACGCTCGCGCAGCACCTCCTCGGGGCGGTGCACCGTGGGCACCAGCCGGTGGCGGAACACCGCGTCGGCCTCGTCGGCGTCGTCGGTGATGTGGAACCACATGGTGCCCACCGCGTTGGGGAAGGTGGCGGGGTCGCGCCCGTGGTCGGCCAGCAGCGCCCGCAACGTCGACCAGGCCGCCGCGAAGGTGCTCGGCGTGGTGTTGTAGGCCGAGGCCAGCCACCCGTCGGCCAGCCGGGCCGTGCGGCGCAAGCCCGCGTGCGACCCCCAGCTGCCCAGCCAGATGGGTGGCCCGCCCGGCCGCGCCGGCGCGGGTGCCAGGTCGACGCCCTCGGTCGAGTAGAACCGGCCGACGAACGGGTCGCCTCCCGGCCGCCACAGGGCGCGCAGCGCCTGCACGGCCTCGTCGAGGCGGGCCCACCGCTCGCCGAAGTCCAGACCCACCACCTCGTAGTCGCGGGCCGACGAGCCCGCCCCCACCGCCACCAGGGCCCGGCCGCCCGACAGGCGGTCGACCGCGGCCATCGTCTTGGCCAGCGGCACCGGCCCCCGCACGGCGGCCAGCGCCACCGTCGTGGCCAGCGTCGCCGTCCCCGAGACGCCGACGACCGACGCCAGCGCGGTCGGCCCGTCCAGCCAGGGGACCGAGAACACCATGTGGTCGTTGGCGGCCAGCGTGGTGAAGCCGAGGTCGACGGCGCGCCGCGCGTACCCCGACAGGTGGGCCGACGTGTACGGGTTCCCGCCGAAGTCCATGAGCGGCAGGTGGGCACCGATCTCCATGGACGGCCAGTCTGACCGGGCCCGGCAGGTGGTGCAGCGCCGCCGCACCCGCGGCGCGATCCTGTCCGGATGGACCTGGACCACCTGAACCTGCGGGTCCGCGATGCGGCGGCCTGCCGCGACTTCTACCAGCGGCACTTCGGCTTCCGTCCCGCGTTCGAGGCGGACGGTGGCTACTTCGTGCGCAACGACGACGGGTTCCTGCTGGCGCTCGTGCCCGCCGAGCCCCACCAGCCGCTGCCCGACGGGTTCCACATCGGGTTCCGCCAGGGGTCACCCGACGAGGTCACCGCCCTCCGCGGCGCGCTGGCGGCGGCCGGCGCCCGAGTCGGCGAGCTGGAGGACCTCCGGCCCGGCGAGGACTACGTGACGTTCCGCTGCTGGGACCCCGACAGCACCGAGGTCGAGGTCTTCTGGGAGCCCTCGTGACCGCGCCCTGTCGCGCCGCCGGGTCGGCCGTGTGAGGCGGCTCAGGTGCCGTGGTCGCCCCGGTGCTCGCGCCGCTCGGCCAGGCGGGCGGCGTAGGCGGCGGCCTCGGTGCGCCGGCTCATGCCCATCTTCGACAGCAGGTTGGACACGTAGTTCTTGACCGTCTTCTCGGCCAGGTAGAGGCGCTCGCCGATCTGGCGGTTGGTGAGGCCCTCGGCGATGAGGGCCAGGATCTTGCGCTCCTGGTCGGTGAGGCCGGCCAGCTCGTCCTCGGGACGGTGGCGGATGCGCTCGAGCACCCGGGTGGTGACCGCCGGGTCGAGCAGCGACTCGCCCCGGCCGACCCGGCGGATGCCGTCGACCAGGTCGGTGCCCCGCACCTGCTTGAGCAGGTAGCCGGCGGCGCCGGCCATGATCGCCGCGTAGACGGCGTCGTCGTCGGCGAACGAGGTGAGCATCACGCAGGCGATCTCGGGGTGGCGCGACCGGATGTCGCGGCACACCTCGACGCCGTCGCCGTCGGGCAGCCGCACGTCGAGCACGGCGACGTCGGGCTGCGTGGCGGGGATGCGACCGAGGGCCTCTTCCGCGGTACCCGCCTCGCCCACGACCTCGAGGTCGTCCTCGGCCTCGAGCAGCTCGCGCACGCCGCGCCGAACCACCTCGTGATCGTCGAGCAGGAAGACGCGCGTCATGTGCCCAGTATGGCGGGGGTGCGCCTGCGTCGCCGCCATGCGCCGTACGCTGCGGCCCGGCAGCGCGCGGCGTGCGGGCGGCGCGTCAGCCGGCGGGGCGCTGCAGCGCGTCGAGGGCCTCGGCCACGCTGACGCTCGGGGGGCCGCCCGTGGGGATCGTCACGGCCGACGGCCACGGGTCGGCGCGCGTGGCCATGGCCGTGGCGACGGCGGGGGTGGCGTCCGAGGCGTCGGCGCCGGCCGCCACCCGGGCGCGGATGCGCTCGGCCGCCACCTCCGGGCCCACCTCGCACCGCAGCTCGACCATGTCGGCGTGGGTGCGGCTCGCCGCCGACCGGGCCAGCTCGCGCCACCGGTCCTCGCTCCACGAGGCGTCGAGCACCACGGTCTCACCCATGCCGAGCGCGACCTCGGCGCGCGCCACCATTTCGTGGTAGGTGTCGGCGGTGGCGGTCGCCGTGTAGATGCCCTGGCCGAAGTCGTCGGGCGCGTGCTGGTCGGTCGGCATCCCCGCCAGCTCCTTGCGCACCTCGTCCGACCGCAGCACCGTGGCGCCGAGTGCGTCGCCGAGGGCTTGGGCCAGCGTCGACTTGCCGGTGCCCGGCATTCCGCCGACCACCACCAGCCGCACCCGGCCGGCCTCGAGGTGCCGCAGGCTCATGTCGAGCAGCCGACGGGCCTCGCCGCCCGCGATGTCGTGGCCCTGGGCGGCCCGGATGGCGCCGACCTTCGCCCGCACCTGGGCCCGGTAGGCGACGTGGTGGTGCTCGAGCGAGGCGGGCCAGGTGTCGTCGGCGTGCTCGCGGTAGGCGCGCAGGAACCGCTCGCCCAGGTCGGGACGGCCGAGCCGCTCGAGGTCCATGGCGAGGAAGGCGACGTCGGCCAGGGTGTCGCCGTAGCGGAGCTGGTCGTCGAACTCGATGCAGTCGAGCACCCGGGGCCCGTCGTCGAGGCAGAAGACGTCGTCGGCCAGCAGGTCGCCGTGGCCGTCGCAGGCCCGGCCCTCGGCGATGCGGTGGCGGAAGAGCGGCTGCCGGCCCTCGAGGTAGCGCAGGGCCAGGGCGCGCACCCGGTCGACGGTGGCCCGGTCGACCACGTCGCCGTGCTCGGCCAGCGACGCAGTGTTGTCGGTCCACCGGCCGGCCAACGCGCCGGGCGAGGCGGCGGCGTCGGCGGCGTCGCTGCGCTCGGCCCGGGCGTGGAACGCCGCAACCAGGTGGGCCAGGACCCACAGGTGGTCGTCGACGGGTGCACCGGCCCGCACCAGCGTCGACAGCCGACGGTCGGGGGGCATGCGGCGCATCACGACGAGGTGGTCGCACACCTCGCCGTCGGGGCCGGTGACGTCCGCGACCCCGAGGTAGACGTCGGGGGCGAGGCGGCGGTTGAGCTCGACCTCGCGGTGGCACACCGCCTCGCGCGCCGGGCGCTCGCGGAAGTCGAGGAAACCCAGGTCGACGGGCTTCTTCAGCTTGTACGCGCGGTCGCCGACGAACAACACCACCGCCGAGTGGGTCTCGGCGACGCCCGCATCCGCGGGATCGGTCACGCCGGCCCGGCGATCCGCCGCCCGGTCACGCGCTGGGGCACGAGCCGCATCCAGTGCGGCTTGTCGCCGCCCGACCACGGCTCGACGGGCAGGGCGCTCACCCGCTCGAGCGTGGCGGCGTCGAAGTGGGTGACCTCCTCCAGGTGCCCGACGACCAGCACGCTCCACCCGGTGTGGCTGACCCGGTCGACCTCGTCGATCTCGAACGCCACCGAGCCCCGCGGCCCCGAGGCCAGCTTGGTGCCGGGAGCGGTGCGGAAGACGACGGCGTCGCCGTCGAGCACGTAGTTGACCGGGAACACCAGGGGCGTGCCGCCGTCGACGATGGCCAGCCGGCCCACGTCGTCGGACGCCAGCAACCGCCGGCACTCGTCGGGGTCGATGATCTCGAGCCCGGTGCGGGCGTCGATGGTGCGCTTCATCGGGCGCCGTCCATCGTCACCGGCATCCGGGGGGCGACGCGCCGGCCCGACACCAGGTCGGTCGACACGGCGACGACGCGGCTGCCGCCTTCGGGGACCCAGCGGGGCAGGTCGCGGACCCACTCCTCGGCGAGGACCGCGGGGTCGGTGACCTCGCGGGCCACACCGGTGACCACGACGCTCCAGCCCGTGCGGGTGACGTGGTCGATCTCGTCGGCCTCGAACGCCACGACCACGTCGCGGGTGGCGGCGTCGAGCCTGGCGTCACGACCGGTGCGGAACACCACGTCGTCGCCGTGCATCGTGAAGTTCACGGGCAGGACGGTGGGCAGCGCCCCGGTGGTGAGCGCCAGGCGGCCCACGACGGCCGTGCGGAGCAGGCGCAGGCACTCCGTCCTGGACAGCACCTCGAGCCCGTCGTGGTCGATTTCCATGAGCTCATCCTGCGTTCCGGGGCCGCCGGTTCCGGCAGGGTCGAAGGTCACGAGCCCCCTGACGTTCGGCCGTGGCGGGTGCGACCACATCGTCGGGTCGCCGTCACTCGCCCGCGGTCGGCGCCGGTGACGGCGGCAGGACCACGACGGGGCAGGGGGCGTGGCGGGCGACGTGCTCGGAGACCGAGCCGAGCAGCAGGCGCCCGAAGCCGCCGAGGCCGCGGCGGCCGATGACGACCAGCGCGGCGTGCTCGGCGGCGTCGAGCAGCCGGGCGGCCGCGCCGCCCGGCACCGCCGTGCGCTCGACGGTGACGCCCGGCGCGTCGACGGTGGCGAGCGCCTCGTCGACCAGCTCGTCGAGCAGCTCGCGCGCGCCGGTCTCGACGGCCTTGGTGTCGTAGGGGAAGGCGCCGATCACCGGGCCGTAGACCACCGGCACCTCCCACCCGTGCACCGCCTCGAGCGTGGCGTGGCGCAGCGCCGCCTCGGTGAGCGCCCAGCGGAGCGCAGCCCGCGACGGCTCGGAGCCGTCGACCCCGACCACGATCCGCTCGGCCCCGTCGGTGCCGCCCTCGCGGGGCGGGTGGACGATGGCGATCGGGCCGGGCGCGTGGTGCAGGCACTGCTGGCTGACCGACCCGAGCAACAGGCCGCGGAAGCCGCCCAGGCCACGGGCACCGACCACGAGCAGGTCCGCGCCCTTGGCCGCCTCGATCAGGCCCTGGGCGGGCACGTCGCACACGGGCAGCCGGCCCACCGACGCGGCGGCGTCGGGCCCGAGCGCCGCCTCGACGGCGGCGAGCAGCGCGGCGTCCGCGTGCGCCTCGTCGTACGCGGGGTCGAAGCGCTTGCTGCCGTCGGGATGGCGCTGGTTGAACAGGTCCCACACGAGCACGGCGGTCAGCTTCCCGCCGTGCAGCTCGGCCTCGCGGGCCGCCCAGCGGAGCGCGGCAGCGCTGTGCTCGGAACCGTCGACTCCAACAACGATCTCTGTCATGGCCCTAGCGTCGCGTGCTCCGAGGCGACCCGAAAGGGACCAAGGGCCCCCCACGCGCGGCTGACCGGTCCTGCACCGGACGATCGACCCGAAGGACGGGACCTTGGCCCCTGGTCACCCGCCACCGACGGTGGCTGGATGGGACCATGGTCGTGAAGTCCTCGCATGTCGCCGGTGTCCCCCGGCTCTCCGAGCTGCGGCTTCGCCCCGTCGTCTCCGTCGGCCCCGACGTGCCGCTCGACCGGGCGGCCCGCGTCATGCGGGCGCACGACGTGTCGTCGCTCGTCGTGGGCGAGCCGGGCGAGCTGATCTCGGTGGTAACCGAGCGCGACCTCACCGCCGCGCTGGCCGACGGTCTCGACACCGGCACCCCGGTCCGCGAGGTCGCCGCCCCCAACCCGCTGTCGCTGCCGATCGTCGCGACGGTGCTCGACGCCGCGACCGTCATGCTGGGGGCCGGGGTCCGCCACGTGGTGGTCACGCTCGACCGCCAGGCGGTGGGCGTCGTGTCCATGCGCGACGTGCTGGCGGCGCTCGTGCGCCAGGTCAACCCCGAGGTGGTGCTCACCTTGGTCGAGCAGGTGGTGGTCGACGTGCCGGAGCACTGGTCGGTGTGACCGTGCTCGGCGAGGGTCGCCGCCGGCTGGTCGCCCCCCACGGGGTGACGCTCGACATCCGGCCGGTCGCGGCGGGCGACGAGCGGGCCCTCGCCGCCCTCTACCGCCGCTTGCCCGCCGCCGACTGGGTCCGGCACCTGGGGGTGTGCGACGGCAACGACCGGGGCTTCGCGGCGCGAGCCGCCACCGTGGCCGGGCGCGGGGGGCACGGGATCGTGGCCGAGGTGGCCGCCGACGGCGCGGCCGGCGGCCCGGACGACGGCCTCGGGGCGATCGACGTCACCGGCGACCTGGTGGGCGAGGCCCACTACGAGCCGCTCGCCGACGGGGACGGCGAGCTCGTGCTCGTGGTGGCGCCCCACTGGCGGGACTGGCTGGGCCCGCGGCTGTTCGAGGCCGTGCTGGACGACGCCGCGGCGCGCCGCGTGGTCAACCTCCAGGTCGAGGTCATGCGGGGCGACGACTGGCTGATCGGTCTGCTCGCCACGCGGGGGCACGTGGTGGTGCCGACCGACGACTGGCTCTCGACGCGGGCCGTGATCGGCACCGGGGGCCCGCCCGTGTGGGCGGCGCCGGGCCCGCGGGTGCTGGTGGAGGCGCCGGGCGGCCGCTGGCACGCGGCGGACGCCGCCCGCGAGGCGGGGCTGAGCGTGATGGTCTGCACGGCGCAGAGCCACCACGGCGCGAGCTGCCCGCTGCTGGACGGCGCCCCGTGCCCGCTGGTGACCGGGGCCGACGTCGTGGTCGTGTCCTACCCGCCCGACTCGCCCGACTGGGACGCGTTGCTGGTCGCCCACCGCGACCTGCACCCCGACGTGCCGGTGTGCATCGAGGGCCGGGCGGGCCGGCGCCTGCCGCCCGGGGTGGTCGCGCTCGACGTCCACGACCCGGTGGAGGTCGTGCGCCGGGTGGCGGAGCTCGCCGGGGGGCACGCCGCCGGCGGGTGACGGCCGGTGCCCGGGCGGGCCTGCCGCGGCGAGCAGCCGGGTGCCCGAGGCGGGAGACTGGTGCCCATGGCGGACGCCCTCGCACGCGGTCGGCTGGCCTACGAGCGCCACTCGTGGGCCGAGGCCCAGGAGTGCCTGTCCGCCGCGGACGGCGCGGCCCCGCTCGACCCCGACGACCTCGAGCGGCTGGCGGTCGCCTGCTACCTCACCGGTCACGCGGAGGCGGCCGTCGACGTGTGGTCCCGGGCCCACCGCAGCTGGATGCGGCACGGCGATGCCGCCCGAGCGGCCCGCTGCGGGTTCTGGCTGGCGTTCGCCCTGCTGAACGCCGGTGAGCTGGCGCGCGGCGCCGGGTGGACCGCACGGGCGCTGCGGTTGGTCCAGGGCTCTGACGGCGCCGAGCGTGGGCGCCTCCGGTACTGCCGGGCGCTGCACGCCGTGTTCGACGGCGACCTCGCCGCCGCCCACGCCGGGTTCGCGGAGGCGGTCGAGGCCGGCACCCGCCTCGACGACCCCGAGCTCGTCGCCCTCGCGCAGGTCGGCCTCGCCCGCTGCCTGATCTACCTGGACCAGGTCGCCGAGGCCACCGCGCTGTTCGACGAGGCGATGGTGGCGGTCGCCGCGCGCGAGCTCTCGCCGATCGTGGTGGGCGACCTGTGCTGCACGGTGATCCAGGGGTGCCAGGAGATCCTGGACATCCGCCGGGTCAAGGAGTGGACCTCGTCGCTCAGCACCTGGTGCGACAGCCAGCCCGAGCTGGTGCTCTACCGCGGGCAGTGCCTGATCCACCGGGCCGAGCTGATGCTGCTGCACGGTGCCTGGGCCGACTCGGTGGCCGAGGCGCAGCTGGCGTGCGACCGCCTCGCCCGACCCACCAGCCACCCTGCCATCGGGGCAGCGCGCTACCTCCAGGGCGAGCTGCACCGGCTGCGGGGCGAGCTGGCGGCCGCCGAGGGCGCGTACCGCGAGGCCAACCGCTGGGGGCACGAGCCCCAGCCGGGCCTGGCCCTGCTGCGCCTCGCGCAGGGCGAGGTCGGGACGGCGTGCGCCACGATCCGACGGGTCCTCGACGAGGCCGGCACGCCGTCCGGGCGGTCGCCGCTCCTGGCCGCGTGCGCCGAGCTGATGCTGGCCGCCCGCGACGTGGCCGCCGCCCGCGCCGCGGCGGACGAGCTGCGCGGCCTGGCCGTTGCGTGGCGGTCGCCCTTCCTGGATGCGCAGGCCGCGCACGTGACCGGCGCCGTGCTCCTGGCAGAGGGCGACCCCCGGGCCGCGCTCGGCGAGCTCCGGCAGGCGTGGGTGGGGTGGCGCGACCTGGACGCACCGTACGAGGCGGCGCGCGTGCGGGTGCTGATCGGGCAGGCGTGCCGCGAGCTGGGCGACGCCGACGGCGCCGCCATGGAGCTGGACGCGGCCCGGTCGGCGTTCGAGCGGCTGGGCGCGGCGCTCGACGTGGCACGGGTCGACGACCTGCAGGGCACGGTGCCCGCGACGGCGCGCGGCGGGCTGACGGCTCGCGAGCTGGAGGTGCTGGCGCTGGTGGCGACGGGGCGGACCAACCGGGCGATCGCCGCCGAGCTGGTCATCAGCGAGCGGACGGTCGCCACCCACGTCAGCAGCATCCTCGCCAAGCTGGGCGTGAGCTCGCGGGCGGGCGCGACCGCCTACGCCTACGAGCACGGTCTGGCTCGCTGACCCCCGGGCGCCGTCGGGTCTCGGGAAGGGTCCGGTCCGCAGGATTGACGAGGCGGCTCCGGACGGGATTCCGCAGATCTGCCGATGCGGCGGTCTCGTCGTGCTCCCTACCGTCGGGACGGGACAGCCCGAAGGGAGGCGGCATGGCCGACGACAGCACGGCGACGATGCGCGGGACCGGCGACACAGGCGCCCGCCGCGGGACGGGCGATCAGGACGGCGGGGCCCAGGATGGCCCTGCACCCGCGGCGACGGTGGCGGACGTGCTCGCGGCGGTGCGCCGCATGGCGCCGGACATCGCCGGCCGGGCAGCCGAGATCGAGGCGGCGCGGCGGCTGCCGCTCGACCTGGTCGACCAGCTACGGGCCGCCGGGTGCTTCGGCGTGTTCCTGCCGGCGAGCCACGGTGGGGCCGGTGCGGCGCTGCCCGACGCCATGCGGGTCGTCGAGGAGCTGACCCGCATCGACGCGTCGGTGGGATGGACGGTCATGATCGGTGCCGGCTCGTGGATCGACATCGCCGGGCTGCCGCGCCCGACGTTCGACGCGATCTTCGCCGCCCGCCCGACCCCGATCCTGGCGGGGGTGTTCAACCCGTCCGGCACGGCGACCCCGGTCGACGGCGGCTACCGAGTGAGCGGCCGCTGGGCGTTCGCCAGCGGCTGCCAGCACGCCTCGTGGCTGTTCGGCAACTGCATCGAGGAGGGGGCCGCCGGCCGGGACGGGCTGCCGCCCCTGCGCACCGTGGTGTTCTCGCCGGACGAGGTGACCATCGAGGACACCTGGTCGGTGTCGGGCCTGTGCGGCACCGGGAGCCACCACATCGCCGTCGACGGCGTGGTCGTCCCGGCGGCGCGCACGGCCGCCACCCTGGCGGACCCGCCGTGCATCGACGTGCCCCTCGTGCGGATCCCGCCGCCCGCCCTGTACTCGCTGGTGGTCACCAGCGCAGCCGTCGGGATCGCCCAGGGCGCCTACGACGACGTCGTCGACCTCGCCAGCGGCAAGGTGCCCATGCTGGCCGGCTCGCCGCTGGCGACCAACCCGCTGTTCCAGCACCAGCTCGGCACCATGGACGCGCAGCTCCGCGCGGCGCGGGCGCTGGTGCACGCCGACGCCGCGTCGGCCTGGGCCGCAGCGGTCGGGGGCGAGGAGCTCACGCTCCTCCAGCGGGCCCGCATCCGGGCGGCGACGACGTGGGCGACGGCGACCGCGGCATCGGTCGTCGACGCCGCCTACGCGGCGGGCGGCGGCAGCTCGATCTACGCCGGCAACCCGCTCCAGCGGCGGTTCCGCGACGTCCATGCCCTGACCCAGCACTTCCTGGTGCGGCCCGACACGCTCACCACCGCCGGTGCGGTCCTGGCCGGTCAGGAGATCGACGTGCCCGTGTTCTGACCCGCCGACCGCCCGTCCGGGTCCACGCGGGCCCTTGTTCGTCACAGGTCGTCGGTACGATCGCGAGCGCCATGGCCACCGTCCAGACGCCCCCGCGCACCGCCCCGTCGCTGTTCGACGCCCTCCCCCCGGCCGATCACCCGGGCGGCGAGGGGTTCCACCCGGCGGTGGCCAGGTGGTTCGCCCGCCGGTTCCCCGGCGGCGCCACCCCGGCCCAGCGCGATGGGTGGGCGCAGATCACCGCCGGCCGCGACACGCTCATCGCCGCCCCCACGGGCTCGGGCAAGACGCTGGCCGGATTCCTGGTGGGCATCGACCGCCTCTACCGCGCCCATGCCGCCGGGGTCGACGTCGCCGGCCGGGCGCAGGTCGCCTACGTGTCGCCGCTCAAGGCGCTGGCGGTCGACATCGCCGAGAACCTCGAGCGGCCCCTCCGCGAGATCGCCGAGATCGCGGTCGAGCTGGGCTTCGACCCGCCCGACCTGCGGGTGGGCGTCCGCACGGGCGACACGTCGCCCAGCCAGCGGGCGTCGATGGCCCGGCGCCCGCCCAACTTCGTCATCACCACCCCCGAGTCGCTCTACCTGCTCGTCACCGCTCAGCGCAGCCGCGACGCGCTGCGCACGGTCGAGACGGTCGTCGTCGACGAGATCCACGCCGTCGCCCGCGACAAGCGGGGGGCGCACCTGGCGCTGACCCTCGAGCGGCTCGAGCGCGCCTGCGCCACGCGCCCCCAGCGCATCGGCCTGTCGGCCACCCAGCGGCCCATCTCGCTGGTGGCCGACCTGCTCTGCGGTGCCGGGGCGCCGGCCCCGTG
Source organism: Acidimicrobiales bacterium (assembly GCA_035708905.1). GTDB lineage: Bacteria > Actinomycetota > Acidimicrobiia > Acidimicrobiales > VFJN01 > ZC4RG19. The sequence goes on along the minus strand of DASTFE010000401.1, from coordinate 7,931 downwards.
CGCCGTGGTCGACACGGGCCACCGGCGCCGGCTCGACGTCGGCCTCGAGCTGCCCCAGGGCGAGCTCGAGGCGGTGGCGTCGGCCGAGCACATGGCCGACGTGGTCGACCGCATCGCCGCCCTGGTGGGCGAGCACCGCACCACCATCGTGTTCGTCAACACCCGGCGGCTGGCCGAGCGCCTCGCCCACCAGCTCGGCGAGCGCCTGGGCGACGACGTGGTGGCCGCCCACCACGGCTCGCTCTCCAAGGACCGGCGGTACCGGGTCGAGTCCCGCCTGCGGGCCGGCGACCTGCGGGCGCTGGTGGCCACCGCCTCGCTCGAGCTGGGCATCGACGTCGGCCCGGTCGAGCTGGTGTGCCAGGTGGGCTCGCCCCGCAGCATCGCCACGTTCCTCCAGCGGGTGGGCCGCGCCAACCACAGCCTGCGGGGCGTGCCCAAGGGACGGCTCTTCCCGCTCACCCGCGACGAGCTGGTCGAGAGCGCCGCGCTGCTGGCGGCGGTGGGCAAGGGTGCCCTCGACGCGGTGGTGCCGCCGGTGGCGCCGCTCGACATCCTCGCCCAGCAGATCGTCGCCGAGGTCGCCGCCAGCCCCGACGGCTGGCGGGTCGACGACCTGTGGGCGCTGGTCACCCGGTCCCACCCCTACCGCGACCTGCCCCGCGCCACGTTCGACGAGGTGCTCGCGATGGTGGGCCAGGGCATCACCACCGGGCGGGGGCGCCGCGCCGCCTACCTGCACCTCGACGGCGTCAACGGCGAGGTGCGGGCCCGGCCGGCGGCCCGGCTCGCCGCGCTCACGTCCGGGGGCGCCATCCCCGAGGTCGGCGACTTCCGGGTGGTGCTCGAGCCCGACGACCTGTTCGTGGGCACGGTCAACGAAGACTGGGCCATCGAGTCGATGGCGGGCGACATCTTCCTGCTCGGCACCCACGCCTGGCAGATCCGCCAGGTGGGCGCCGGGGTGGTGCGGGTGGTCGACGCCCAGGGCAAGCCGCCCACCATCCCGTTCTGGCTGGGCGAGGCGCCGGCCCGCACCGCCGAGCTGTCCCACGAGGTGTCGGCGCTGCGCTCCGCGGTCGACGCGCACCTGGCGGCGGGCGACCGCGACGGCGCCCGCACGTGGCTGCGCGCCGCGGCGCCGCTCGACGACGCCGCGATCGACCAGATCGTCGACTACATCGCCGCCGGCCGGGCCGTGCTGGGCCTGGTTCCCACCCACGACCACCTGGTGTTCGAGCGCTTCTTCGACGAGGCCGACGGCATGCACCTGGTGGTCCACTCGCCCTACGGCGGCCGGGTCAACCGGGCGCTGGGCCTGGCGCTGCGCAAGCGGTTCTGCGTGTCGTTCGACTTCGAGCTGCAGGCGGCCGCCACCGACGACGCGGTGGTGCTGTCGCTCGGCCCGCACCACAGCTTCCCCCTGGCCGACGTGCCCCGGTTCCTCAACTCGCGCACGGTGCGCGAGGTGCTCGAGCAGGCGGTGCTCTCGCCGCCGTCGCCGATGTTCCAGAGCCGGTGGCGGTGGAATCTCAACCGCTCGCTCGTCGTGTTGCGGTGGAAGGGTGGGCGTCGCAACCCGCCACCCATCCAGCGCATGGAGTCCGACGACATGATGGCGGCGCTGTTCCCCCAGGCCGCCGCCTGCCAGGAGAACGTCGCCGGCCCGGTGCAGGTCCCCGATCACCCGATCGTGCGCCAGACGATGCACGACACGCTCACCGAGGGCCTCGACATCGACGGACTGACGGCCCTGCTCGACGGCATCGAGACGGGCCGCGTCGAGGTGCACTTCCGCGACACCACCGAGGCGTCGGCGTTCAGCCACGAGATCCTGACGGCCAAGCCCTACGCCTTCCTCGACGACGCCGAGGCACAGGACCGGCGCACCAACGCCGTGCCGCTGCGCCGCGGCCTGCCGGTCGACCTCGGCTCGATCGGCCGGCTCGACCCCGACGCGATCGCCCGGGTGCGCGACGAGGTGGCACCGGCCCCCCGCAGCGCCGACGAGCTGCACGACCTGCTGTCGGGGCTCGTCGTCACGCCCGCCCGCGACGAGTGGCGCCCCCTGTTCGCCGAGCTGGCCACCCGCGGGCGCGTGCAGTCGCAGGCCGCCGCCGGTGGGGCGCCCGAGCTGTGGTGGCCCACCGAGCTGGCCGACCAGGCGGCGGTCGTCGCCCGGGGCGCCCCCGACGGCGACCATCCCCGCGAGCAGGTGGCGGCGGTGGCGCTGCGCGGCCATCTCGACATCGCCGGCCCGCTCACCGCCGCCGACCTGGTCGAACGCAGCGGGTTGCCGGCCCCCCTGGTGGCCGCCGGTCTCGCGGTGCTCGAGAGCGACGGGTTCGCGCTGCGGGGCGCGTTCACCGACCCCCAGGCCGACGAGTGGTGCGCCCGGCGGCTGCTGGCCCGCATGCACGCCTACTCGCGGGCCACGCGCCGCAAGGCGGTCGAGCCCGTCACCGCGCAGGATTTCATGCGCTTCCTGCTGCGCTGGCAGCACGTCGCCCCCGGCACCCAGGTGCGCGGTCACCACGGCGTGCGCCAGGTGGTCGAGCAGCTCCAGGGGTTCGAGGCGGCGGTCGCCACCTGGGAGCCCCACATCTTCGCCCGGCGGGTCGAGGGCTACCGGCCAGGGCTGCTCGACCGGCTGTGCCACGACGGCGAGGTCACCTGGCTGCGCCTCACGCCCACCCCGCCGTCCAGCGACCGTCGGTCGAGCCCGTCCAAGGCCACGCCCGTCACCGTCGCCTTCCGCGACGACCTCACCTGGCTGCTGCAGGCGGCCCGGTTGGGCTACGAGCCCGAGCCCCCGGCCGTGGGCGCCACCGCCGAGGTGGTCGAGGCCCTGGGGGCCAAGGGCGCCCGCTTCCTCACCGAGCTGGCGGCCGACACCGGCCGTCTGGCCACCGACATCGAGCAGGCCCTTTGGGACGGGGTCGCCCGGGGGCTGCTCACCGCCGACGGGTTCGCGGCCATCCGCTCGCTGGTCGACGGGCGGGGGCGGCAGGCGACGCCACCGCGGTCGCTCAGCCGCCGCCGGCGGGGCGCGCGCGGCGGCACCGTGGCGGCCGGGCGGTGGTCGCTCATCGGCGACGTCGAGCCGGTCGACGACCGCGAGGCGCTGGCCGAGGTGGTGGCCGACCAGCTGCTCCACCGGTGGGGTGTCGTGTTCCGCGACCTGGCCGTGCACGAGGGCCTGCCCGTGCCGTGGCGCGACCTGCAGTGGGCGCTGCGCCGGTTCGAAGACCGGGGCCTGGTGCGGGGCGGCCGGTTCGTCGCGGGGTTCAGCGGCGAGCAGTACGCGCTGCCGGCCGCCGTCGACGGCCTCAAGGGCGTGCGCAAGCTGCCTCGCACGGGCGAGCGCGTGGTGGTCAACGCCTGCGACCCGCTCAACCTGACGGGCGTCGTCATCCGGGGCGGCCGCGTCCCGGCGGTGCGCACCAACGTGGTGACCTATATCGACGGCGCACCCGAGGGGCCCGGCAGTACGTTCGTCGCGTGAGCACCCCCGACGACACCGGCCCCACCGACGCGTACGAGCGGTTCCTCGCGCTCCACCACGGCGACGCACCCCTCCTGATGCCCAACCCGTGGGACCGGGGCAGCGCCCGCCTGCTGGCGTCGCTGGGCTTCCGGGCCCTGGCCACCACCAGCAGCGGGTTCGCGGCCACGCTGGGCCGGCTCGACGGCTCGGTCACCCGCGACGAGGCGCTGCGCCACGCCGCCGAGGCGGCCGGGGCCACCGACGTGCCGGTGTCGGCCGACCTCGAGAACTGCTTCGCCCACGATCCCGCGGGGGTGTCCGAGACGGTCACCGAGGCGGCGGGCACGGGCCTGGCCGGCTGCTCGGTCGAGGACTACTCCGGCCCGGCCGACGACGACATCTACGACGCCGGCCTGGCCGCCGAGCGGGTGGCGGCGGCGGTCGAGGCGGCGCACGTCGGCCCGGTGCGGCTCGTGATCACGGCCCGGGCCGAGAACCTGATCCACGGCCGCGACGACCTCGACGACACCATCGCCCGCCTGCAGGCGTACGAGCGGGCCGGGGCCGACGTGCTCTACGCGCCCGGGCTCGTCGCCCTCGACGACGTGCGCCGGGTGGTGTCCTCGGTCGACCGCCCGGTCAACGTCCTCGCCCGCCCCGGCGGCCCGTCGGTGGCCGACCTGGCCGGTGCGGGCGTGGCGCGCATCTCGGTCGGCGGCGCCTTCGCGTTCGCCGCGCTGGGGGCGGTGGTCGAGGCAGGCCGCGAGCTGCTCGATGCGGGCACCTACGGCTTCCTCGACCGTGCCGCGGTGGGGGGCGCCGCCGCCCGCCGAGCCTTCGGCACCTGAGCCCGGGCGCGCGTCCTCACGATCCGGCCTGATCTACGCCACCGCCGTCGAGCACGGTTGGCGACTGGTGAGGAAGGACCGCCGGCTCCGCGACCACCGCCACCCGCGGGCCGTCGCGGTCTGGTGACGCCTCACGGCGCCCGGCGGTCCCGCTACGCGTCCCGCTGCCGCCGCCCCGGCCGGGGCCTGTCGGGCTGGATGCGCAGCGCGGCGATGGCGGTGGCCAGCATGTCGTAGTGCCCGACCAGCAGGCACAGCTCGATGGCCTCGCGGTCGTCGAGGTGGGCCCGCAGCGCCGCCCAAGCGGCGTCGTCGAGGTCGCGGTCGCGCACCAGGGCGTCGGCCACCTGCAGCAGGGCCCGCTCGCGGGCCGTCAACCCCGCCAGCCCGGTCCGGCCCTCGTCGCCCGGTGCGTCGGTCGCCGCGGCCACGTCCGCGGCCGAGAGGCCGGCGCGCCGGCCCAGCCGCGCGTGGTGGGCCAGCTCGTAGCGGCAGTCACGCCGGTGGGCCACGCGCAGGATGACCAGCTCGGTCTCGCGGCGCGGCAGCCGGCCGCCGGGCATGAGCCGGCTCGCGAACCGCAGCCAGCCACGGAACAGCCGGCGGTGGCGCCCGAGGGTGAGGAACAGGTTGGGCGGCGTCGTGCCGGTGGCTCGGCCCGACACGGCGCTGATCGTCCAGTTGACCAGGCCGACGTCGCGGCGGTCACCCGGAGGGATGCGGGGCGCCGGCGCGCCGTCCCCGCTGGCGGGCATCGGCATCCGCCGAGCCTACGGAACGCGCCGGTGGCCCGCAGCGAATCGGTGGCCCGGTGGCCGGCCGTGAGATCGTTGCCCACGGGACGTTTAACCAAGCTAAACGACCGGTAGGGTGAGCCGATGACCGTCGAGGACGCGCAGATCCATGTCCGGGGCGCCGCGCCGCCCGCCGCCTCCCCGGCGCCCGCCACCGCCGACCTCGTCGCCCCAAACCCCGTCGCCGCTGACCCCGTCGCTCCCGACGTGGGCGCCCTCGCCGCGCACCTCCGCATCGGCGTCACCCGGCTGGCCCGCCTGATGCGCCGCCAGGGCGACACCGGGCTCTCGCCCAGCCAGATCTCGGCCCTCACGTCGGTCGAGCTGCACGGCCCGATGACGCTCGGCGCCCTGGCCGAGCACGAGCGGGTGGCGCCCCCGAGCATCACCAAGGTGGTGGCCAAGCTCGAGGAGGGCGAGCTGGTCGCCCGCACGGCCGACCCGGCCGACCGGCGAGCGGTGCGCATCTCGGCGACGCCGGCCGGACGGGCGCTGCTGGCCGACGTGCGCCAGCGCAAGGACCTCTGGCTCGCCGCCCGGCTGGCCGAGCTCGACGACGACCAGCGGGCCCGCCTCGCTGCCGCGCTCGAGGTGATCGACGCCCTCACCGGCCGGGTCGCGCCGTGAGGGCGGTGCGCGCCGCCGCACGCGAGACGTTCGCCTCGCTCGCACACCGCAACTTCCGGCTCTTCTTCGTCGGCCAGGGCATCTCCCAGGTGGGCAACTGGCTCACCCTGGTGGCGCAGACCCTGCTGGTGCTCAAGCTCACCGACAGCGGCGTCGCGCTCGGGGCGCTGGCCGCGGCCCAGTTCGGTCCCGTCCTGCTGCTGGGGCCGTGGGCCGGGCTCGTCGCCGACCGGTCCGACAAGCGCCGGCTGCTGCTCGTCGTCCAGGCAGCGTCGATGGTCCAGTCGTTCGCGCTGGCCGCCCTGGCGTTCAGCGACCGGCCGCCGCTGGCGGCGCTCTACGCCGCCGCGGTCGTGGGCGGCCTCTGCATGGCGTTCGACAACCCGGCCCGGCGCAGCTTCGTGGTCGAGATGGTGCCGCCCGAGCGCATCAACAACGCGGTCAGCCTCAACAGCGCCCTGATGACGGCCTCCCGGGTCATCGGCCCGGCGCTGGCCGGCCTGCTGGTGACGACCGTCGGCTACGGGTGGGCGTTCGCAGCAGACGGGCTCTCGTACGTCGCCGTGCTCGCCGGCCTGTGGATGATGCGCACCAGCGAGCTGCGCCCGGCGCCGGTCGCCGCCCGGGCCCGGGGGCAGGTGCGGGCCGGCCTCCGCTACGTGCGCAGCGTGCCCGAGCTGTTCGTGCCGATGGTGATGATGGCGGTGATCGGCACGCTCTCGTACAACTTCCAGACCGTGTTCCCGCTGTTCGTGACCCGTGACCTCGGCGGCAGCGACGCCGCCTTCACCGTCCTGTTCTCGGTGGTGAGCGTCGGCTCGCTGATCGGCGCGCTGGTCACCGCGCGGCGCGAGGACATCGACGTCCGGCGCGTCGCCCACGCCGCGCTGGCCTACGGCGCGGTGATGGCCGTCATGGCGGTGGTGCCCGGCATGGCGGTGGCGGTCCCCGTGGGGATCGCCCTCGGCCTGGCCTCGATCACCTTCCTGGTGGCGTCGACGGCGATCGTGCAGATCAAGGCGGTGGCCGAGATGCGGGGGCGGGTCCTGGCGCTCCAGGCCATGCTCTTCCTCGGCAGCACGCCCGTGGGCGGCCCGATCGTCGGGTGGGTGGCCGAGCGCGCCGGTGCCCGCTACAGCGTGGCGCTGGGCGCCGCGGCGGCCCTCGGGGCCGGCCTGTGGGGGCTGGCGGTGCTGCGCCGGACGGAGGCGGTCGCCGGCGGCGCGCCGGCCGGTGCCGAGCCGGCCGAGCCGGCCGAGCCCGCCGTCGTGTGACGCGTGGCCGGCCGGCGCGCTCCGGCGTCGCCACCGCACGCCGGGTCTGCTAGGCAGGGCGCCGTGGACAGGATCGTGGCCGCCCTGGCGGCACAGCAGGACGACCTCGAGGCGATCGTCGCGCCCCTCGACGACCAGGGCTGGCAGACACCCTCGCGGTGTCCGGGGTGGACGGTGGCCGACGTGGTGCTGCACCTGGCGCAGACCGACGAGATGGCCGTCGCCAGCCTGGACGGCCGGCTGGCCGCGGCGCTCGACGCAGCCGCCGCCACCGGAGGTGCCGCCGCGGACGTCGACGAGGCCGCGGCGGTCATGGTCGAGAGCGAGCGGGGCGAGCCACCCGCTGCGGTGCTCGACCGCTGGCGGTCGGGCGCGCACACGCTGCGCCGCGCGCTCGACGCCCACGCCCCCGGCGAGCGGGTCCGGTGGGTGGCGGGCGAGCTGACCGTCCGCACGCTGGCCACGACCCGGCTGGCCGAGACCTGGATCCACACCGGCGACGTGGCCGAGCCGCTCGGGCACGAGGTGGCGGCCGACGACCGGCTCTGGCACATCGCCAGGCTGGCCTGGCGCACCCTGCCCTACGCGTTCGCCCGGGCGGGCCGCACGCTGGCCGGGCCCGTGGCGTTCAGCCTGGCGGCGCCCGGCGGCGACACGTGGCACTTCGTCCCCGACGAGCCGGCGGTGACCACCATCGAGGGCTCGGCCCTCGACCTGTGCACGGTGGCCGGCCAGCGGGCCGACGCCGCCGACACCGACCTGCAAGGCGAGGGGCCCGACGCCGCCGCCGTCCTCGAGCTGGTCCGCACCTTCGCCTGATCGGCGACGCCCGCCGACCGTCCCCCCGCGCGGTCGAGCCTCCCCGGCTCGTGCCCGCCCCCTCGCGGGAGCGGCACTGGCA
>DASTFE010000400.1:0-20178 GCA_035708905.1 Acidimicrobiales bacterium | reverse complement strand
CGGCGCGGTGGGCGGCGAGCGCCTCGTCCGCCGCCACGGACGCGGCCGCCGACCGCTCGCGCGCTTCGTCGAGGGCCGCACCGGTGGCCCCCGTGGTGGTGGTCGAGACCCGCCAGCCGCCGTGGCCGAAGCGCCCGCCCGTGCGGGTGACCACCACGGCGTCGGGATGGGCCAGCGCGGTGTCGACCGCCTCGGTCCAGCCGCCGTCGACCGCCACCGCGGCGCCGAGCAGGCCGTCGAGCAGGGGCGCCACCTCGGGCCGCCGGGGTCGGACGTGGCGCAGCACCGGCTCGCCCGCCGGCGGCGGGGTGCGCGGCGTCGGCGCCACCCCCAGGGCGAGCACCGCGCCGGGGACGTCGCCCTCTGCCAGCACCTGCAGCGCACGCCGTCCCGAGGCGACCGAGTCGACCACCACGGCGGCGAGCGCCTCGCCGCACGCAGCCTCGGCGGCGGCCTCCCACCCCGGGTCGATGTCGACCAGGTCGAGCAGGGTGCCGACGACGCCCTCGACCGACGAGAGCCGCTCGGCACCGGCGCGCGCCCGGGCCTCGTCGAGCGCCATGGCCAGCGCCTCGGTGCGGGCGGCCCAGGTGTGCCGCTCGGCCTGGGCGGCGTCGCGCCGCCGCTCGGCCTCCTGGGCGGCCGCCTCGGCCGCCGCCCGGCGCTCGGCGGCGGAGGCCACGGTGGCGACCAGAGTGGGCTCGTCGTCCTGGTCGCCGGCCTCGGCCGCCTCGGTGTCGAGCCGTTCGAGCTTGGCCCGCAGCGTGGCGACCCGGTGGGCGGCCCGCTCGGCGTCGGCGTCGGCCCGGTCGAGCACCTTGCGCAGCGTGCCGAGCTCGCCCCGCACCTCGGAGGCGCGCCCGGACGGGGCCGGCACCCCCTCGCCCCACTCGTCCTCGTAGCCGGCGCGCGCCCGGGCCAGCGCCTCCTCCGCCGCCGCCAGGGCCTCGGCGTCGGGCGCCAGGCCCTCGGACTCGCCGGCCAGCGCGGCGATGTCGGCCCGAAGGTGGGCGGCGTCGGCCTCGAGGCTGGCGATGACCCCCTGGTCGACGAACGCCGCCCGCTCGCGGTCGACCCCCCGGCGGCGCTCGGCCAGCACCGCGAGCTGCCCGCGTGCCTTCTCGCGCAGCCCCTGCACCCGCCCGAGCGCGTCGCCGACCTCGCTGCCGCCGAGGGCGCTCAGCTCGGACTCGGCGGCCATGACCGAGACGTCGAGCTCGGCGAGGCGGCGCTTGAGCAGCGTCTCCTCGTTGCGCAGCTCAGCCTTGGCGGCCGTGGCGTCGCCGAGCCGGCGCTTGAGCGTCGACAGCTCGCGGCCGGCGACGAAGACCTGCAGCGCCCGCAGCTCGGCCACCAGGTCGCCGTGACGGCGGGCGGCCTCGGCCTGCCGCTCGAGCGGCCGGAGCTGGCGCCGGACCTCGCGCAGCAGGTCGTGGAGCCGGGTGAGGTTGCCCTCGGTGGCGGCGAGCCGCCGCTCGGAGCGCTCCTTGCGCTTGCGGTGCTTGAGCACCCCGGCGGCCTCCTCGATGATGAGGCGCCGCTCCTCGGGGCGGGCGTTGAGCACGGCGTCGATCTGCCCCTGGCCCACGATGACGTGCTGTTGACGGCCCACACCGGTGTCACTGAACAGCTCCTGCACGTCGAGCAGCCGGCAGGGGACGTTGTTGATGGCGTACTCGCTGTCGCCCGAGCGCCAGAGTGTGCGCGTGACCGTGACCTCGCTGAACTCGATGGGCAGCAGACCCGCCGAGTTGTCGATGGTGAGGCTGACCTCGGCCCGGCCCAGGGCCTGGCGCTTGCTGGTGCCGGCGAAGATGACGTCCTCCATCCTCTGGCTGCGCACGGCGGAGGGCGCCTGGGCGCCCAGCACCCAGCCGATGGCGTCCACGACGTTCGACTTCCCCGAGCCGTTGGGCCCCACCACGACGGTGACGCCCGGCTGCATCTCGAGGACGGTCGACTCCGCGAAGGACTTGAACCCCTTGAGGGTCAGCGCCTTGAGGAACATCGAGCTTCGAGGCTACGGGAGGACGCGGGCGGGCGGATGGATGCCACCGAGGGTGAGCCCGGCGTCGCCGCCGGCGCTCACACCTGGCAGCTCGGGCACCAGTAGGTGAGGCGGCCGCCGCTGCGCTGCTTCACGACCGTCTGGCGGCACCGCCGGCACGGCTCGCCGTCGCGGCCCCACACCTGCAGCTCGCTCTGGAAGCTGCCCTCCTTGCCCTGCAGGTCGGTGAACGGGTGCTCGTCGGTGGAGGTGCCGTGGTGCTTGGTGGCCTCGTGCAGGATCTCGACCAGCGACCGGTACAGCCGGCGGATCTCCATCGTCGACACGGTCGACACCTCGCGGTCGGGCCGCAGCCCGGCGTCGTGCAGGATCTCGTCGGCGTACAGGCCGCCGAGGCCGACCACGAAGCTCTGGTCGAGCAGCAGGGGCTTGAGCTTCTCGTTGCGGTGGTTGACCAGCGACTGCGCGAACGCCGTCCACGACACCGGTGCGGCCACGGGGTCGAGGCCCAGCTCGGTGAGTGCCGGCGCCTCCTCGAGCAGCAGGTCGGGGGTGACGACGAACGCCTCGGCCGTGCCCTCGGCGTCGGCCATGCGGAGCTGCCCGCCCTGGGTGAACGTGAGGACGACCTGCGTGTCCTTGGGGGCCTCGTCCTTGGGGCTGGTGCGCAGCAGCTGGCCGGTCGAGCCGATGTCGACGACCAGCAGCTCGCCGCTGTCGAGGGTGAACACGAGCAGCGAGCCCCGGCGGTCGACGCCCTTGATCTTCACGCCCTCGAGGCGGGCCTGGAACGCCTTGCGCGAGCCGTTGCGGTGGACCGCCTTGGCCACCGGCACATCGACCGACTTGACGCGCCGCCCGACCGTCTCACGCTCGAGACCGCGTCGGAGGGTCTCGATCTCGGGCAACTCAGGCATCTTCGCTCTCCAACTGGGCGACCAGGGTGGTGTATGCGTCGCGGGCGGCGACCTGCTCCGCCTGCTTCTTCGACCGGCCGTCGCCCCTGCCGCGGGCCTGGCCGGCGACGGCCACGGTCACGTGGAACCGGCGGGCGTGGTCGGGACCCTCGGCCACCGTGTCGTAGCGGGGCGACTCGTCGAAGTGGCGGGCCGCGAGCTCTTGCAGGCGGCTCTTGTAGTCCTGGCCGCCGGGGCCGCCGGCGTGCGCTTCGGCGACCCGGGTGCCGAGCAGGCGCAGCACCAGGTCGTGGGCCTCGCGCATGCCCGCCGACACGTACACGGCCCCGAGCACCGCCTCGAGGGCATCGGCCAGGATCGACGGCTTCTCGCGCCCGCCCGACTGCTCTTCGCCCTTGCCCAGCAGCAGGTGGTCGCCGAGGTCGAGCTCGTCGGCCACCTCGGCCAGCGTGACCGCGTTGACCACGGCCTTGCGCACGTCGGTCAGCTCGCCCTCGCTGAGCGTCGGGTAGGCGTGGAAGGCGTGGTCGGTGATGATCAGCCCCAGCACCGCGTCGCCCAGGAACTCGAGCCGCTCGTTCGAGTCGTGGCCCGGGTTCTCGGCGCACCACGACCGGTGCACGAGCGCGGGGGCCAGGACGTCAGGGCTGTCGACCGTGACGCCGAGTCGCTCGGTGAGCTCGTCGAGTCGTTGGACGGGAAGCTGGATGGCCGTTGCCTCAGAGCCGCGCGAGGACGTAGTCGACGGCGTCGCGCACCGTCTTGATGTCCTCGAGGTCTTCGTCCTCGATGCGGAAGCCGACGCTGCGCTCGCCCAGCTCCTCCTCGAGCGCCTCGGCGAGCTCGATGAGAGCCAGCGAGTCGGCCTCGAGGTCGTCGGTGAACGAGTCGCCCTCGTTGATGCTCGACGGCTCGACCTCGAGGATGTCGGAGAGGCGGTCACGGATCAGATCGAAGACCTGCTGGCGATCCATCGGACTGCGCTCGACATGGGTCTCGGCGGGCACCTTCAGCTTCTCCTGGTCACGGTCAAGGACGGCGGCAGTGTAGTGGGGCCGGACTTTGTGCGCTTGTGAAGACGCGGCCACTCAGCGCGGCGCGACGGCTGCCCGCAGGCGCTCGACGATGCCGGCCTCGACCATCTCGCGAGCGACCCGCACCGCGTTGACGATCGCCGTCGCCGAGGACGATCCGTGGCTGATGATGCAGACCCCGTCGACGCCCAGCAGCATGGCGCCGCCGTGCTGGTCGGGGTCGAGCGTCGCGTACAGCGGCATCAGCGCCGCCAGCGCCTCGTCGGCCACCGACGTGGCACCGAGCGCGTCGAGCACGCTGCGCACGAGCGCCCGCATGCCGCCCTCGAGCGTCTTGAGGGCCACGTTGCCGGTGAAGCCGTCGGTCACGACCACGTCGACCTCGTCGGTCATGATGTCGCGGCCCTCGACGTTGCCCACGAACCGGGCACCGGAGAGCGCGAGCGCCGCCGGGTCGGCCAGCAGGGCGTGCGTCTCCTTGACCAGGGGGTTGCCCTTGGACGACTCCTCGCCGATCGACAGCAGGCCGACGCGGGGCGCCTCGACGCCGTAGCGCTCGCGGGCGAACACGGCACCCATCTGGGCGAACTGCACCAGCCAGGCCGCCTGGCACTCGGCGTTGGCGCCGGCGTCGAGCAACACGGTGGGTGTCGAGCCGGGCACCGGGATCGGCGTGGCGATGGCGGGGCGGGACACACCCTTGATGCGACCCATCCGCAGCAGCGCCGACGCCATCGCGGCGCCGGTGTTGCCGGCCGACACCATGGCGGCCGCCTTACCGTCGCGGACGGCCTCGGCGGCGCGCACGAGCGACGAGTCCTTCATCGTGCGGACGCTCGACCCCGGGTCGGCATCCATGCCGATGACCTGCGACGCCTCGATCAGGTCGAGATCGCCACGCAGCGCAGCGAGGTCATCGGGGCGGCCGACGAGCACGACCGGCGCACCCGCCTCGGCGACGGCGCGCCGGGCACCCTCGACGATCTCGCCGGGTGCGTTGTCGCCCCCCATGGCATCGACGGCGATCGGCAGCATGGCGGTGGGGACGGAAGCCGGCGGGTCGTCCGCGCGTTGGCTCAGCGGAGTGCCCTGGTCAGTCGACCTCGACGGCCACCCGGCCGCCGTACCAACCGCAGTTGCCGCACACGACGTGGGGCACCTTGACCGCGTTGCAGCGAGGACAGACGCTGCGGGCCGGGCGGTCGAGGCGCCACGCGCTGGCCCGGCGGCTGCGGGTCTTGGCCTTGGAGGTCTTCTTCTTGGGGACGGCCATGCGAGTCTTCCTGCGACGTCTCGAGCGGGGCGCCGCAGCGACGGCGCCGGAGGTGCCCATCCGGCGGGCACAAGGGGGGAAGACTAGCGCCACGGCGGCGGAACCGTCGAAACCCCCTGCAGCCCGGGTGGAGGCCGGGAGCACCGTCAGGTGTCGAAGCGCAGCGCGTCGAGCGCACCCCAGCGCGGGTCGCGTGCGGGCAGGCCGTCGCCGTTGCTCTCGCCGCCGTTGCCGTCGTCGACCTCGTCGTCGGCGGCGGTGGTCACGGGGTGCGCCGCGGGGTCGGGGCCGGCGCAGGCCTCGTCGCACAGGGGCGCCACCGGCAACGCCAGGGCCAGCGCCTCGCGCAGCGCCGGCTCGAGGTCGATGGTGTCGGTGCCCAGCGGGTAGGTCTCACCCTCGACCGCGTCGGGCTCGAACACCTCGCTGACCTCGACGACCACCCGGCCGCCGGTGGGCTCGAGGCAGCGACGGCACTCGCCGGTCCAGTCGCCGGCCACGGTGCCGGAGACCGTGACGGTGTCGCCCTGCGCCTCGAGCACCAGGTCGGCCACGACGTCGCCGTCGGCGAGGCGGGAGGTCGACAGCGCCAGGCCGGGCAGCGGGCCCGCCAGCGTCACACGGTGGCGCTCGCCCCGACGCCGGAACAGCTCGCCCGTCGGCACGAGGAAGGGACGGCTCACGTCCCCAGGCTAGTGGGGCGACTCGTCACGCTCGCCGGTTGCCGGCGCTCGTTGCGAGCCACCCACCAGGGGCCGCACGGCACCTCAGCGCTTCCGGCGACGGCTGCTACGCCCGGTCCTGGTCGAAGAAGCCGCCGGTGCCGGACGACTCGTCCCGGTCGGCTGCCGGTGCGGGGGCCCGTGGCGCCTGCTGGGCCGACGGCGGCAAGCCCTCGCCCGCGGGGCCGCGCAGCTTGGCCCGACCGGAGGCGATCACCGACATCGTGCGCTCGAGCACGGTCTCGAGCTGGGCGAGGCGCTTGTCGCAGAAGTCGTCGGCCTCGTTGCGCTGGCGGCTGGCCTCGGCCCTGGCGTTCTCGACGATGCGGCGGGCCTTGGCCTCGGCCGCCTTCATCACCTCGGACCGCTGCACCATGCGCTCGGCCTGGCCGCGGGCGGCGGCCAGGATGTCGTCGGCCTCGCGCTGCGTGCGGGCCAGGAACTCGTCGCGGTCCTTGAGCAGCCAACGGGACGCCCGCACCTCGTCGGGCAGCCGCTCGATGGCCTGGTCGAGCAGGTCGAGCACCTCGTCGCGGTCGATCTTGACCTGGGTCGACAGCGGGGCGGGCCGTGCCGTGTCGACGATCTCGTGCAGGTGGCGCAGCAGCGCCTCGACGTCGCCACCCGGCACCCGCTCGGCCACCCGGGCCTCGAAGCTGTGCTCGAACGAGTGGTCGTCGTCGTCGTTCATGTCTGCCCGTCCCCGGTCGCGTACTTGTCCTCGAGGAGCTTGGCCACCGGCGGCGGCACCATCGACGTGATGTCGCCCCGGTAGCGGGCGATCTCGCGGATGAGCTTGGAGGCCAGGTACGAGTGCGCCGAGCCGGAGGGGATGAACAGGGTGTCGACGCCCGACACCCGCTTGTTCATCTGGGCCATCATCAGCTCGGACTCGAAGTCGGACACGACGCGCAGGCCCTTGACGATGAAGTCGGCCCCGACCTCGCGAGCCAGGTCGACCACGAGGCTGGAGAACATCGTGACGCGCACGTTGCCGAGGTGACCGGTCGACTCGGCGATGAGGTTCTGGCGCTCCTCGAGCGTGAACAGCGGCTGACCCTTCTGCGGGTTGCGGACCGCCGCCACGACCACCTCGTCGAAGAGGCGCGAGGCCACCTCGATGATCTCGATGTGGCCGTTGTGGATCGGGTCGAACGACCCGGGATAGAGGACGGTGGTCACGGGGCGAGCTCCTGGTCACCGATCGGCGGGCAGCCGCGAGCGAATGTCACAACGGTAATCGACACCACCCCGCGGACCCCGAGACACCCTGGCGAGCCCCGCGCCGCGGGCGTCGCCGGCGTCACGCCTCGGCCCCGGTGCCGACCGGCTCGGCGAACCCCACCCACGTGCCGCCGTAGCGCGCCGCGCGCGCCAGGGACCACCCGGCCGGCATGTCGACGGGGCGGTCCGACTCGACGACGACCAGGTCGGCGGGCAGGGCGGCCAGCAGCGTGGCCCAGCCGTCGAAGGCGTACGGCGGATCGCAGAAGGCCAGGTCGAAGCGGTCGCCGGGCGCCAACCCGGCCACCCACCGCTCGACCGGGGCGGCCACGATCGTCGCCCGCTCGGCGACGCCGCACGCCTCGACGTTGCGGCGGATGGCCCGGCGCGCCGGCCCGGCGCTGTCGACGAAGGTCACGTGCGCCGCGCCCCGCGACAGCGCCTCGACCCCCAGCGCGCCGCTGCCGGCGAACAGGTCGGCGACCCGGGCGCCGTCGAGCACGCCGCGGGACCACAGGGCGTTGAAGATCGCCTCGCGCACCCGGTCGGTCGTCGGCCGGGTGCGGGCTCCGGCCGGTGCCACCAAGCTCCGCCCCCGGGCCGTCCCGGCCACGACGCGCATCGCCGGCACCGTACCGGGTGGCATCCTCGTTCCATGGCAGGGCACGTGCGCGTGATCAAGATCGACCAGCCCCGGGTGCGCAACGCGATCGACACCCGCACGGCGCAGCGGCTCCACGACGAGTTCGTGGCGTTCGACTACGACGACGAGGCGCGGGTCGCGGTCCTGACGGGCGACACGGCGGCGTTCTGCTCGGGGGCCAACCTGCGCGACCTCCCCAAGCTGCGGGACAGCGGACCGCTCGGCCCGACGCGCCTGGCGCTGTCCAAGCCGGTGATCGCCGCCATCGAGGGGTGGTGCGTGGCGGGAGGGATGGAGCTGGCCGCCTGGTGCGACCTGCGGGTGGCCGGCACCACCGCCCGGTTCGGGTGCCTCGAGCGGCGGTGGGGGGTGCCGCTCGTCGACGGTGGCACCTACCGGCTGCCCCGCATCGTGGGCCTGGGACGGGCGCTCGACCTGATCCTGACCGGCCGCGAGATCGACGCGGTCGAGGCCGAGCGCATGGGGCTGATCGACCGCCTCGTGCCGGCGGGCACTGCGCTGAACGCCGCCGTGGAGCTGGCCGACCAGATCGCCGCCGCGCCGTGGCGGTGCGTGGTCAGCGACCGGCGAGCGGTGTACGACGGCCTGGGTCTGGGTGTGGCCGAGGCGCTCGCCAACGAGGACCGGCTCGGCCGCGAGGTCATCTTCGCCGAGGACTTCGGCGCCGGCGTCGCCAGGTTCGCGGCGCGCCGGAAGCCAGGCGAGGAGGGTGACGAGGGGTGACGACCCGCCCCGGTCGCGTCACCCGCGCGCTGGGCTTGGTGCCGCGGCCCGCCGTCCCCTCGGGAGTGGATGCCGTCGCGGGGACCCCGCCCGCTAGCGTCCCGCCGGTGGAGGTCGACCAGATCATCACGTGCATCGACTGCGGGGGTCGCGCCCATCTGGTGTCGTACCCGCCCGAGGAGCGCGACTGGGAGCCTGGCGACCTGATCGTCTACCGGTGCGAGGACTGCCTCGACCGGTGGGACCTGGTCGTGCCCGACGACGATGCGGACGGGCCCTGAGCGGACCGGCCTCCACGACTCGGGGCCCGGCCCCGCCCGTACCGACAGCCAACGGAGAACCTGCCCGATGCACCCGACCCGACCCATCCCCCTGCTCCGCCGCGCGCTCGCTCTCGCTGCCGTGCCGGCGCTGCTGCTGACCGCCGCCTGCAGCGACGGCGACGGCGACGACGGTGGAGACGACGCCGCCTCGTTCTGCGACCGCTTCAAGGAGCTCGACGAGCGCTACAGCGGCCTCGACGACCCCACCGACGAGGACTTCACCGACGCCATCAGCGAGATCGCCGAGCTCGATCCGCCGGCGGAGATCGAGGACGACTGGAACACCATGATCGAGGCCTTCCGCAGCTTCGCCGACATCGACGTCAGCGACCCGGAGGCCCTGGCCGACGTCGACTTCACCGAGGCCGAGGCCGCGTCCGACCGCGTCGACACCTTCCTGTCGGAGGAGTGCGGCATCGACAACTGAGGCAACGGTGCGGCCGACGCCGCGCCCTCAGCACGGCCCGGTCGGCGGCGGCGCCAGCGCCCCGCGGGCCGGGCCGTCGTCGCGCCCGGGCCGGCTACGACATCGCCGGCCGTCTGCGGGCCCGCCCGTGGTACTGGACGACCGCGGCGCCGCAGCGGCAGCGCACGCGCACCCGGATGCCGGCGGGATGGTTGTCGACGGACTCGAGCGCGCTGAAGCCGTTGACGGTGCGGTTGTGGCAGGTGGGGCAGTCGATCAGGAACATCGTGGACTCCTCGGGTCGAAGGACACCGCCATGGTGCGGCCCACCCGCTCGGGACGCTTGGAGACGATCTGGAGAAGCCGTGGAACCGCGGCCCACGCTCGCTCTTGTTCAACCAATGGGTTGACAAACCGGGTCGGCACTCCCTAGGTTGTCCTCAACCAAGTGGTTGAACAAGGAGGCACGTTGTGGCGGCGGATCCGCTCTCACGGGTGTTCTCGGCGCTGGCCGATCCCACGCGGCGCGACATGGTGGCGAGGCTCGCCGCCGGCGACGCCAGCGTCAACGAGCTCGCCGAGCCCTACGACGTCACGGTCCAGGCCGTCTCGAAGCACCTCAAGGTCCTGGAGGATGCCGGGCTGGTCAGCCGCTCCCGGCAGGCCCAGCGCCGCCCGGTGCACCTCGAGGCGGAGGTCTTCGACCTGATGACCAAGTGGATCGAGCGCTACCGGCGACTTGCCGAGGAGCGCTACCGCCGCCTCGACGACCTGCTCGAGACCCTCCCCGACGACATCGAGCCCACCCCACCCCAGACAGGAGCATCACGATGACCATCCAGACCCACGAGACCGAGATCGTCTCCGACCCCGATGTCCCGCTCGTGCGCATCACCCGCGAGTTCGACGCCCCGCCCGCCAAGGTCTTCCGGGCCCACACCGACCCCGACCTCGTGGTCCAGTGGCTCGGTCCCCGGGATCACGAGATGCGGATCGACCACTTCGACTGTCGCACCGGCGGGTCGTACCGCTACCTGCACCTGAGCGGCGGCAACGAGTACGGCTTCCACGGCTCGTTCCACGAGGTGCGCCCCGCCGAGCTGATCGTGCAGACCTTCACCTTCGAGGGCATGCCCGACGGCGTGGCGCTGGAGCGGATCAGGTTCGACGACCTCGGCGACGGCCGCACCCGCCTGGTGTCGACGTCGCTCGTCGACTCGTTCGCGGACCGCGACGCGTTCGTCGCCAGTGGCATGGAGGACGGCATCCGCGAGGGCTACGAGCGCCTCGACGAGCTGCTCGCGGCGTGACCACCGGGGGCCGGCGCGGCGGCGAACCGCCCGCATCACCCGAATCCGCTGGTAGCGTCACGTGCGCCGGTCGTCACGAGGACGGCCGGGGTAACTGAGAAGAGCAATCTGTGACGACTGGAATCGTGAAGTTCTTCAACTCCGAGAAGGGCTTCGGCTTCATCTCCCGCGAGGACGGCGACGACGTCTTCGTGCACTACTCCAACATCCAGGGGAACGGCTACCGCTCCCTCGACGAGGGCCAGCGCGTCGAGTTCGACATCGGCCCTGGCCGCAAGGGTGAGGAAGCGCAGAACGTCCGCGTCATCTGACGCTGCCGATCCGCACACCCTGGAGCCGCCGGGGCGACCCGGCGGCTCCGTCGCGTCCGGCCGCGGGCGTCGTCTCTGCGCGTGCGTCGAGGACCATCGCCCACGACGCCAGCCCGTGCCCGAGCCAGTTCGTGCGGTTCCTGCCTGACGGCGGTCTCGGCGTCCACTGCCACAGCGTCGCGGCTGCCTGAGTCGGCGGCACCCTGTGCCGTTCAGCCGATGTGCAGCCGGTGGACGTCGCGTCCGCAACCGTCGATGATCGCTCGCTTCCAGAGCGCGAAGCCGAGCTTGGCGGCAACGTGGCGCGACGCGGCGTTGACCGGGTCGATGATGGCCAGCAACTCGCCCTCGAAGTCGTCTGCGGCCCTCGCGAGCAGCGCTCGACTGCCCTCGGTCGCGTATCCCCGGCCGCGGGCCCCGGGCACGAGCCGGTAGCCGAACTCGAGGCGCTGCCGGCCCTCGAAGTCGATCCAGTCGACGCCGGAGTAGCCCACGACCAGGCCGCTCGACCGTTCGATCAGCGGCTGCTTCGCGAAGTTCAGCCGTTGCGCGTTGGCCAGCATCCTGTCGAAGCGATCGTGCGCGGCTGCCGGCGTGAGCGCGCCGCCGGAGAAGACCATGAAGGCCTCGTCACAGAACAGTTCGACGAATCGAGCGCGATCCGCGTCGACGGGTGCGCGCAGGACGAGTCGCTTCGTCACGAGAGCGGCAGCGGAGCGGTCGGGAGGCGACGCCACACGAGGATGATCCCGTGCCGCCTCGCTCACCCCCTCTGGTTTTCCGCCACCGGTGGAGCAGCCCCGGACATCCCGAGGCCGGCAGCGGAACAGGTGCGTAGCCTGGAGATCCTCGGCTCCCTGCAAGGAGGAATCGTGACGACCGACGACTCGCCGGCAGGACCATCGGAGCTGCACGTCGACATCGTGGCGCTCAACCCCCAGCCGCTGCCCCCCGGCGTGCGGATCAACCTCGTCGCGCTCAATCCCCAGCCGCTGCCCCCCGGTGTGACCGTCGACTTCGTCGCGCTCAACCCCCAGCCGCTGCCGCCGGGGGGCCAGAGCCCCTCGATCGACTTCGTCGCCTTGAACCCGCAGCCGCTGCCACCCCAGCCGCCCGAGGCGGTGTGACCCGCCGCCGGGGACCCGGCATCCGACCGCATCGCAGATCGGCAGCGGCGACGTCACCGCGGTGACCACCCGCTCGGCGCTGTGGAACATCCGGGACGATCAGGCGTCGAGGATCGTCAGATCGAGCCGCCGGAGCCGCTCGGGGTCGGCGAGCCAGTTGATCTCGACGATCTTCCCCTCGTTGACCGTGAACGCTCCGACCGAGAACGGCTCGCCGTCGAGGGTCGACACGACGCCGACGGCGCCGTTGACGAGCGCCAGCCGCGTGATCAACCCGACACGCGAGACGGCGCGCGCCTCGCCGGCGACGGCCGCCGCCCCGCGCAGCTCTCTCGACCGGCCCAGGGGACCGAGGTCCGCGCGCACCACGACGTCCGGGTCCAGCACCTCGAGCAGCGCCTCGAGATCGCCATCGCGCGCCGCCGCGAGGAAGGCGGCGGCGACCCTGCGTTGGGTTTCGAGGTCGGCGTCGGGAACCGTCCTCTCGCCCTGGACGCGGCGACGGGCGCGGCTGGCGAGCTGGCGCGCCGCCTCGGGAGAGCGGTCGACGATCGGTGCGATCTCGTCGTAGGGCACCGCGAACATGTCGTGGAGCACGAACGCGAGCCGCTCGGCGGGGCTCAGCGTCTCCAGGACCACCAGCAGGGCCAGTCCCACCGAGCCCGCCAGCAGGGCCTCGTGCTCGGGGTCGGTGCCGTCGACGCGGTCCAGGATCGGTTCCGGCACGCGGGCGCCCGGCGGCTCCTCGCGCCGCCTCCGCCGGGAGCGCAGCATGTCCAACGACACCCGTCCGACCACCGTCGTGAGCCACCCGCCGAGGTTCTCGACATCGCCCGCGTCCGAGCGGCTCAGCCGCAGCCAGGCCTCCTGGACGGCATCGTCCGCCTCGCTCAGTGAACCCAGCATCCGGTAGGCCACCGCCCGCAGGCGGCTGCGGTGCTCCTCGAAGCGTTCCGCCAGCCAGTCGCTCTCACCCATCCGTCACGTTCCTCCGTCGCGTGGCGTCATACGACTAGACGCCACAAACCCGGTCGATGTGACGAGGTGACCGGCCTCGCTGGACGACGGTGAGCCGACGACCGACACCCGGCACGCCGACCCACTACCGGAGACAGGAGAGACCACCATGTCCGCAACCCGCGCGCTCGACGGCATCGACCTGCCCGCCCCGGGGGTCTGGGAGATCGACCCGGGCCACGCCGAGGTCGCCTTCATCGGCCGCCACCTCATGCTCGCCAAGGTCCGCGGCCGCTTCAACGGCGTGTCCGGCGCCATCACCGTCGCCGACGACCCGACGGAATCCCGCCTCGAGGTCACGATCGACATGGCCTCGGTCGACTCGGGCGACCGGGCCCGGGACGACCACCTGCGCTCGGCCGACCTCTTCGACGTCGAGAACCACCCCGTCGCAACGTTCCGTTCCACGGCGATCGCCCGCACCGGCACCAGCGGCACCGTCACCGGCGACCTCACCATCAAGGACGTGACCCGACCCATCACGCTGCAGGTCGAGTACCTCGGCCACGTCCGCGACCCCTGGGGTGTCGACCGGGCGGCCTTCAGCGCCCACGCCACGCTCGACCGCGAGGACTGGGGCCTCACCTGGAACATGGTCCTCGAGACCGGGGGTCTGGTCGTGTCCAGGGAGATCCGCCTCGAGATCGAGGTCGAGGCGGTCCGCAAGGGGTAGCGGACCCGTGGCGGGACCTGCCCGTGGGCGGGGAACGACCGCAGCCCGGCCACGGTCGTCGCGCCACATCGCCACCAGGATGACGACCTGGCGGGTGCGCGCCGGGATCGGAGCGGTCACGGTGTCGCGCCCGCCGCCAGCCACTCGTCGAACGTGGTGGGCATGATGCGCGCACCATCGCCGGGCAGCAGCACGTCGCCAGCCATCGACGGGCCGAACAGGCCCGACCACGTCGGTACGAGGCGCACCCGATGGCCCCGAGCCTCGTTGGTGCGCCGCGCCATGTCGACGAGGTCCTGCGTGTCGGGGCCGGCGACGTCCGGGTACCGCCCGTGCGGCTGGCCTGTCGCCACCTCGGCGAGCACCTCGGCGACGTCGGCCGGGGCGATCGGCTGGACGAGCAGCGGGGCGATGGTGGCGACGCCGTCCTGCTCGGCCCAGCTCGTCACCATCGCCGCGAAGTCGTGGAACTGGGTGGCAGGAACGATCGTCCAGGGCACCGGCCCGCCTTCGACGAGGCGCTCCTGCTCACGCTTCCCGGCGTAGTGGGCGTTGCCCTCGACCAGGTGGACGCCGACGATCGAGAGCAGCACGTGGTGGCGCGCTCCCGCCCGCTGCTCGGCGGCGAGCAGGTTGCGGGTGGTGGTGCCGAAGTACGCCACCGCCTCGTCGGGATCGGCCGCGGTCGCGTTGGTGGCGTCGACGACCGCCTCGACGCCCGCCAGCGCCGCGTCCAGCCCGTCGCCGGTGAGGAGGTCCACGCCGAGCGAGCGGCTGATGCGGACGGCATCGTGCCCGCCCCGCTCGAGGGCGGCGGCGGTGAGCGCGCCGATGTGACCCGTCGCTCCGGCGACTGCGATGCGCATGACGAACCTCCTCGTCTCCTCGTCTCATTGTCGACCACCCCGCCGGAACACGGGAAGGACGCCGCTCGGCGCATGGCCACCTCGGGCCAGGGCGCTCGGTCGTGCCTTCAGCCCGTGAGCTAGGACTGATGGCGCGGTACGCGGCTATCCGAGGCAGAAGGTCCGAACTCGTCGTCGGCGAGCGAGGAACATGAAGTGATGGATGCGCGCACCGATGCCGAGGTCATCGCGTGCTCGTTGGAGTCGCCGGCATCCTTCGGCGAGCTGTTCGACCGGCACGCAACGACGATGTTCCGGTACTTCGTGCGCAGGGTCGGCCCCGATGACGCCGACTCGCTGCTGGGGGAGCTCTTTCGCATCGCCTTCGAGAAACGGGCGGGCTTCGACACTGAACGAGCGGGCGCGCGGCCCTGGCTGTACGGGATCGCGAGCAACCTCTTGGCCCGCCATCGGCAGGGAGAGGCTCGCCGTCTCGACGCGACGGCTCGGTTGGTGAACACGTCGATCACCGCATCGGACCTCTTCGTCGAGGTCGACGCTCGTCTCGACGCCTCGCGGCTCTGGGCCGAGGTTGCCGCCGCGATCGCCACGCTGCCGCAGGCAGAACGCGACACCCTTCTGCTCTTCGCCTGGGAGGGCATGCCGTACGACCAGATCGCTGCCGCGCTCGACGTTCCCGTCGGCACGGTGCGTTCGAGGCTGAACCGGGCGCGGGGCCGACTCCGCGAACTCATCGGCGAGAACGAAGAAGAACGCGTGACAGCGACACTTCGACCCGACCGGGTCTACCCCGTCGACGAGGGCGACCCCGGACTGTTCAAGCGCGAGAAGGAGAGGCTCATGTCCACGATCGGGACGACGACACCTCGAGCTGAAGCATGGAGTCGCACACCGGCGATGTACCCGCGTCTCACCTATGCGGACGAAGTCGCAGCGCTCGAGTACCTCACCCGCGTGTTCCAGTTCACCGAACGCCGCGAGGCCCGGATGGGCAGTGGCGACGACGAGGAGGGGATGCTCGCCTGGCTCGAGTTCGGCGACGGCGTGGTCATGATCGGCCGTGCGACCGCAGCCGCGCGAGACGTCCACCACCTCTACAGCCCCGGCGATGTCGGCCACGCCACGGTGATGATCAACGTCGCGGTCAACGGCATCGACTCGCACTACGAGCACGCCCGCGCCGAGGGCGCCACGATCACGATGCCGATCGAGGACGCCTTCTACGGTTACCGGCGCTACGAGGCCGACGATCTGGAAGGCCACCACTGGCACTTCCAGGAGTCGCTCGAGGCGATCCGGGCGCGCGAGCAAGACGCTGGCTGACAGCGCCACGACTGATGATGGGGTCAGGGATGCATGTGACTACCTCCACTTCGTTGTTCAGGCACCGTTCGTGGAGGGCGACAAGCGCCTCGCGTAGCTGGCGTTGGAGGGCGCATTCGACGCGCGACGTCATGCGCGAGCCAACACGCTCACGCGACCGGGCTCGCCGTTGCACTCGACGACGGTCAGGCCCTGGTCCTCGACGAGACGAGGGAGGGAGCTCGTGTCGTAGAAGCGGACGACGCCGGGCACGCGGTGGTAGCACGCTGCGCGCAGTCGCCAGTACAGGTTCTGGGACGTGAGCGACCTGCCGTCGCGGACGGGAGCGGTGATCAACAGGTGCCCGCCGGGCCGGAGGCAGCGCCGGATCTCGGCGATGAAGGCCGCGGGATGCGGGAGGTGCTGTAGGACGAGGATCGCGAGGACACCTCCGAGCGACGCGTCCGCGAAGCGGAGCGGCGCGCTGACGTCGTGCACGTCGAACGTCGCGTCGACCTGGTCGCGCGCGGCTCGTGTCCGCGCGACCTCGACCATGCGAGGTGACCCGTCGACACCGACGACGTCGAAACCGCGCCGCGCGAGTGCGAGCGCGTGCGCGCCAGGTCCGCAGCCGAGGTCGGCTACAGGTCCGGGCGGTGCAACCACGTTGGCGAGCTCATCGGCGGTCCGCTCGACCAGCTCACGATGCTCCGGCTCGTCGCGTCGCCGCTCCCAGGCCGCGCTCTCGCGGTCGTACATGAAGCGAAAGAACCAGCGCGGGGCAGGCATGGCGGCGACGCTACGCGTGCGGCTGCGGGAGCGCTTCGGCGGTCATCGTCGTCTCAGTTCCCCAGGCTGTGGCTCCGCTCCCGGGGCTGAGGACTAATCGAGGACTGAGGGGCAGGCGCAGTGATCGCCGCCCAGGTCAGAGTGGGTGCGAGAGGCCGATCTCAGCCCTTGAGCAGGAACTCCTGGTCGTCCTCGTCCAGGAACAGCGCCACCTCGGCGAGCAGGTCGGGGTGACGCTCCAGGCCTCGCCCGCCGCCGGCGTCGTCCGGCTCGTCGCCGTCCACGATGGCGAACGCGACCGCGCGTGCCCGCTCGACCCAGTCGCGGTCGCGGCGCAGCGACGCGAGCTTCAGGTCGCTGCGGCCCTTCTGCCGCTCGCCCATGATCGTGCCCTCGCCCCGCAGGTCGAGGTCGACCTCGGCCAGGGCGAAGCCGTCGGTGGTCTTCACCAGCGCTCCCAGGCGGGCCTCGGCCTCGTCGCTGTCGGACGCGCTGACCAGGTAGCACCACGACCGCTCGCTGCCCCGCCCGACCCGGCCCCTGAGCTGGTGCAGCTGGGCGATGCCGAAGCGGTCGGCGTCGAGGATCACCATCACCGTCGCGTTGGGGACGTCGACGCCGACCTCGATCACGGTCGTGGCCACCAGCACGTCGAGGCGGCCCTCGCGGAACTGGTGCATGGTCGCCTCCTTGTCCGCCGAGCCCAGCCGGCCGTGCAGCAACCCGAGCCGCAGGCCTGACAGCTCGCCCTCGGCCAGGCGGGCGTACGTGTCCTCGGCCGAGCGCACCTCGAGCTTGTCGGACTCCTCGATGAGCGGGGTGACGACGTACGCCTGGCGGCCGGCCGCCACCTCGCGTCGCACGGCGTCCCACACGTCGGCCTCGTCCGCCTCGGTGCGGGCCCACGACGTGGCGATCGGCTGGCGCCCGGCGGGCAGCGAGCGGATGAGGGTGACGTCGAGGTCGCCGTAGACCGTCATCGCCGCCGTGCGGGGGATCGGCGTGGCGGTCATGACGAGCACGTCGGGCACCGGTCCCCCACCGGACTTGTCGCGCAGCGCCGCCCGCTGCTCGACGCCGAAGCGGTGCTGCTCGTCGATCACGACCGCGCCGAGCGACCGGAAGTCGACCCCCTCTTGGATGAGCGCGTGGGTGCCGATGGCCACGTCGACCTCGCCCGACGCCAGACCGGCCAGGATGCGCCGGCGGTCCGCGGCGCCCACCTTGTTGGTCAGCAGCTCGACCCGCACCGGTCGGGCGCCGAACAGCGAGGCGCCGTCGTCGGGCACCTCGACGCCGTCGAGGAGCGCCCGGATGCCCTGGGCGTGCTGCTCGGCCAGCACCTCGGTCGGCGCCATGAACGCGCCCTGGTGCCCGCCCTGCACGGCGGCGAGCAGCGTCCAGACCGCCACCACGGTCTTCCCGCTGCCGACGTCGCCCTGCAGCAGCCGGTGCATGGGGTGGGGCGCCGCCAGGTCGCGCGCGATCTCCGCGACGGCTGCCCGCTGGTCGGGGGTCAGCTCGAACGGCAGTCGCTCGACGAAGGCGTCGAGCAGCGGTCCCTCGGTGGCCTGGGACAGGCCGCGGGTGGTGCGCTCGACGTGGCGCTTGCGCTGGACGAGGGCGAGCTGCACCCGCAGCAGTTCGTCGAGCACGAGTCGCCGGCGGGCGACCCGCATGTGGTCCATCGAGTCGGGGGCATGGATGCCGGCGAACGCCTCGCCCCGAGTGACCAGGTCGTGGCGGTCGAGCACCCAGCCGGGCACCGGGTCGGCGAGCCCTCGGGGCGCGGCGCGGCGCAGCGCCTGCGCCACCCAGTCGCCGATCTCCCACGTGGACAGGCGAGCCTTCTCGGACTGCGGGTAGATCGGCACGATGCGCCCGGTGCGGTCGCCGATCAGGTCGACGACCGGGTTGGTCATCTGGCGGCGGCCGTTGAACATCTCGAGCTTCCCGAACAGGGCGACGGTGGTGCCCGGCATGAGCTGGCGCTCGCGCCACGCCTGGTTGAAGAAGCTGACCCGCAGCCGCCCGCTGTCGTCGCCGACGTCGGACGTGACGAGCACCTTGGGAGGCCGCCCCCGCGTGCGGCGCGACGTGGTGCGCTGCACCGTGACGATGACCATCGCCTCCTCGCCCACCGCCAGGTCGCGGATGCGGGCCTCGCGGGTGCGGTCGACGTAGCGCCGGGGGTAGTAGGTCAGCAGGTCGAGCAGGTTCTCGATGCCCAGCGACGCCAGGCCCTCGACCTTGCGAGGGCCGACGCCGGTCAGGCGGGTCACGGGCCACGAGGCCAGCTCACCGAGCGAGATGGGCCCGTCGGCGGTCACGGCGACCGGGCGGCTACTCGACGCCGAACAGGTACGGGTAGAGCGGCTGGCCGCCGTGGTGCACCTCGGGCGTGACGCCCGGCCGGTGCTCGCCGAGCCACTCGGTGATCGCGCGCGTGTCGCCGGCGGTGGCGCCCTCGCCCTCGATGACCGTCAGGATCTCGTGCTCGTCGGTCACCAGCTCGTCCAGCAGCCGGACGGCGGCCGCGGCCACGGTGGGCTCGACGGCCCGGATGCCGTCGCGGGCGATGCCCAGGAAGTCGCCCTCGGCGATGGGGCCCACCGTGCAGGTCGAGTCGCGCACTGCCCGGGTGACCTCACCCGCCACCACGCTGGACGACAGCGACGCCATCTCCTTGGCGTTCTCGTCGACCGGGGCCTCGGGGTCGTAGCCCATGAGCGCGGCGAACCCCTCGGCGACGCCGCGCGTGGGCACCACCTTGACCGTGCGCGTCGTGTGGGCGCCGACCTGCTCGGCGACCGGGATGATGTTCTTGTTGTTGGGGAGGATCACCACCTGGTCGGCGGGCACCGCCTCGACCGCGGCCAGCAGCTCGGCCGTCGACGGGTTCATCGACTGGCCCCCCGCCACGATGCCCTGGACGCCCAGGCTGTAGAAGATGCGCTTGACGCCGTCGCCGGCGGCGACCGCCACCACGGCGGTGGTGACCGGTTCGCTGGCGTGGGGCGGCACCTCGACGACGTCGGCGTCGGACGCCTCGCGCACCCAGCGCTCCTCTTCGACCTCGTCCATCAGGTCGGTCACGCGGATCTGCCGGGGGCGTCCGGCGTCGAGCGCCGCCTCGACGGCGGCACCGATGTCGTCGGTGTGGATGTGGCAGTTCCAGATGCCGTCGCCGCCCACCACGACGATCGAGTCGCCGATGCCCGCCCACACGTCCTTGAACGCCGGGATCGCCTCGTCGGGGGCCTCGAGGAAGTACATGACCTCGTAGCGCAGGTCGGACACGCTGTCGTGCACGTCGTCGGCAGTGTGGTGCACCAGGTGGGCATCGGGGCGCACCACCCCCTCGCCCACCCGGGGCTCGGGCACGGGGCGGCCGTCGACCACGTGGGCCAGCGCGTCGAGCAGCAGCAGGTAGCCGGCGGCCCCCGCGTCGACCACGCCGGCCTCGGCGAGCACGGGCAGCAGGTCGGG